>NZ_JAFCWW010000003.1:19171-477222 GCF_049897765.1 Pseudomonas sp. TWP3-2 | reverse complement strand
AAGAATTCTTCAACAACTTCAACCACTTGCGCTTCCGATCTCTCGTCAGCGGGAGGCGAATTCTACAGCGTTACACGCTGCTGTCAACACCTCTTTTTCAGCTACTTCCAGACTTCGATAAACTGAAGCCCTGCACTGCCTAAACCTACATAACTCATTGAATCTCAAGAAGTTTTCCGTTTCGACTGCGCCGGAAGTGGGGCGAATTATAGACTTCCAGAATCTGTCGTCAACCCCTAATTCAGTTTTTCTATCAGCGCGCGTAAAACACTGCTTATATATAGACGTCTCCAGCGCGAATGCGCACTATATTGCCCAACACCAAAAACAACACTTTCCACTGCCTCACCTCGGATGACGCCATTCCATGAATGACCACCCACGCAGCCTTGCCTCGATTCTGTTCCCGGTCGGCCTGCTATTAATAGCGATGGCATCAATCCAGTCCGGTGCCTCTCTGGCCAAAAGTATGTTCCCCATCATTGGCGCCCAGGGCACCACTACTCTACGGCTGATCTTCGCCAGCGTGATCATGCTGATATTGCTCAGACCCTGGAGAGCCAAGCTCACCGCGAAATCCCTGCGCACGGTGATCGTCTACGGAATGGCGTTGGGTGGCATGAACTTCCTCTTCTATATGTCATTGCGCACAGTACCCTTGGGAATCGCCGTGGCGCTGGAGTTCACTGGCCCATTGGCAGTTGCTATTTACGCGTCCCGGCGAGCGATCGACTTTCTCTGGATCGCGCTGGCAGCGGTAGGACTTCTACTGCTCATACCTACGGGTGCGACGAGCGCCGGCATTGATCTGGTCGGCGCCGGCTATGCACTGGGAGCAGGCGTGTGCTGGGCCTTGTATATTCTGTTCGGTCAGAAGGCCGGCGCGGACAATGGCGTAACGACTGCCGCGCTGGGCGTGATGATCGCCGCGCTGTTTGTCGCTCCCATCGGCATCGTCCACGCTGGCGCCGCTCTACTGACACCCTCTCTGATCCCGATCGCGATTGGCGTCGCGATCCTGTCCACCGCCCTGCCCTACACACTGGAGATGGTCGCACTGACCCGCATGCCCGCGCGAACATTCGGCACCCTGATGAGTATCGAACCGGCATTCGGTGCACTGTCGGGCCTGCTGTTCCTGCAGGAATACCTTTCCTTGTCACAATGGATGGCCATTCTGTGCATTATTCTGGCCTCGGTCGGCGCAACTCTGACCATGAGTAGTGGCGCCAAACCTGCAATTGCGGCGGATTGAAACAGGATTTGACGAAGGTCTGGCAATTGGCGCGCATTTAGGCCATGTTTAGCCTCGCAACCCAATGCCAGACATGGATTTTTTCGGATAGGGATATCAGAAACGCTTCAAGCGAGAGCGCATGCAGGCGGACCCGAGCACAAGACTCGAGGCTGTCATAAGGACGGGAATGAAACGAATTTTGCTACTGATCGCCATGCTCGCCGTTGCGGGTTGCGCGGCAACCTCCAGCCCCAAAGTGAAACACGGTAAAAAGGGCCTGCACATCAACTGCTCGGGCCTTTCGTCCTCTTGGGACAAGTGCTACACCCGCGCCGCCAACTCCTGCGCGCCGAAGGGTTACAAGGTCATCGCCAAATCAGGTGACTCGGTGGAAGAACCGGGGGATTACCCATTTGGTCTCAATCCTGCCGGTTACACCAGCCGCAGCATGATCGTCATCTGCAAGTAAGTTGCGGCCGCTAAGGTACTCGTCGAATAGCGAGCTGGCGGCCGATTTCCTCGTGACTGGCCTGCAACACCTGGCGCTGAATCTTCGGCGTGGCGAGCATTCGCGCAACCACCAAGGCGCCTACACACTGCGACAGGATGGCCCAAGCCAGGCTGTCACTCTGCAGAATCTGCGCCCAGCTCTCCTGCAGCCGACAAATCCACAGCTCCGCCTGCTCCCGCACCACTTCATCCGAACGTGCGATCTCCGCTCCCAGCGCAGGTAACGCGCAGCCCAGTTCAGGGCTCTCGACATGCGCCATGCTCAGATACTTTTTCAGACAACGCTCCAGCCGATCACGATCCTGCGTTCCCTGCCCGCCAAGACGCTCAAGACTTTGGCTCAACTCACGCTCGACAATGGCCGCGAACAAATCATCCTTCGATGAAAAGTGGCTATAGAACGCTGCACCACTCAACCCGATAGCCTTCATCAGCCCATCAACGCCTACCGTAGAGAAGCCAGCCTTTTTCGCCGACAGGGAACTGCTTTGCAGCAATTTTTCTCTGGTTTCCAGCTTGTGACTGGTGGAGTAACGCATACGTATGACCTCAAATTTGACTGCCTTGACGCTGAGCGAATCCTAGCATAACGTTCGTTCACTTAACGATCGTTAACCAAAGGGGTTTTGCCCATGAATAACAAGAAGGTCGTACTCGTTGTAGGTGCGGGGGATGCCACGGGTGGTGCCATCGCCAAGCGGTTTGCCAAGGAAGGTTTCGTGGCATGCGTCACGCGACGCAGCGCCGACAAGCTGCAACCGCTGGTGGACTCGATTGAGGCTGAAGGAGGTGAAGCTCACGGCTTTGCCTGCGATGCACGCAAGGAAGAAGACGTTATCGCGCTGATCGAAGACATCGAAACCCGCATCGGCCCGATCGAAGCGTTCGTCTTCAACATAGGCGCCAACGTGCCTTGCAGCATCCTCGAGGAAACCGCGCGCAAGTATTTCAAGATTTGGGAAATGGCCTGTTTCTCAGGCTTCCTCAATGCACGCGAAGTGGCCAGACGCATGGTCACGCGCAATCGCGGCACCATCCTGTTCACCGGTGCCACCGCCGGCCTGCGCGGCGCTTCGGGATTTGCCGCGTTCGCCGGCGCAAAGCATGGCATCCGCGCTTTGGCGCAAAGCATGGCCCGCGAACTTGGACCACTGAACATCCACGTCGCTCATGTAGTGGTCGACGGCGCCATCGATACAGACTTCATCCGCAACAGTTTTCCCGAGAAATACGCGACCAAGGATGAGGACGGCATTCTCAACCCTGAACACATCGCCGAAAACTACTGGTATCTGCACAGCCAGCCACGGGACGCCTGGACGTTCGAGCTGGATCTGCGCCCGTGGAACGAACGCTGGTAATCCTTCCCATAACAAAAAGAGCAGCGAACATGAGCAAAACCGTAGAGTTCTATTTCGATCTCGGCAGTCCCGCCACTTACCTGGCTTACACGCAATTGCCGAAGATCTGCGCCGACACCGACAGTCAGTTGGTCTACATTCCAATGCTGCTCGGCGGCGTTTTCAAAGCCACCGGCAATGCCTCACCGGCGATGATTCCAGCCAAGGGCCGTTACATGTTTCAGGATCTGGATCGTTACGCCAAACGCTACGGCGTGCCGCTCAGATTCAATCCGCATTTCCCGATCAATACGTTGCTGCTGATGCGCGCCGTCACCGGCATTCAATTGCGGCAGCCAGAGCGCTTCCTCGCATTCATCGACTGCCTGTTCAAAGCGCTTTGGGTCGACGGCCGTAGTCTCGATGACCCGGCGACCGTCGCAGCGGTATTGAGCGAACACGGCTTCAACCCTGAAGAAGTGCTGGCCCTGAGCAACGACGATGCCGTCAAAAGCGCACTCAAGGAAAATACCGAAACAGCCATTAAACGCGGTGTTTTCGGGGCGCCGAGCATGTTTATCGGCAATCAGATGTTTTTCGGCCAGGATCGACTGGATTTCGTCGAACAAGCCCTGCGCTGAACGGGGGGCGCCCTAAACCAAAAGGCTCGGGCGCTGGCAGCAGCGCCCGAGCTTCAAGCTATTAGATAGCGACCGTGCGCGCGTTCAACCACTCCAGCGCCGCTCCGTCGAGCAGCGGGCTCAGGCGCTCGCGCACTTCGGCGTGATAAGCGTTGAACCACTGTTTCTCTTCCTGAGTCAGCAATGACGGTTCAAGGCAGCGAGTGTCGATCGGGCACAAGGTCAGAGTTTCGAACTTGAGGAACTCACCGAACTCACTGCTGCCAGCGGCAACGTTCATTGCCAGGTTCTCGATACGCACGCCCCAGCGACCCGGACGGTAAGTACCCGGCTCGATCGAAGTGATCATCCCCAACTGCATCGCCGTTTGCGGCGCCGCAGCCGCCTGATAGGCAATCACCTGCGGGCCTTCGTGAACATTGAGGAAATAACCGACGCCATGACCGGTGCCATGACCGTAATCCACACTTTCGGCCCAGATCGGCGCGCGCGCAATGGCGTCGAGCAGCGGCGACAGAATGCCTTTCGGAAACTGCGCGCGGGACAATGCGATCACGCCTTTCAACACGCGTGTGCAATCACGTTTCTGCTCAGCGGTCGGCGTACCCACCGGCACCATGCGCGTGATGTCGGTGGTGCCGCCCAGATACTGGCCGCCGGAGTCGATCAGCAGCAAGCCGTCACCCTCGATCACCGCGTGCTCTTCCTCGGTGGCGTGGTAATGCGGCATTGCGCCGTTGGCGTTAAACGCGGCAATCGTGTTGAAACTCAGCGACACGTAATCGGGACGACGCTCACGCGCAGCAGTGAGTTTTTCGTCGATGGTCAGTTCGGTGACGCGTTCTTTGCCCAACGCCGAATCCAGCCAAGTGAAGAACTCGCACAGCGCAGCGCCATCCTGCTCCATCGCCTGACGGATGTGCCCGGCATCAGCCTGGCTTTTTTGCGATTTGGCCAACGTGGTCGGATTGAGTCCTTCGACGAGTTTCACGCTGCTATCGAGGCTTTCCAGTAAACCGGAAGTGACGCGCGCAGGGTCCACCAGCAGACTCGCACCGGCCGGAATCGCACGTAAGGCGTCAGCCACTTCGCTGTAATCGCGCAGCGTCACGCCGTCCTGCTCCAGCACCGCGCGCAATTGCGCATCGACTTTGCTGAGCGCCACGAACAACGTGGCTTGCTGCTGACTGATCAGTGCAAAAGAAACGAACACCGGGTTGAACGACACATCGCCGCCGCGCAGGTTAAACAGCCAGGCAATGTCATCGAGAGTAGCGATGAAGTGCCAGTCAGCACCGCGTTCCTGCAAAGTCTCGCGCAATGCCGCGAGTTTCGCGCCACGACTGACGGTCGCTTGTGGCGGAAGATGCTGATAGATCGGCGCGTTCGGCAAGCTCGGACGGTCGCTCCAGACTTGCTTGAGCAAGTCGGTATCAGTGCGCAGACTTGCGCCCCGCGCTTCCAGTTTGCCGCTCAAGGTGCGCGCCGAAGCCACGGCCATGACCGCGCCATCGACCGCGACCACCCCACCTTCCGGGGTTTGCTCGGCCAGCCAGTCCAGCGGGCTCGGCTGACCCGGTTGCAGCTTGACCAGTTCGATGCCGCTGCCGTTGAGTTCCTTGGTCGCCTGTTCCCAATAACGGCTGTCAGCCCAGACACCGGCGAAATCGCTGGTGACAATCAAAGTACCGACCGAACCATGAAAACCCGACAGCCATTGCCGGCCCTGCCAGTAACCCGGCAGGTATTCCGACAGGTGCGGGTCGGCGGACGGCACCAACAGCGCATGAATGCCTTCGCGACGCATCGCTTCGCGGGTTTGCGCCAAGCGCTGGGGAACCGATCCTTCGGTCAGGGTCTGGATACTCATCGTGTCTCCTGCTAATCACTTTTTCGTTATTGTTCGGTGCCGTGCAAAATCGGCGCGTTACAGCCCGGTCGCCCAGAATGCCGGAGCACTGGTGCAGGCGGTTTTAATCAGTTGAATGGCCTGATCGATATCTTCGGCGGTGGTGAAACGGCCGAGACTCAGGCGGATGGTGCGGCCGGCCAGCTGCGCGTCATGCCCCAGCGCCAACAACACGTGGGACGGCGCATTGCTCGCCGAATTGCAGGCCGAGGTTGCGGAGAATGCAATCGAATGGATCAACGCCGCCGAATTGAATTCACCTTCGCTGAAGGTCAGGCTCAAGGTGTGTGGAATACGCTGAGTCGAGCTGCCGTTGAGGCGCACACCCGGCAGGCGCAAAAGCTGCTCGAGCAGACGTTCGCGCAATGCAACGATGGTGCGCTTCTCTTGATCGAACTCGGCACCCGCCAGCGCGAATGCCGCGCCCATCGCTGCGATCTGATGCGTCGCCAGCGTACCGGAGCGCAAACCGCCCTCGTGACCGCCCCCATGAATCTGCGCCTGCAAACGTTGCTGCGCGCGCGGCCCTACATATAGCGCGCCGATGCCTTTGGGACCGTAGAGTTTGTGCGCCGAGAACGACATCAGATCCACCGGCCATTGCGCCAGATCAATCGCCACCTTGCCTGCACCCTGCGCCGCATCGACATGGAACAACGCTTCGCGGCCGCGAACCACTTCGCCAATGGCCTGAATGTCGTTGAGCGTGCCGAGTTCATTATTGACCAGCATCAGCGACACCATAAACGTGTCCTCGCGCATGGCTTCGCTGACCGCTTGCGCAGTGATCAGACCCTCGGCATCCGGTACCAGATAGGTCACGGCGATGCCGGCGTCCTGCAATTGCCGGGCGGTATCGAGGATGGCTTTGTGTTCGATCTGGCTGGTGATGATGTGCCCGCCGGACACACCTCGCGCCTGCGCCACACCTTTGAGGGCGAGGTTGTTGGATTCAGTGGCACCGGACGTCCAGACGATCTGTTCAGCTTGAGCGCCGACCAGTTCAGCGACTTGCCGCCGGGCGTGCTCGACCGTTTGCCGGGCCTGCTGGCCGAACGCGTGGGAGCTGGATGCCGGGTTGCCGAAATTGGCGTTGAAGCCAAGACACTCGATCATCACCTGGATGACCCGCTCGTCGACCGGAGTGGTGGCGGCGTAATCGAAATACAGCGGACGTTGGTTCATAAAAAGACTCGCAGAGCGTGTTCCGGGATCAGGAGGCTCGTGTCTGCAAACGGCAAAGCACAGCCTCATGAGCTGCGCCCGGGTTCGAGAGCGTCATCAATACCTGATCGGATGCCGTTAAAGAAGGACAACTTCATTTAAAAGTGCGTAGGAACGCTCCTGAACGCGACTTTAACAGGCATCGGGCCGGCGGTTGAAGCAATGCGTCAGCTAAAGCTTTCGAGAAGTAACGGATACAGCGAAATCACCAGCAACGCCGCCATACCCCAGTTGAACACGCGCAACCAGCGGCGATCCTTGAGCACATTGCGCAGCAGCGTGCCGCACGCCGCCCAGACGCCGACGCTCGGCAGATTGATGATGGCGAATACGGCGGCGATCACCACCACGTTAGTGAAATAACCCTGCATCGGCGTGTAAGTGCTGATGGCACCGATGGCCATGATCCACGCCTTGGGATTGACCCATTGAAACGCCGCCGCACTCAGATAGCTGATCGGCTTGGCATCGCCCTGCTCGCTGTCGTTGACCGGCCCCGAGTGCGCGATTTTCCAAGCCAGATACAACAAGTACGCCGCGCCGACGTAACGCAGCACGGTATATAGAAGTGGATAAGTCTGGAACACCGCACCCAGGCCAAAGCCTACTGCCACTACCAATACGAAGAAGCCGCAGGTTATGCCGAGCATGTGTGGGATGGTGCGGTTAAAGCCGAAGTTCACGCCCGATGCCAGCAACATGGTGTTGTTCGGCCCCGGTGTAATCGAGGTGACAAGGGCAAACAGGGCAAAGCCCAGCAGCAGATCAAGCGAGAGGGTCATGGCAGGCAATCCGTCGGGGTCATTCAGGTAATGACCCTATCGCACGAGACGGCGCAAACCCACGGACAGTTGCGGAAAAATTCGAGCAGTACAGTTGCTGATCAGCTGGGACGACCGTGCAGCTGTACGGCACGCTCGGCGCTCATTTCACCGTTGTTGTCGAAACCAAAAACCTTCTGCGGCTGGCCGAGCAATTCGGCTTTTTTCGCGTGGTATTCCTCGAAAGAGAGGCCGCGACGATTCAGCGTTTCCAGCGCCAGTTCGCGGGATTCCTCCGCCGAATAAGGGCGCAATTCCGGAGAAACGTGACTCGCACATCCGGCGAGAACGGAGACAGCGAGCATTAGCGAAACAGTCAGTAAATGATTCATGGGAGCGTCCTGGCGAGCAGCGTTAGTCGATGGAGCAAGGCTACGCCCGCGCTCGCTTGCGCAGAAATCAACGCTCTCGATAGTGGCTATCAGGATTCAGGAACGTCGCTCCAGTTCTCGTCTAGCCGACCAGTTGGCAATGCAGACCGTCGTCCTGATTGCGCGCGATGCTGCTCAGCACCTGAAATGAACCGAAGGTCACGGTTCTGGCGTGATGCGCACGGATCAGTTGCCAGAAATCCTGCTCGCCAGTTTCGAAACCCTCGAACGCCGCCTCCCCCGCTTCGCGTGATTGCCATTGCAGAAAACTCAGCACCCGTCGGCCATCGTCGCTCGCCTGAACGCTGGCGCTGACGAAACCGGCGTAGCGCTGAGCCAGACGTTCGGTCTGGATCGACAGCGCAGACACCAGCGCCGGTTGTTGCCTTGGTTCGATCTCGAACTCGATCAATTGGGTAAAGCTGCTGTTTTTCGCCAATGCTTGCATGAAAGCCCCCGCTAATCTGTAGGACGAATCTTGCGACTCGAAGGCGTGCAGGGTAAAACCTCTAGTTAAGTAAAGGTCAAGAGACATTTTCCAATGATCACCCCGGAAAACCTGCACAAGCAGCTCAGCGTCGGCGAAGTTGCGGCGCGCAGCGGCGTCGCGGTCACCGCCCTGCACTTTTATGAAAGCAAAGGTTTGATCAAGAGCCAGCGCAATGCCGGTAACCAGCGGCGCTATCCACGGGAAGTGTTGCGGCGGGTGGCGTTGATCAAAGTCGCGCAGCGGCTGGGAATTCCGCTGGCGGAGATTGGCCAGGCGTTGCAGCAGTTGCCAGACAACCGCGCACCGACCGCGGCGGACTGGAAGGTGTTGTCCGAGCAATGGAGCCGGGAACTCGATGATCGCATCAACCAATTGATGGTGCTGCGTGATCGACTGAATGGCTGCATCGGCTGCGGCTGTCTGTCGATGGAGGCCTGTCCGCTGCGCAATCAGGGCGATGTGCTCGGCGAGCAAGGCCCGGGGGCGCATTTTCTCGACAAGCCGGTCTGAGGTCGAAGTGGTTGCTCGTCGGTTGCCCGATTGTGGTGCGAGGCTGGATCTATAGTGAACCGACCGGAAACCCGGTTCAGCTCCACCCTCATCCCACAATAACCACAGGGAGAAACGTCATGAGCGTCAAACCCATTCCCGAGGGGTATCACAGCATTACCCCGTATCTCGGCATCCACAAGGCAGCCGAAGCCATCGACTTCTACAAAACCGCCTTCGGCGCGACTGAAGTGATGCGCCTGACGATGCCCGACGGCGGCATCGGCCATGCCGAACTGCGCATCGGCGACAGCGCGATCATGCTCGGATCGCCCTGCGATCAGGGGCCGCTGAGCAACCCCGACAGTTCAGTCTCGGTCGGCTTGCATCTATATGTGACCGATGTCGACAAATCCTTTCAGAGAGCTCTGGACGCTGGAGCCACCGCGGTTTCTGAACCCAAGGATCAATTTTATGGCGACCGCAGCGGGACGTTGAAAGATCCGTACGGACATCTGTGGTTTCTCGCCACGCGCAAAGAAGATCTCACCCAGGAGCAGATCGAGCAGCGGGCACAGGAGATGTTCAAGCAAGGCTGATCGTTCTGCGTCAGTACTGGCGGCGACGCCGCCAGTTTCGATTTGCCCCGCACCACTTACGTATTTGCGCCGTCCACGATAGTGAGATTGCGATCGCGAAACATTTACTTTCATATCCCTCATCAGGATTTGCTTCGCTCATCCGTCTTATAGAGATGCGGATCGGCCGCGTCGGCAACAGCCACGGCCGGACTTTCAGGGACTCCTGTGCTGCGAAGCCCGTAGTACCGACTCCTCCCATTGAATCAAGACCTTCAGACATGTCGAAGAAATCCCGCTCCAAACTGTGGTTCCTGGTACACAGCTGGCTGGCATTACCGATCTGGTTTTTTGTGTTGATCGTGTGTGTCACTGGCACTTTGGCGGTGGTCAGCCAGGAAATCGTCTGGCTGGCCAACCCGCAGATGCGAGCCAGCCAACCGTCGGATGACGCGCCGCTGCTCAGTTATGACCAGATTCTCGCCGCGATAAAACAGGCCGAACCACAAACCCTGGTGCAAAGCATCAGCCGGCCGGACGAATCGCATTTCGCCCTCGATGTTGAAGTCAGCTATCCCGACGGGCGCTCGCTGACGGTGTACGTCAATCCGTATACCGGCGTCATCCAGGGTGCGGCGCCCGATTTCAACTTCAAGGCGTTTACCCGCGCGCTGCACGGCTGGTGGCTGGTGCCGTTTACCAACGGTTTCAGTTGGGGCTGGTACCTGGTGTCATTCCTCGGTGTGCCGATGCTTGCTTCACTGGTAACCGGTCTGGTGGTCTACAAGCGTTTCTGGAAAGGCTTTTTTCGCCCGACGTTGCGTATTCGCCACGGCGCGCGGATTTTCTGGGGCGACTTTCACCGGCTCAGCGGGATCTGGTCCATCTGGTTCATCGCGGTGATTTCCATCACCGGTGTGTGGTTCCTGATTCGTGCCCTGCTGTTCGACAACCAGATTTCCATTTCCAGTGAGCCAATCATTCCGGCAATGTCCCGCGAAAGTGTGCCGATTTCCGCCGATGGCACGCCACCGCCCCTGATCAGCCTGGACTCGGCGGTCGAAATCGCCCGACAGCGAATCCCCAGCCTCGAAGCCAGCTTTGTCAGTCTGCCGGGCAATGCCTACAGCCACATGAGCGTCGGCGGCCGCGGTTGGTATCCGCTGATGTTCCAGACCGCCACGCTTAATCCATACAACGGTGACATTGCTGCCTCGCGCCTGTTGTCCGATCGCTCGGCCCTCGAGTTTGTGACTGAATCCATGCGCCCTCTGCACACCGGCGATTTCGGTGGGATATGGATCAAGCTGGTGTGGTTTTTCTTCGGTCTCCTGCTGAGCATGATGGTCCTTAGCGGCCTGCTGATCTGGAGCAAGCGCACTGCTCTGGCGACACTCAACGCGCTCAAGCGTGAGGACAAGAAAAACCGTACGCACGCCAGTCGCACGGCCGCCCGGCATGAAACTTCGGAGGCCCGCCCGTGAGCCAGACCAAAGCGACGCCAGCACCTTCGCGCCTAAGCCGACTCTGGCGCAAATGGCGCTTCCATCTGAATGTCTTTTTGCTGCTGATCCCGCTCGGTTTCATGCCCAAATACTTCGCCGATGCTTCACTGTTTCGCGGCGACGTCGGCTTGGGCGAGCGGGAAATCGGCGAAATTCAGGTCGGACCGTGGAGCCTGCGCCTCGCCGAACTGCGCAAAGATGCACCGCTGCTCAGCGGACCCGCCGGTTACATGAAGGACTTCAGCGCCGCCCTGTGCGATGCCTGCGTCGATCACGTCAAAGCTACTTACCTGCGCATCGGCAAGCCACGCAGCCTGCGTGCCGCCGGTTCGATCTTCTTCGGCACGCCATACCGCATGGGAACGCAGATGCCGGTGCCGGAAAAAACCAAAGCCGACGCCGAGCTGTGGATCACCATGGAAGGCTGGGACGGCAGCATGCATCAAGCCTCGATTCCCCTGAGCCAGGCCTCCCCCGCCACCGTTGACTGGCTGAACAAACAAGGAGCCAAACCATGAGCATTGCTCACCGCCCTCTCCGCCTGCGTTTGAGCACTGTATTGCTGGTGCTCTGCGCGGGCTTCAGCGCCAACGCCCTCGCGCATAACCCGATGTGTGAATGCAAAGCGGTTGATGCCGAACAGATCAAATGCACCGGCGGTTTCTCCGACGGCAGCGGTGCACCGGGGGTGACCCTGGACGTAATCGGCTATGACGAAACCATTCTCGTGCCAGGCAAGCTTGGCGCTGACTCGACGCTGACTTTCAAGAAACCCGGCGCCGAGTTCTACGTGCTGTTCGACGCGGGCCCCGGCCATGTGGTCGAAATCGACCAAGCGGATATCGAGGCACCATGACCACGCCCACCACTCAAGTCGTGCGCCCGGCAGGTGCCGGCCATGAAACCCTCTACGTGTTGCTGCTGTGCCTGCTGATCCTCGCGGTGGCCGGTTCGGTGGTCGCGTGGCGCGGTGTGTCTCATGAGCCGGAGCCGGTGTCCAGCCATCAGCTCGACGCCCGTCGCGACCTCGGCGCCAGCGAGCAAGGCATCTATGCCGACCTGCGGGTGACCCTCGACGAAATCCGCTTGTTGCGTGAAGAACAACAGGCGGTGCCGACGCCGAATGCGCTCGCCGACGAAGGTTTCGCCCCGTTCGCGCAGGACGCCAGCTCGGTCAGCCGTGGCGCGCATGCCTGGCAACTGCTCGCAGACTCGGCCTACTTCGGCCACAGCCAGGCGCCTAAGGTGGCGGGGTCGTTTCTGATGCGCCTGAGCGCCGACGCGAAAGCGGCGCCGGACATCTGGCTCAATCGCAGCACTGACCTGCAGACGCCGCCGAATCTGTCAGATGCAGCACTGTCCGCTGCCGGCTGGAAGCAGATCGTCGCGCAATTCGATGCCGGGGTAACCCGCGAGCATCGTCATTGAACCCTCGCCTTCACTCGAGAGAAGACCGCTTGCCCATGTCCAGTTCATTTAAAAGCCGTCCCTTGTTGCGCATGCTCCTGCTCGGCCTGTGCGCCTGCCTGCTCAGCCCGCTGGCCAGCGCCGATCAGGCCAAACGCCTGCGCATCGGCATCACCCTGCACCCTTATTACAGCTACGTCGCGAACATCGTCGGTGACAAGGCCGAAGTCGTGCCGCTGATCCCGGCCGGTTTCAACCCGCACGCCTACGAGCCACGCGCCGAAGACATCAAACGCATCGGCGGTCTCGATGTGATCGTGCTCAACGGCGTCGGCCACGATGACTTCGCCGACCGCATGATCGCCGCCAGCGAAACACCCGACATCAAGACCATCGAAGCCAACGAAAACGTGCCGCTGCTCGCCGCCACCGGGGTTGCTGCCCGCGGCGCCGGCAAAGTGGTCAACCCGCACACGTTCCTGTCGATCAGCGCTTCGATTGCCCAGGTCAACAACATCGCTCGCGAGCTGGGCAAACTCGACCCGGACAACGCCAAGACCTACACGCAGAACGCCCGCGCTTACGGCAAACGCCTGCGGCAGATGCGCGCCGATGCCTTGGCCAAACTGACTCAGGCACCCAACGCCGAACTGCGCGTGGCCACGGTACACGCGGCTTACGATTATCTGCTGCGCGAATTCGGCCTCGAAGTGACCGCCGTGGTGGAACCTGCTCACGGTATCGAGCCGAGCCCGAGTCAGTTGAAGAAGACCATCGATCAACTGCGTGAACTCGACGTGAAAGTGATCTTCTCCGAGATGGATTTCCCCTCGACTTATGTCGAAACCATTCAGCGTGAATCCGGGGTGAAGCTGTATCCGCTGTCGCACATTTCCTACGGCGAATACACCGCCGACAAGTACGAAAAGGAAATGACCGGCAACCTCAACACCGTGGTCCGGGCGATTCAGGAGTCCGGTGCATGACGGCCCAGGAAAACATTGCAGTCAAACACAGCGGCCCGACTCTGGATTTTGCCGATGTCAGCCTGACCCTCGGCCGCACGGTGATTCTCGACAAAGTCACCTTTCAAGTGCAACCCGGCACCGTGCATGCGCTGGTCGGCCCGAATGGCGGCGGCAAGAGTTCGCTGATCAAGACCCTGCTCGGCCAGATGCCGCATCAAGGCCAACTGAGCCTGCAATGGCCCGGCGAACCCGGGACCATCGGCTACGTGCCGCAGGCGCTGGAATTCGACCGTGGCTTGCCGATGACCGTCGACGATTTCATGGCGGCGATGTGTCAGCGGCGTCCGGCGTTTCTCGGCCTGAGCAAGCACTACGCCGCCGCCATTGGCGAGGCGCTGGAGCGGGTGGGCATGCAGGACAAGCGCAAACGCCGGATGGGTGCGCTGTCCGGAGGAGAACGTCAGCGCGTATTGCTCGCGCAAGGCTTGATCCCCGCCCCGCAATTGCTGGTGCTGGACGAGCCGATGTCAGCGCTCGACGAAGCCGGGATTCAGGTGTTTGAACGCCTGCTCGGCGACTGGCGCGCGGCGGGCATCACGGTGCTGTGGATCGAGCACGACCTGGAAGCGGTCGGACGTCTCGCCAATCGGGTCACCGGCCTCAATCGCCGGGTACTGTTCGACGCCACGCCACAACAGGCGCTGACCCCGGAACGTTTGCTGACACTGTTCTCGACCCATCCACGGAGCGCTGCCTGATGAGCTACGAAGCCTTTCGTTTGATGATTCAGGGTTGGGCCTCGTCCGGTTACCTGCCGGAAGCGCTGGCCTATGGGTTTGTGGTCAACGCGCTACTTGCCGGTCTGTTGATCGGCCCGGTGCTCGGCGGCCTCGGCACGCTGGTGGTGGTCAAACGCTTCGCATTTTTCTCCGAAGCGGTCGGCCATGCGGCACTGACCGGCGTGGCCATCGGCATTCTGCTCGGCGAACCCTACACCGGGCCTTACGGCAGCCTGTTCGGTTACTGCCTGCTGTTCGGCATTCTGCTCAACTACCTGCGCAACCGCACGGGTCTGGCGCCTGACACATTGATCGGCGTATTCCTCTCGGTGTCGCTGGCATTGGGTGCGAGCCTGCTGCTGATTCTCGCCGGCAAGATCAACGTACACATTCTGGAAAACGTGCTGTTCGGCTCGGTGCTGACGGTCAATGGCAATGACTTGGCGGTGCTAGCCATCGTCGGCTCGCTGGTGATGGCGCTGGCCCTGCCGCTGTACAACCGCATCATGCTCGCCAGTTTCAACCCGCAACTGGCGGCGGTGCGCGGGGTCGCGGTGAAAACGCTGGATTACCTGTTCGTGATTCTGGTGACGCTGATCACCGTTGCTGCGGTGAAAGTCATCGGCGCGATTCTGGTCGGTGCACTGCTGGTGATTCCGGCCGCGGCGGCACGCTTGCTGAGCCAGTCACTGAAGGGGTTTTTCTGGTGTTCGGTAGCGATTGCCACGGTGAGCACGCTGTGCGGGATTCTCGCGCCAATCGTGTTTGATCTGCCGATTCCGTCCGGCGCCGCGATCATTCTGGTTGCCGGTATCGGCTTCGCCCTCGCCGCCATTGCCCGGGGCGTGGTCCCCAGCCTGAAAGGGAATCTTGGATAAATGTCTTTTTCATTGCGACAACTGACCCTGGCCATCGCCCTGTGCGGCGTGGCATCCACCACTGCGTTGGCCGCCGAAAGCGCAAAGCCGCTGCGAGTATTGGCTTCGCTGCCGATCACTTACGGCCTCGGTGAAGTGCTGCTCAAAGGCACCGACATCAACCTTGAACGCGCGGCGCCAGCGAATCTGCCGGGCAGCCGTCAGACTGCATACTTCACCGGTCGCGGCGCTCCGGCGCTGAGCAAACTGGCGACCGATGCCGACGCCGTGATCGGCGTGCGCTCGTTGTGGGCCGATGATCCGCTGTACCCGATCTCGCGCCGCAGCAACATCCGCATCGTCGAAGTCGACGCCGCGCGCCCGGTCGACGGCGCCCTGCCCGGCATTGCCGTGCAACCGGGGCTGAAGATTGACGGCCTGAACAGCCAGCCGTGGCTGTCGAGCAACAACATGGGACGCATGGCCGATGTGATGGCGGCAGATCTGGTGCGCCTGGCGCCGACGTCCAAACCGCAAATCGAGGCCAATCTGGCGGCGCTGAAACAGCGTCTGCTGAAACTCAGTGCCGACAGCGAGGCGCGTCTGGCCAAAGCCGACAATCTGAGTGTGCTGAGCCTGAGCGATCATTTCGGCTATCTGATCGGCAGCCTCAATCTGGAACTGATCGGCGAGGATGCGCGGGCAGATGCGGAGTGGACGCCAGAGGATTTGAAAAAGCTCACGGCGACACTCAAAGACAATGACGTGGCGCTGGTGCTGCATCATCGCCAGCCTTCAGACGCCGTGAAAGCGGCAATTACCGAGTCCGGCAGTCAGTTGCTGGTGTTGAGCACTGATGCGGCAGACCCGGTGGCGGAACTCGAAGGCAATGTCGATTTGCTGCTCAAGGGTTTGAAAGGGGCATAAAGTCCAGCTGTAAAAAAACCCGCTGACCGTCACCGGTTCAGCGGGTTTTTTATTGTCCGGCGAATTACTGTGCCGCAGCCTGCGCTTCCATCTTCTGACGCAAACTCAGCGGACGCATGTCAGTCCAGACTTCTTCGATGTAGGCCAGGCATTCCTTCTTCATGCCGCTCTTGCCCACGGTGCGCCAGCCCTCTGGCACAGCCTTGTAATCCGGCCAGATCGAGTACTGCTCTTCGTGGTTGACCACGACCTGAAAGAGGATGTCCTCGCGGTCGAATACTGACGTCATGCTGTGTCTCCATCGCTGTAAGGTGGGCTGCACGAGGGGTGCAGCCGGGTATGTAGAAGGAACGTTCGGCGCGCTGAAAAATTTACACGGCGGCGGTCGCGGCGACCAAGGCACGGCCGAAGATTTCGGCCACCCGGTCGATTTCAGCGGCGGTGATCACCAGCGGCGGCAGAAAGCGCACCACGGCGCCATGGCGACCGCCCAGCTCTAGAATCAAGCCACGCTTGAGGCATTCGCGCTGTATCAGTGGTGCGAGACGTGCAAAGGCTGGCGGATGACCCAGCGCGTCCTTGGCACCGTTCGGGTCGACCAGTTCGACACCTAGCATTAGCCCGCGGCCGCGAATGTCACCCAGTTGCGGGAAGTCCCGTTGCAGGATGCGCAGGTGTTCGCTCAACCGATCGCCCATGGCCAGCGCGTGCTCGCAAACCTTGTGCTCAACCAGATAACGCATCACTGCGGAACCGGCAGCCATCGCCATCTGATTGCCACGGAACGTACCGGCGTGCGCGCCCGGCTGCCAGGTGTCGAGCCAGTCGCGATAAACCACTACCGCCAGCGGCAGGCTGCCGCCGATGGCTTTCGACAGCACCACGACATCCGGAATGATGTCGGCGTGTTCGAAGGCAAACATCTTGCCGGTCCGCGCAAAGCCGCTCTGAATTTCATCGACGATCAGCGCCACGCCAGCCTGCTCGGTAATGCGGCGCAGACCGCGCAGCCACTCGATATCGGCAGGAATCACGCCGCCCTCGCCCTGCACCGCTTCGACGATCACTGCTGCGGGCAATTGCACGCCGGCCTCGGGATCGTTCAGCAGGTTTTCCAAATAGCTCAGGTTGGCTTTCACCCCGGCAGCGCCACCAATGCCGAACGGGCAGCGATAGTCGTATGGGAACGGCATGAATTGCACACCGTTGCTGAGCAAAGCGCCCAGCGGTTTCTTCGGCCCCAAGCTACCCATCAGACTCAGCGCGCCCTGGCTCATGCCGTGATAACCGCCGGAGAACGACAGCACGGTGCTGCGCCCGGTGGCGGTGCGCACCAGTTTCAGCGCGGCTTCTACGGCGTCGGTGCCGGTCGGGCCGCAAAACTGGATTTTTGCCTCGCCCGCCAGGGCTGGCGGCAGCAGGCCGAACAGGTCCTGCACGAATTGATCCTTTACCGGCGTGGTCAGATCAAGCGTGTGCAGCGGCAGTTCATCGGCCAGCACCTGCTGGATCGCTTCGATCACCACCGGGTGGTTATGCCCCAGCGCCAGCGTGCCGGCACCGGCCAGGCAATCGATGAACGTGCGACCCTCGACGTCTTCGACATACAGACCTTTGGCGCGCTTGAGCGCGAGCGGAATACGTCGCGGATAACTGCGAGCGTTGGATTCCTGCTGGCTCTGCCGAGCGAGCAGTGGCGATTCGTTGAACTGATACAAGGTTTCCGCTGGCGCAGGGCTGATCCGCGCCGACGACTGTTCGATAAGGCTGGTGGCGACTGACATCTCTCGACCCCTCTATACGCTATGGGTAGTGACCAAAACGGCACACTGCACAGGTGCGCGTTCCGGTCGGGGCGCACATGCAGGTTTTCCTGTTCTGGAAACGCACCAGCGGGTCGAGGATTTACACCCTTGATCGAGATGTCAGGTCGATTGCTCCAAAGGTTTGTACATGGGAAGGCTATGAACGCCTTGCTGGAAAACCGCTGAGGCGGTTTCGCGGTATCCCAGACGCCGATAAAACGCTTCGCCGGTGCGCGTGCTTTTGAGTCTGGAATGCGCCATGCCACGGATTCGCAGCCAGCCTTCAAGATCTGACATCAGCGCCCGTCCGACTCCGCGACGAAACCACTCCGGCTGCACGTGGCAGAACATGACAGCACCATTGGCGGCAGCCATGCCGACGCCGACCGGCTTGTCATGCAGCAGCGCGAGATTCAGATAAAGGTGCGGATCGGCAAGCCAGACGCTGATGTGTTCGGTCGATTGCTGGCGTATCCAGCTCTCGACGACGCGGGGGTCATTGCGGTGATCGAGTGCGCAACCGACGCGGATCGAGCGCTCGACGATGCGACTGATGATGCCCGCATCGGCGGGTGTCGCGGGCTGAATGTAGACGGCTGCTTCCATGGCGCTGTTTCCTCAATCCATTGAGTCAAATGGCTGCGCCGAAGATAACGGCGCAGCGCGCGGATGGCCAATGGAGAGAGGTTACATTTGATGTGCCGGCCATTGGCGAGGGCCGGCGCTGAACTCAGACCGGCTGCAACGGCATCGTCAGTTCAACCCGCAAGCCATCCGGGCGGCTGTCGAAATGCAGGGTGCAGGCGCAACGCTGGACGATCGCTTGGACAATCGCCAGCCCCAGACCGCAACCGGTGCTCTGACCATTGCGCCAGAAACGCTGGGTCAGGTGTTGCAGATCATCCGCGGCAATTCCCGGCCCGTGATCACGCACCAGAAAGCGCACGCGGTTGCCGGTGGTTTCCAGACTCAGCTCCACCGCACCTTCCGCCGGGGTATGGCGCAAGGCGTTGTCGAGCAAATTGCGCAGCGCGGCAATCGACAGCACTGCGGGCATTTGCAGCGGCGCGTTGGATAAAACCTCGGGCAGGTGCAGCTTGATGCGTTGCCGCTCGCCGCTGGCCGAGTCCTGAATTGCCAGCCGCGCCACTTGCTCGGCGCTGCACTGCACGCCGTCATCGAATGAAAGACTGCCCTCGACCCGCGCCAGCAACAGCAATTGCTCAAGCGTGCGATGCAGACGGTCGGCGCCCTCTTCGGCCCGCGCCAATGACTGATCGCGAGCGCTGCCCTCGGTCATGCGCGCGACCTGCAGGTGGGTCTTGATCGCCGTCAGCGGGCTGCGCAATTCATGCGCGGCGTCGCCGGTCAGTCGGCGTTCGCGCTCAATGGTTTTGCCGATGCGCTGGAACAGTTGATTCTGGGTGTCGAGCAACGGTTTCAGTTCGCTGGGAAACGCCTGCAACTGCAGTGGTTCGAGCGAATCGGCATTGCGCCGCATCAAGGCTTCGCGCAGTCGATTGAGCGGCGCCAAGCCTTGGCCGATCCCCAGCCACAGCAGACACAAGCAACCGAGCAACGCCACGCCGACCGGCACCGACGCCGCCAGCAGAATCGACATATTCAGTGCTTCGCGCTCAATCACCCGATCCGCTGTGGTGATGCGCACATCACCGCGCGCCAGAGTAAAACTGCGCCACGGCGCGCCGTCGATCATCTGGTCGTGGAAGCCCATTTTCTCGGCTTCCAGCGTTTCCTCGGGGTTGTTGTGGCTGCGGGCGAGAATTTCCCCGCGCAACGAGCTGACCTGACAGGCCATACCGCCGGGAATGTTCAATTGTTCGGCACTGAAATGCGTACCCTCGCCCTTGCTCGGCAAGGTTGGCAACTGCTCGAGCAGCCCGGCCACCATGCGCGCCGAAGCCACCAGACGCTGGTCGAGGGAGAACATCATCTGATTGCGCAGATCACTGAGCATCCAGGCCGCCGCAAGCGCCCAGATCAGCGCAAACGCGGCGCCGAGGGTCAGACTCAGACGCAGACGCAGACTCATCACTTCGGTGGTTCTCCGCCATCCGCCGGGCCGAGGCGATAGCCCAGACCACGCACGGTTTCAACGATGCCTTTGCCGAGTTTGCTGCGCAGGTGATGAATGTGCACGTTGAGCGCGTTGCTCTCCAGTTCGTCGTTGAAACCGTAGACGCTGTCCTTCAACTGCTCGGTGGACAGCACTCGGCCACGGTTATGCAGCAAGGCTTGCAACAGCGACTGCTCACGGCGCGACAAATCTATCGAGCGCCCGGCGAGCATGGTTTCGCGGCTGCTCGGGTCATAAGTCAGCGCGCCATGTTCGATCAGATTGACGCTGCGCCCGGCCACTCGTCGCAATAGCGTTTGCAGACGGGCGAACAGTTCACGCAGGTCGAAGGGTTTGAGCAGGTAATCATCAGCACCCGACTGCAAGCCGTCGACGCGGTCGGTGACCGAATCGCGCGCGGTGAGGATCAGCACCGGAATCTCCAGGCCGTGCTGGCGCAGTTGCTGCAACAGCTTGAGGCCGTCCTCGTCGGGCAAACCGAGGTCGAGTACCATCACGTCGAATTCAGCGACCTTGAGGATCGCCCGCGCCTTCGAGGCAGTGTTAACGTGCTCGACAGTCAGGCCTTGCGCCGTCAGACCGGCAACGATGCCACTGGCGATCAACTCATCGTCTTCGCAAACCAGTACGTGCATGGTGAGTCCCGTATAAAAACGCTGATTAGGCCGCTGGCCGATTAAGCCGACATTATGCCCCGAACACCGCACCGACAAGGGCGTCACGGTTAATCCACGGTTAATCGCCGCCGCACATTGTGCACCTCAATTGCACATGGACAAGGCACCTTAATGCGTCATTTATTTTTGATGTTTGCACTGTTGATCTCGGGCCTGGCCCAGGCAGGCAACGATCCGTTTGCAGCAAAACCGGACTTTTTGCCGGTGGACAAGGCGTTCGTCCTGACCTCCGAGCGTCTGGAGTCCGGCGAGACCCAGCTGTTCTGGCAGATCGCCGACGGCTATTACCTGTATCAGAAACGCCTGAAATTCGATGGACTCGCCGCAGAGCATGCGCCAGTGCTGCCCGCGGGCGAATCCCACAGTGATGAATTCTTCGGCGAACAACCGGTGTATCGCCAAGGCCTGGAGCTGAAGATTCCGGCAGGCGCCAGCGGCCAGATCAAGGTCGGTTATCAAGGCTGCGCCGATGCCGGCCTGTGCTATCCGCCGCAAACCCGCGTGATTGATCTCGGCGGCAAAGCGACTGCGACGAACAGCGCTGAAGCACCCGATCAAGCGCTGGCGAGCAATCTGCAACAGCGCTCGCTGGGCTGGAGCCTGCTGGTGTTCTTCGGCCTCGGTCTATTGCTGGCGTTCACCCCCTGCACGTTGCCGATGCTGCCGATCCTCGCAGGTATGGTTGTCGGCAGCGGCGCTACCCCGCGTCGCGGTTTCGCGCTGGCCAGCAGTTATGTGATCTGCATGGCGCTGGTCTACGCGGCAATGGGTGTGATTGCGGCGATGCTTGGGGCCAACCTTCAGGCGTGGTTGCAGAACCCGTGGCTGCTGGGTTCGTTCGCGGCGGTGTTCGTGATTCTGGCGCTGCCGATGTTCGGCTTCTTTGAGTTGCAATTGCCGGTGGCGCTGCGTGATCGGCTGGAACACGTCTCGCGCAGTCGCAGTGGCGGCAGTTTGATCGGTGCCGGTGTGCTGGGCGCGTTGTCCGGTTTGCTGGTCGGGCCGTGCATGACCGCGCCGCTGGCCGGTGCGCTGCTGTATATCGCGCAAAGCGGCAACGCCGTGCACGGTGGGTTGATTCTGTTTGCACTGGGCATCGGCATCGGTGTGCCGCTGCTCTTGCTGGTCACCGTTGGTAATCGTTTCCTGCCCAAACCCGGCGCATGGATGAACCTGCTCAAAGGCGTGTTCGGTTTCCTGTTCCTTGCCACCGCGGTGCTGATGTTACGCCCGGTGCTCGATCCGAGTTTGTGGCTCGGCCTGTGCGGCGCGCTGCTGTTGATCGCAGCCTACTGCGCCTGGAAACAGGCCGAAGGTTTCGGCCGCGTCGCGCAGATGTTTGGCGCCCTTTCGCTGCTGCTTGGCTTGTGGGGCAGTTTGCTGGTGATCGGTGCGGCGGGCGGTAGTGACGATCCGTATCAGCCATTGCAGGTGTACAGCGCAGGCCGCAGCGCCAGTGCCGCGCCGAACGGCCATGAAGCATTCACCACGATCAAGGAACCCGCCGCCCTGCAACGCGAACTCGACGCGGCCCAGGCGCAAGGCCAATGGGTATTGCTCGACTACTACGCCGACTGGTGTGTGTCGTGCAAAGTCATGGAAAAACAGGTATTCGGCCAGGCGCGGGTCATGCAAGCGCTGAGTGATGTGCGTCTGCTGCGCCTCGACGTCACCGCCGACAACGCTGCCAGCCGCGAGCTGCTCGGCCGTTACAAAGTGCCGGGGCCACCGAGTTTCGTGTGGATCGGCACCGACGGTGAAGAGCGCCGCAGCCAGCGCATCACCGGCGAAGTCGATGCCGACACTTTCCTGCAACGCTGGACCACCACTCGGGACGCCCGTTAATGCTGACGTTCACCCTCGGCACCTTTGCCATCGCGCTCAATCATCTACTGCTGATCAGTGCGTTGGCGCTGGCGACTTTCGTCGGCTGGCGGGTGGCCAAGCGTGGGGGCGACAACCCTGAGTCGGCGCTGTTCAGTCTGTTTCTGATCGGCATGCTCGCGGCGCGCGTGGCGTTTGTCGCGCTGTACTGGGGACATTACCGCAGCGATCCGTGGCAGATCATCGACCTGCGCGATGGCGGTTTTCTCGCCTGGCCGGGCGTGATCGTGCTGCTGCTGGTGGCGCTGTATCGCGGCTGGCGCCGACCCGGATTGCGCCGCCCATTGGGTTTTGGCGTGGTCAGTGGCGTGGCGTTCTGGCTGCTCGCGACCTTGTCACTGAACATCTACGAACAAGGCACACGTCTTCCGGACATCAGCCTGCGCAATGCCGCCGGGGAAACCATAAAACTCAGCGACTATCAGGGCGGCCCGTTGGTGATCAACCTGTGGGCGACCTGGTGCCCGCCGTGCCGCCGGGAAATGCCAGTGCTGGAGAACGCACAACTGCAACGCCCGGACCTGACCTTCCTGTTCGTCAATCAGGCCGAGAGCATGCAAAGCGTCGCGACCTATCTCGAAACCCAGGGCCTGAGCCTGAGCAACGTGCTGTTTGATCGCGGCGGTCATCTCGGTCAAGCCGTGGGTTCCATGGCATTGCCGACTACGCTGTTCTATAGCCCTGACGGTCGCTTGCTGTCGAGCCATCTGGGCGAACTGTCGAACGCCAGCCTGGCGCGCGCACTGGAAAATTTTGATACCCCGGCCGCCAATCCGAATCCGGCCACCTCTTCTTCAAGGAAACTGCCATGCCCCGCTTCCGCCACCTGCTGACGCTGTCCCTCGGCGCTGCTCTGCTGCACTTGCCGGCGGTGCAGGCCGCTGAAGAACTGCCAGAAGCAATCAAGAAGATCGAAGCCAAAGGCGCAAAAATCGTCGGCCAGTTCGACGCCCCGGACGGTCTGCGCGGCTATGCGGCGCAATATCAGAATCGCGGCATGGCGCTGTACCTGACGCCGGACGGCAAGCATGTGCTGCTGGGCAATCTGTACGACGCCGACGGCAAGGACTTGAGCAGCGAACCGCTGCAAAAACTCGTCTACGCGCCGATGGCCAAGGAAGTCTGGGCCAAGTTCGAGGCGAGCAACTGGATTCAGGACGGCAACAAGGATGCACCGCGCACGGTGTACCTGTTCAGTGATCCGAACTGCCCGTACTGCAACATGTTCTGGGAGCAGGCGCGGCCATGGGTCAAGTCCGGCAAGGTGCAACTGCGCCACATCATGGTCGGTATCATCCGCGAAGACAGCCCGGCCAAATCCGCCGCCCTGCTGGCCGCCAAGGACCCGAGCAAAGCCCTCGAAGATCACGAGAAGGCCGGCAAGGCCAGTACGCTGAAAGCATTGAAAGAGATTCCGGTCGCCGTGCAGACCAAACTCGCGGCGAACATGCAGTTGATGGAAGACCTCGACCTGCAAGCCACCCCGGCGATCTTCTACATGGACGACAAAGGCGAACTGCAACAACAGCAAGGCGCGCCGACGGCGGAGAAACTGGCCAAGATTCTTGGGCCGAAATAATCCGGGATTTTATGGTGCCTGAACCGGCCCCATCGCGGGCAAGCCCGCTCCCACAGTTTCTGCGGTGAACACAAATGTTGTGTACGCCATTGATCCTGTGGGAGCTGGCTTGCCAGCGATGAGGCCAGCATAGGCGCTGAAGATTACAGACCCTCCAGCTCCGCCATCAGATCATTCAGGCGATCCACCTTGTCCTCGGTGATGTCACTCGCCGCCAACCCTTCGATGTATTCGGCCAGTTCCGCCACCGTGCTGCATTCAAACATCGCTCGCAGTGGCACGTCGCGGTGCAGGGTTTTCTGTACCCGCGAGGCGATCTGCGTCGCCAGCAATGAATGTCCACCCAGCTCGAAGAAGTTGTCGCGCACGCCCACCTTGTCGACCTTGAGCACCTCGGCCCAGATCTCGGCCAGGGTTTGCTCCAGTTCGTTACGTGGAGCCAGGTAATCCTGACTCTGTAACTGACCGATCTCCAGGACGGGCAAGGCTTTGCGATCAAGTTTGCCGTTGGCGTTGAGCGGCATCCGGTCGAGCCACAACCAGTGCAGCGGCACCATGTATTCCGGCAGCTCAGTGCGCAGACGCTGTTTGATGCGCTCCAGACGTTCGCTTTGATTCAGCGCAGAGTCGGATGCAACCAGGTAGCCAACCAAGTGTTTGCCGTTGACGCCTTCCTGCACGCCGACTGCGGCGTCGCGCACTTCCGGTTGTTCGTGCAGACGCGCTTCGATTTCACCGAGTTCGATGCGGTAACCGCGAATCTTCACTTGATGATCGACCCGACCAACATACTCCAGCACGCCATCGCTGCGACGTCGCGCCAGGTCGCCGGTGCGATACAGACGCTCGCCCGGCGTGCCGAACGGATTGGGCACGAACACCGGCGCAGTACGCAGCGGGTCGCTGACATAACCGCGCCCAACCCCGGTCCCGGCCACACACAATTCGCCCACGGCACCCAACGGCACCAACTCCAGCGCACCATCGAGCAGGTAGAGCAAATTATTGTCGGTGGGCGTACCAATCGGCAGATAGCTGCCGCGCGTCGATTGCATATCCACGCGGAAGAACGCCACGTCATCCGAGCATTCCGCCGGGCCGTAAGCGTTGACCAGGCCAATCTCTGGATAACGCAGCAGCCATTGGTGCGCCAGTTCCGGCGGCATCGCTTCGCCGGTCGGCAGCATCCAGCGCAAGCCATCGAGTCTCAGACGCTCCGAGGCGAGCATGCCCTGAATCAGTGACGGCACGCTCTCCAGCACAGTGATGCCCTGCTGCTGCACATGCACCAGCAAGCCTTGCGGATCGTGGGCGATGGTGTTCGGCACAATGTCCACTCGCGCGCCGAACAGCGGCGCGGCAAGGAACTGCCAGACCGAAATATCGAAGCTTTGCGACGCGGTCTGCGCGATCACGTCCGCCTCGCTCAGGTTCAGGTAAGGCACTTTGCTCAATTGGTTGTTGAGCATGCCCCGCTGTTCGACCATCACGCCTTTCGGCAGACCGGTAGAGCCCGAGGTGTAGATCACGTAGGCGAGGTTGTCCGGCCCGCTATAGATGCCAGGGTTTTCAGACGAGGCCACGCCAGCCTGCACTTCTTCCCACACCAGCAACTTGGGACGATTGGCGCAGCCGAACTCATCGAGCAAGGTCCGCGCCTGCTCACGGCAAGCCTCGCTGCACACTAGAATCGGTGTGCGGCTCATGTCGATGATCCGATGCAGACGCGAACCCGGCAGCCCTGGATCCAGCGGCAGATAACCCGCCCCAGCCTTGAAGCTGCCGATGATCATGCCCAGCAGATCGAGGTTACGCTCAGCCAGCAGCGCCACCGGTTGATCCATCTGCACGCCGGCCGCAACCAGTGCATGGCCGAGACGGTTGGCGCGCTGGTTCAACTGTTGATAGCTCAACTGCTGATCAAGGCAACTCGCGGCAATGCGCTGTGGATGCGCCGCCACTTGTGCTTCAAACAACTCGACGTAGCTTTGCTCCAGTGGATAGTCGTGCGCACTCTGGTTGCAACCGTGCAGCAGGAAATCCTGCTCTTCAGAACCCAGCAGCGGCAGATCGGCCATGTCGCCATGGAAGCCGTCGACCAGCGCCAGCAGCAAACGCTTGAACTCGCCGAGCATGCGCTCGATGGTCGATTCGTCGAAGTAACGCTGGTCGTAAGACAGGTGCAAGCCGAGGTCATCACCCGGATAGCAGACCGCCGTCAGCGGGAAGTTGGTGTGGGTGCGGCCTGAATCCGAAGTTGCATTGAGGCTCTGCGCGCGATCCAGCACCGAGACTTCAACCGGAGCGTTCTCGAACACGAACAGGCTGTCGAACAGCGGCTGGCCTTTGGGCAGTTCGCTCTGTTCCTGAATGTTCACCAGCGGCAGGTATTCGTACTCGCGCAGCTGCATGTTGCTGTCGAGCAAAGCGCTGAGCCACTGACGTACGCTGGAGCGCTGATCGTCCTCAGGCATCTGCACCCGCAGTGCGATGCTGTTGATGAACAGGCCGACGGTGCGCTGCATCTCAGGCATTTCCACCGGGCGTCCGGCCACGGTCACGCCGAACAACACGTCGCGATCCCCGCTCAAGCGCCGCAGCACCAGTGCCCACGCCGCTTGGGCAAAGGTGTTGATGGTCAGTTGATGCGCCTGAGCCAACTCGCGCAGGCGAGCGCCATCCTCGACATTCAGTCGGGTGTAGCGGTCGCCGACGATCATGCCGCCGCTTTCGCCCGCGTGTTCGCGCAGGAATGGCCGGTCGCTCGGGATCGGCGTGGTGCGCTCGAAACCTTGCAGATTCTGTTGCCACCACTGCCGCGCCTCGGCGAGGTTCTGGCGTTGCAGCCAACCGATGTAATCGCGGTAGCGTGGCGGCACCGACAGTTGTGCATCGCGCCCCTCGCCCAGTGCGCTGTAGATCTCGAAGAAATCGTTCATCAGCAGCGAACGGCACCAGGCGTCGATCAGGATGTGGTGGTTGCTCATCATGAACCAGTAGCGCGCCGCGCCGACCTTGATCAGGCGCAGGTGGAACGGTGCCTGATGGAGCAGATCGAACCCGGCTTCGCGCTCGGCCTTGAGCAGCGCTTGAAGCTTCGGTTCCTGCTCGGCGTCGGCGATGGCGGTCCAGTCGAGATACTCGATCGGCGTGTGCCCCGGCGTATGAATCACTTGCAGCATGTCTTCGCCGACGTTCCAGCAGAACGAGGCACGCAACGCTTCGTGACGGGCGATCACCGCTTGCCAGGCCTGAGCAAAACGCTGCGGGTCGAGTTCGCTGTTGATGCGGTAGCGATCCTGCATGTAGTACAGACCGGTGCCCGGTTCGAGCAGGGTGTGCAGCAACATGCCTTCCTGCATCGGCGTCAGCGGATACACATCTTCGATATGCGCGGCCGGCACCGGCAAGGCATCGAGTTGCGCCTGAGTCAGCCTGGCCAGCGGGAAGTCCGAAGGTGTCAAACCACCCGCCTCATCTTGCAGGCAATGTTCGATCAGGCTCTGCAACTCACCGACGTAAGCATCCGCCAGATCATTGATGGTCTGCGCGTCGTAACGCTCGGCGCTGAAGGTCCAGCGCAGCAGCAGTTCCCCGCCGTAAACCTGACTGTCGACGCTCAGTTCGTTAGGCAACGGCGCTTGTGGATCATGAGCGGCGCCGACCGCTTCATCCAGCGGACGGAACAGCGCATCGCTGCCAAAACTCTGGTCGAACTGACCGAGGTAGTTGAAGGTGATCGGCGCATGCGGCAACGCTGCCATGCTGCGCTGGCTGAGGTCATCCGCCAGATAACGCAGCACGCCATAACCCAGACCTTTGTGCGGTACGGCGCGCAGTTGCTCTTTGATCGCCTTGATCGAAGCGCCCTGCCCGGCGGCTTCTTCAATGTTGTGCGGGGTCAGGCGCAGCGGGTAAGCGCTGGTGAACCAGCCGACGGTGCGGGTCAGGTCGATCTCATCGAACAGGGTTTCGCGGCCGTGGCCCTCCAGTTGAATCAGCGCGGATGGCTGACCGCTCCAGCGACACAAAACCCGCGCCAGTGCGGTCAGCAGCAAGTCGTTGACCTGCGTGCGGTAAGCGCTCGGCGCCTGTTGCAGCAGTTGTTTGGTGCGCTCGGCATCCAGACGCACGCTGACGGTTTTTGCATGACGATTCTGCTGGCCGCCCTGCGGGTTTTCGCAAGGCAGATCAGCGTTCGGCCCGGCCAGTTGCGTTTGCCACCAGTTGAGTTCTTCGCGCAGGGATTCGCTGCCAGCGTAAGCCTGCAAGCGCGCGGTCCAGTCTTTGAAGGCACTGGTTTTCGCCGGCAGTTTCACCGATTGCTCGCTATCGAGTTGGCGATACACGGTTTGCAAATCGTCGAGCAAAACCCGCCACGACACACCGTCAACCACCAAGTGATGGATGGCGATAAACAGCTGTTGCTGCCCTTCAGGACCATCGACCAGCAAGGCGCGCACCAGTGGGCCTTGTGCAAGATCGAGGCTGCGCTGGGCATCGGCGAACAGTGCAGCGCACTTGTCCATCGAGGCCACGCGCACTTGCCACAGCACCGGCGCATCGGACACCGCTTGATGCGCCGCTTGCCACTCGCCATCAACCTCGGTGAAACGCAGGCGCAAGGCGTCATGTTGCTCGATCACCGCCAGCAGCGCTTGCTCCAGACGATGTGGTTCCAGCGCTACGGTTGGCTCCAGCAACAAGGCCTGATTCCAGTGCTGACGCTCGGGAATATCAGTGTCGAAGAACCAGTGCTGAATCGGCGTCAGGCGCGATTCACCGGTCACCAAACCTTGTTCGGCCGTCACGCTTTCGCTGCGACTGGC
The DNA here is from genome assembly GCF_049897765.1 of Pseudomonas sp. TWP3-2. NCBI lineage: Bacteria > Pseudomonadati > Pseudomonadota > Gammaproteobacteria > Pseudomonadales > Pseudomonadaceae > Pseudomonas > Pseudomonas sp. TWP3-2. The sequence goes on along the minus strand of NZ_JAFCWW010000003.1, from coordinate 448,297 downwards.
GACAGCAGCCAGAGTCTGCACAGTCTGATGCTGGAACAGATCACGCGGGCTGAAATGAATGCCCTGCTGGCGCGCACGGCTGACCACTTGAATCGACAGAATCGAATCGCCGCCAAGTTCGAAGAAGTTGTCGTTCAGCCCAACCTGCTGAACGTTGAGCACGTCGCACCAGATCTGCGCCAGGGTTTGCTCAAGCTCATTGCTTGGTGCCACATAATCCTGACGATTGAGTTCAGGATCCGGCGCCGGCAGCGCGCGGCGGTCGAGTTTGCCGTTGGCGGTCAGCGGCATGCTCGCCAGCAAAATCAGGTGCGTCGGCACCATGTAATCCGGCAACTGCGCTTTGAGATGCAACTTGAGTGCGTCGCGCAACTCGGCTTGGTTGGCTTCATTCTGTTCGGCGACTTCGCTGACCAGATAGCCAACCAATTGCTTGCCGCTTGGCGCGTCCAGTGCCAGGACTACAGCTTCGCGGACCGATGCGTGATCGAGCAGGCGAGTTTCGATTTCACCCAGCTCGATGCGGAAACCACGGATCTTCACCTGATGGTCGATGCGCCCGAGGTATTCCACCAGGCCATCGGCACGCTGGCGCACCAGGTCGCCGGTGCGGTACATGCGTCCGCCATCAGCGGCAAACGGATCAGCGACGAAACGTTCGGCAGTGATGCCCGCGCGGTCGTGATAACCCTGTGCCAGACCGGCGCCGCCGACGAACAATTCACCGGTCGCGCCTTGCGGCACCAACGCCAGATCGGCGTCGAGAATGTAAGCCACGCGAGCGCCGATCACGCTGCCGATCGGCACGCTGCCCGCGCCCTCTTCCAATACTTCCGGTGCCAGACTGGCCAGCGGCATGACCACGGTTTCGGTCGGGCCGTAGGCGTTGAAAAACAGGCTCGGTTTGAACGCCGCACGAATCCGTTGCAAGTGTTCGCCGGTCAGCGCTTCGCCACCGGTGATGATCATCCGCACCGGCAGAATCCCGTTCTGCGTCGCTAGCCATTGCGCCAACTGGCTGCCGTAGCTTGGGGTGAAGCCGAGAACGTTGATTTGATGATCGCGAATCAGACCGCAGATTTCTTCAGCATCCCACTGACCCTGCGCGCGCAACACCACTTGCGCGCCGCTGAGCAGCGGCACCAGCAAACGCTCGGTGGCGGCGTCGAAGTTGATCGAATAGAAGTGCAGTTCGCAATCGTCCGGGCGCATGCCGAAGCGCTTGATCACGGCTTGGCAATGCATGGCGATTTCACCGTGAGAAACCACCACGCCTTTCGGCTTGCCGGTCGAACCCGAGGTGTAGATCAGGTAGGCCTGATGCTGCGGCAGGCTGATCAATGGCAGCTCGGTTGCCGGGTAATTGGCCAACGCGGCGCTGTCGTCTTCCAGGCACCAGCGCGCCACGCTCGGCGGCAAATCGCCTAGGGCTTTGAACATCGCGCGGTCGCTGAGCAGCAGGCCGATGCGGCTGTCTTCGATCATGTAATGCAGACGGTCGAGCGGGTATTCCGGGTCCAGCGGCACATAGGCGCCACCAGCCTTGAGAATCGCCAGCAGGCCGACAACCATTTCCAGCGAACGCTCCAGCGCCAGACCCACGCGCACTTGCGGGCCGACTCCGCGCTCACGCAGCGCCCAGGCCAGGCGATTGGCGCGGGCGTCGAGTTCGGCGTAGCTCAGGGTCTGACCGGCGAAAGTCAGGGCCGGCGCGTCTTTGCGCAGCAATGCCTGCTCGGCGAACAGGTGATGAATGCACTGATCGAGACGCTGCTCGCCCGGCTCGACGCCAAGGCTTTCCAGCAGTTGCTGTTGCTCAGGCTTGTCGAGCAGCGGCAATTCGCTGAGGCGCTGTTGCGGATCGGCGATCAGCGCTTCGAGCAGATTTCGCCAATGTCTGGCCATGCGTGCAATGGTCGGCTCGTCAAACAGATCGGTGCTGTAAGTCAGGCAGCAACCGAGGCGATGATCGAGGTCGGTGACTTCCAGATTGAGGTCGAATTTGGTCGCCCGCGCATCGTTGGCCAGGTACTCGACGGTCATGCCGGCAAGCATGCGGCTCTGCTGGAATTCCCAACGCTGCACGTTGCACATCACCTGGAACAGCGGGTTGTAGGCAGCGCTACGCGGTGGTTGCAGGGCTTCAACCAAATGGTCGAACGGCAGATCCTGATGCGACTGACCTTCGATCACCGTGTGGCGCACCTGCTCGAACAACGCGCCGACCGACATCTGGCCGTCGAGCTGGCAGCGCAGCACTTGGGTGTTGAGGAACGCACCGATCAGCCCTTCACTTTCCGGGCGAATGCGGTTGGCCACCGGCGCGCCGATGCGCAGATCGGTCTGGCCGCTGTAGCGGTAAAGCAGCACGGACAGTGCGGCGGTCATGGTCATGAACAACGTCAGACCGTTTTGCGCATTGAACGCGCGGACGCGGGCGGCGAGTTCATCGCTCAGATCGAAACGGAACAGTTCACCCTGATGGCTTTGCACGGGAGGACGCGGACGGTCGCCGGGCAATTCCAGCAGCGGATGTTCGCGACCGAGTTGCGCAGTCCAGTAGTCGAGCTGACGCTGACGCTCGCCGGACTCCAGCCAGTTGCGCTGCCACACGCTGTAATCAAGGTACTGCACTGGCAGCGGTTCGAGCGGCGATTCGCGGTCATCGACAAACGCTTCGTACAGCGCGCTGAGTTCGCGGGCGAAGATGTCCATCGCCCAGCCTTCGGTGACGATGTGGTGCAGGGTCAGGACGAAGTAGTGCTCTTGCTCGGCGGTCTTCACCAGACAGGCGCGCAGCAACGGACCTGTTTCCAGATCGAATGGCAGGTGCGCTTCCGCGTCGGCCAGTTGCTGGACTTTTTGCTCTCGCAGGTCAGCCGCGAAGCTGGAGAAATCCTTCCAGTCCATGCGCACGCCCGTCTCGGCATGCACTTGCTGACGGGCCACGCCGTCGACACTCGGGAATGTAGTGCGCAGGGTCTCGTGACGCAGGATCAGCGCTTGCAACGCCGCTTCGAAACGCCCGACATCCATCACCCCGCGCAAACGCGCCATGCCGCCGACGTTGTACGCCGGGCTGTCCGGCTCCATCTGCCAGAGGAACCACATGCGCTGCTGCGAATAGGACAGCGGCACCGGTTGGCTGCGGTCGACCTTGTCGATGGGCGGCTGTTTGTTAGTGCGACCGCTGGCCTGAATCAGGCGGATCTGCTCGGCGAAATCGCCCAGTTCACTGTGCTCGAACAACGCACGCAACGGCAGCTCGACGTCGCAGGCCTGACGGGTGCGCGAGATGATTTGCGTGGCCAGCAGTGAGTGACCGCCGAGGGCGAAAAAGTCGTCGCGCAGGCCAACTTGCGTCAGACCCAGCACCTGGCGCCAGATCGCGGCGATCTGCTGCTCAAGCGCGGTGACCGGCTCGACGTGCTCGCGCACTTGCCATTGCGGCTCGGGCAAGGCGCGACGGTCGAGTTTGCCGCTTGGGCTGAGGGGCATTTGGTCGAGGCGCATGAGTTGCGCCGGGACCATGTATTCCGGCAGCTCGGCAGCGAGTGCGGTTTTCAGGCGTGCGATTTGTGCGTCCTGATCTTCGCTGGCATCGGTCGCGGTGAAGTAACCGATCAGTTGCGCGCCGGCAGCCGTTTCGCGCACCAGTACCACGGCTTGGGCGACGCCATCCTGAGCCAGCAGACGTGCCTGAATTTCTTCCGGCTCGACGCGGAAGCCGCGCAGTTTGACCTGCTGATCGAGACGGCCGAGGTATTCGATCACGCCATCGCTGGTCCAGCGTGCACGGTCGCCGGTGCGGTACAAGCGCGCGCCGTGCTCACCGAGTGGATCGACCACGAAACGCTCGGCAGTCAGCGCCGGGCGCCCCAGATATCCACGGGCCAGACCGATACCGCTGATGCACAGCTCACCCGGCACCCCGGCCGGAACCGGATTGAGATCGCTGTCGAGCACGCGGCAGACCACGTTGCCCAGTGGCCGGCCAATCGGCGAACGTTCGCCATCGGCAGTCGTGCAGTGCCAGTGGGTGACGTTGATCGCGGTTTCGGTCGGACCATAACGGTTGTGCAATTGCACCGCCGGCAGTTGCGCCAACACGCGGTTGCGCAGCTCTGCCGGCAACGCTTCACCACCGGAGAACACTCGGCGCAGGCTGGTGCATTCGGCGCTCAAAGGTTCGTCGATGAATAGCGAGAGCAGCGGCGGCACGAAGTGCAGCGTGGTCACGCCGTACTGCTGAATTAGCTGCGCGATGCGATGCGGGTCGCGGTGTTCGCCGGGGCCTGCGATCAGCAGGCGTGCGCCAGTGATCAGCGGCCAGAAGCATTCCCACACCGACACGTCGAAACTGATCGGCGCCTTTTGCATCAGCACGTCGCTTTCGTCGAGACGATAAGTGTTCTGCATCCATTGCAGACGTTCGGCCAATGCCGCGTGGGTGTTGCCAACGCCTTTCGGTTGGCCGGTGGAGCCGGAGGTGTAAATCACATAGGCGAGGTTGTCGCCGTGAAGGTGCAGACCCGGCGCCTGGCTCGGCCAGTTTTCCAGGTGCAAAGTGTCCATGGCGATCACGCTGACGCCATCACTGGCCGGTAGACGATCGAGTAACGAAGTCTGGGTCAGCAACAAGTCGACGCCGCTGTCGCCGAGCATGTAGGCCAGACGTTCGGCCGGGTAATCCGGATCGAGCGGCACGTAGGCGCCACCCGCCTTGATGATCGCCAGCAAGCCGATCAGCAATTGCGGCGAGCGCTCGGCGGCGATCGCCACGCACACATCCGGGCCGACGCCTTTGTCGCGCAGGTAATGCGCGAGACGGTTGGCCTGGGCATGCAGTTCAGCGAAATCGAGGCTGCCGCCGTCCCACACCAGCGCGGTGCGTTCAGGGGTATGGCGTACTTGTTCGTTGAGCAGTTCCGGCAGCCATTGTTGCGCGGCGGCGCACGGAGCAATGCTCCAGTGTTTTTGCTGCTCGTGTTCGGTGGCCGCTAACAGTTGCAGGTCGCCAATGGCTTGTTGTGGATGTTCGCAGACGTTGCGCAACAGGTTGCTGAAATGCTCGGCCAGACGCGCGATGGTCGCGGCGTCGAACAGTTCGTCGGCGTAGTCGAACGACAGCGTCAGGCGACCATTCCTGTCTTCTTCGCTGTGCAGTTGCAGGTCGAACTTGGCTTCGCGGCTGTGCCACGGCAGTTCTTCGGCGAGCAGTCCCGGCAGACGTTTGAGCGCGCTCAAGTCGCGTTGCTGATGGTTGAACATGACCTGAAACAGACCCTGCTCACGAGCCTGCGGGAAGGCTTCGAGCAGTTGTTCAAACGGCAGATCCTGATGCGCCTGCGCACCGAGTGCGGCCTGACGGGTCTGCGCCAGCAACTCAGTGAACGGCAGACGCGAATCGAGTTCGGCGCGCAGCACCTGGGTGTTGATGAAGAAGCCGATCAGGCCTTGGGTTTCCAGGCGTGGGCGGTTGGCGTTGGGCACGCCGATGCGGATATCGCGCTGACCGCTGTAGCGATGCAGCAGGCTTTGAAATGCCGAGAGCAACAGCATGAATGGCGTGGCTTCGTGCGCCTGCGCGGTCTGGCGAATCGCTTGGCTGAGGCTGCTGTCCAGACGCACGCTGTGCCGCGCTGCACTGTGTTTTTGTTTGACCGAACGCGGGTGATCGGTGGCCAGCTCCAGCGTCGGATGCTCGTCACCCAACTGCACTTTCCAGTACGCGAGTTGCCGCTCGCCCTCGCCTTGCGCCAACCATTGGCGCTGCCAACTGCCGTAGTCGGCGTATTGCGTTGGCAGCGGCGCCAGCTCGGCGCGCTGACCTTGCGAAGCGGCGGCGTACAGGCGCGAGAACTCGTCGATCAACACGTTGAGCGACCAGCCGTCAGCGATGATGTGGTGCATGGTCACCAGCAACTGGTGATCTTCATCGTCGAGGCGGATCAGCGTTACTCGCAGCAGCGGGCCTTTCTCCAGATCGAACCGGGTACGCGCTGCGTCTTCACGGATTTGCTGCGCACGGATTTCACGTTCGGCGATTGGCAGGTCGCTGATGTCGATCAGTTGCAGATTGAATTTGCCCGCGGCAACGATCTGCTGCAGCGCTACACCATCGCGTTCGAAGAAGCGCGTGCGCAGCGATTCGTGGCGTTCGATCAGTTGCTCGAAGCTTGCGCGCAAGGCGTCTTCGTCGAGTTCGCCGCGCAAACGCAGGGCACCGGGAATGTTGTAGGCGCTGCTTTGCGGGTCAAGTTGCCAGGTGATCCACAGACGGTTTTGCGCCAGCGATTGCGGCAGTGCGTCGTTGCGCCCTAATGTGCTGATCTGGCCTTGGGCGCTGCCGCCGTCCTGTTGCTGACGGGCAACTGCTGCGGCGAACGCGGACAGCGTCGGCGCTTCGAACAGCAGGCGCAGGTTCAGCTCAAGACCGAGCTCTTCGCGCACCTTGGCGATCACTTGTGTTGCGGCAATCGAGTTGCCGCCGAGCAGGAAGAAGTGATCATCCGCAGCGACTTGTTTGACGCCGAGTTGCTCGGCCCAGATCGTGCCGATCAGGGTTTCGAGTTCGCCGGCAGAGGCTGTCGAGTCGACGTGTTCAACTTCGTTCGACGGGAACACCGCGTAGCTGTCGAGGCTACCGTCAGCCAGACGATTGCGGCACGCCGAACGTTGCAGTTTGCCGCTGGAGGTCTTCGGCAGCGCACCCGGATTGAGCAACACCACCACGCTCGGCGCTTCTTGATACGCCTCGGCCACGGCTTGACGGATGGCTTTGATCAGCGCTTCGGGCGGGAGGATTTTCTGCACACTGCGGCTGATCTCTGCGGCGATGCCGATGCCTTCCTCACCATTCTGATTGACCGCGAACGCCGCGACGCGGCCCTTGCGCACCACCTCGACTTCATTCTCGACCGTTTTTTCGATGTCCTGCGGATACAGGTTGTGTCCGCGCACGATCAGCATGTCTTTCAGGCGACCGGTGATGAACAGTTCGCCGTCACGCATGAAGCCCAAGTCACCGGTGCGCAGCCAGGTACGGCCGGCGTGCTCGACGAAGGTTTTGGCGCTGGCTTCGGGGTTGCGCCAGTAACCGAGCGCGATGCTCGGCCCGGCAGCCCAGACTTCGCCGACGGCATTGTCAGCAAGTTCTTGCAGCGTATTCGGTTCGACGATCAGTACCGCGTGATCAGGCTGGCTGATGCCGCAACTCATGATCGGGCTGCCCGCGCCCGGCTCGGCGCGGTTTTGCGCCAGCGCCTGATCATCGACGCGCAAGTTCGGAATGCCCTTGCCGCGCGGGGTACCGGCGACGAACAGCGTGGCTTCGGCCAGACCGTACGAGGCCATGAAACTGCTGTCGCTGAATCCGCTGGCGGCGAATTTGTCGGCGAAGCGCTCGAGGGTGTCGAGGCGGATCGGCTCGGAGCCGGAATAGGCCACGCGCCAGCGGCTCAGATCGAGTCGTTCCAGCGCCGATTCGCTGACTCGTTCGCTGCACAGACGGTAAGCAAAATCCGGCCCGCCGCTGATGGTGCCGCCGTATTGGCTGATCGCTTCAAGCCAGCGCAACGGCCGGCCGAGGAAGTACGCCGGCGACATCAGAATGCACGGCACGCCGCTGAAGATCGGTTGCAGCAGACCGCCGATCAGGCCCATGTCGTGATACAGCGGCAGCCAACTGACGATCACGTCATCCGGATTGACGTCGATGCCGAAACCGTGGCGGATCAGCAGCTCGTTTGCGACCAGATTGCCGTGGCTGACCTGCACGCCTTTGGGCAGCGCGGTGGAGCCTGAGGTGTATTGCAGGAACGCGATGTGATCCTGCGGCAAAGTCGGTTCGACCCAGCGTTCGGCCAGTGCGCTGTCGAGGGTATCGACGCACAACAGCGGCGGCGCGCCTTCGATCTGCTGCAAGGCGTCGCGCAGGTCGGCGCTGGTCAGCAGCAGTCGTGGCTCGGCGTCGGCAATGATCGACAGCAGACGTTCCTGATGATGACGCTTGGTCGACTCCGGCGGATAGGCCGGCACGGCGATCACGCCCGCGTACAGGCAGCCAAAAAACGCCGCGACATAGTCCGGCCCGCTAGGAAACAGCAACACCGCGCGATCACCGAATTCGGCCTCGGCCTGCAACGCGGCGGCAATGCTGCGCGCACGTTGATCGAGTTCGCGGTAACTGAGCACCACCGCCTGCTCCGCGCTTTCAGCCAAGAAGCGCAAGGCCAGCCGATCCGGCGTCAGGGCCGCGCGGCGCTGGAGGGCTTGGACCAGAGTGCTGGGGAGTTCGAACGCGTCGGTCATGAGGTTTCCTGCCTGAAATTCGGCTTGCTAGTGGAATCGGGTTTGCTGCGTCACGCCCTTTCGCAGGGCATGCAGGGCGCGGTCTACGCCGACCGCGCAAGGCACTGGAATGCTGTATGGCCGGGGTTTGCGCCCGAAACCATTCACCAATGAGAACGGATGACGTCTTGAAATAATTAGTCGGCAGGCTGGATCGCCAACAGGGCCGGGGTGCGGCAGTGCGTCGCAGTTCTCAAATCGCACCGAACCGGAGCATTACTTCTCTTTCTCATTTGACAATCATTATCATTCAACATAATTTGTCGCTCGATGTGTAGGACGGCCGCCCCCGAGGCCTCCCACAAACCTATTGGCAGCAAGGTGATTTCCATGACGGAACAAGTATCCACAAGCAGGTGCGATTCACCGCTACTTCAGGCATTCGTCGACAATCGACTGATTCTGGTCAAGATCGCAGCGCGCATTACCGGCTGCCGCTCACGTGCCGAAGACGTGGTGCAGGATGCGTTTTTCCGGTTGCAATCGGCGCCGCCGATCACTTCGTCGATCAAGGCGCAATTGAGTTATCTGTTCCAGATCGTGCGCAACCTCGCCATCGATCACTACCGTAAACAGGCACTGGAGATGAAGTATTCCGGCCCTGAAGAGGAAGGCCTGAACGTGGTCATTCAAGGTGCTTCGCCGGAAACTTCGCACATCAACTTCTCGACCCTGGAACACATCGCCGACGCGCTCACCGAGCTGCCGAGCCGCACCCGTTACGCGTTCGAGATGTATCGCCTGCACGGTGTGCCGCAAAAAGACATCGCCAAAGAACTTGGCGTCTCGCCGACCCTGGTCAACTTCATGATCCGCGATGCGCTGGTGCACTGCCGCAAGGTGTCGGGCAGTCGTGGGGATGCGGTGGCGATGGGTCGTCGTTAAGACCGAATCGCCCGCAAAAAAAGCTCGCAGCCTTCGGCAGCTCCTACAAGGAACGCATTCCAATGTAGGAGCTGCCGAAGGCTGCGAGCTTTTGGTTTTAACGGTATTTCAACCCAACGTGCACCGATCAAAAAACCGCTCACGCCCGAGCATCATCAGCGCCGCGCGCTTATGCGGGAAGTCGAACTCTTTCTCGCAGTGGAAACACTGATTGTGCATGTGGCCGATCATCTTCGTGTTGTCCGCACGTGGTTCGGCGACCACACGTTGCGTACGCGGATCGTCCAGAAACAGATAATGCACCAACGCCGACAGCCAGCTCGCAACCTTGTGCGGGCCACGATGGCTCTCCTCCCCCACCAGCATGTGGATGCCACGGTCGTAAGTGTCGGCATCGTAGAACGGCGCGATGCGATCTTCCTTGGCCCAATAGGCTTCGAAATAGGCAAACGGCTGATCGTCGAAACAGCCGATCAACGTCAGTGTGTGCGGGTCAGCCTCGAGCTTGCTCAGGTATTCGCGATGCTTTTCGATGCTGCCTTCTTCCTGCCAGAAACTGGCGACGCGCGGACTGTTCTGCCAGCGGTTGAAGCGCGGCAGATCTTCTTCGATCTCTACCGTGCGCAAGGAAATCCACGCACCAAGACGCGAATCGAAACGCCGATAAACCTCACCGCGCGGTTTGACCGGGCGCAAGGGATGGCGTTTTCCATTGCTGATGACCATCTGCTGCGGATAGCTGCCGGTCAACGAAGTGCCGAGCCATGGCTGGGGCAATTGCCAGAACAGGGTGCGCTCGCAACGATATTCGCCAGCCACCTCCGTGCTCACCAGCAAGCCGCTGAGCAAGGCTTCGGTCGGCGGCTGATCGAGCTGCCAGACCAATTGCTGACGCGCCGGATCGCGGCTGAACAACCAATAACATGCCGCCCACAGCGCCTGGCCTGGCGGCAGTGCATAGCGTTCGTCAATCTGGATCGGCCCTTGCGCCTCACGATCAAGGCGCAGGCGGATCAACGGTTGCCCGTCCAGGCTCAGGCTCAGACGGCTCTCGGTGGCATCGGCTTGCAATTGACTACCCGATGGCAGGGCCAGGGCAGTCAGGTCATTCAGATTGGACATGGGTCGGGCTCACGATAATCGTCGACAGTTCAACGATGTGACGTGATCCGCAGGGCAAAATTTAGGCTGCCCGGGTAAATCCGTCCTTCAATTGCCGGGCACCGGCACCACGGCAATCTTGTACGGATCAAAAATCTTCAACATCTGGCCGTTGTCGCGCAGGCGTTTGAGCATCGCGCCAAACGCCTCGCCGGTGATCGGCGCGGCCGGACGCAGAATCGCGTAGTGGTGATAGATCTGATCGATGCGCTGCGACACCAGCAATTCGTCGCGAACCTTTTCGTTACGCAGCAGGTAATCGAACAGATATGAACGTGTCACCAGCGCAATGTCGGCGCGCCCACGCAGCACCATCAGCAGGTTGCTGTCGTGGGAATAGGTCAGCGTCGCGCTGTAGGTTTCCGCGAGGTATTTGGGGTCGGCCTTGAAGTTGGCGAACTCATAGTGATAACCGCTGTAAAGCGCCAGGCGTTTGCCCTTGAGGTCGGCGAAGTAGGCTTGCTGCCGACCAGGCTGGTTCTGCGCGACAAAGATTTCCGCGTCTTCCAGGCCCATATCGACGGTGGTGTGGGGAATGTCTTTCCAGCCCCATTCGGGATTTTCGAAGATCGCCATGTCGGTGCGACCATCCTTGAAGTCACCGAAGCGGCGCGGAATAGAGGTTGGCACCAGCTCGAAACGATAGTCGCTCTGCAGGTCGTTCAACGCGGCGACCAGCTCCGGCAACAGACCGGTGTCGGCGCCGTTTTCCGGGCGAATGGTGTACGGCGGAAAATGCGCAGCGCCCACCCGGACAACTTGCGCCGCTGGAGCGGGCTGTACCCATATTGCAGCCAGCGCTGCGAGCATCAGCCCCGCGGCTGTCCGAATTGGCGAAGACTTCAAAACACCCCACTCCCCGAAAAAATACCGATCAATCTACTCAAGCTAGGCGGTTTCGCCCAGTTAGCCAGTTTCGCCGCACGATAGAAAGCGTCTAACGCTCCTCGAGTACCAGAATCAACGCCTCATCGGCCAGCTGATCGAGGCTCAAACTGCCGCCCGCGCGGAACCAGGTGGTGGTCCACGACAACGCCCCGGTTAGAAAGCGTCGGGTTACGAACACATCGCCACGGATGAACCCGGCGGCCTTGGCCTCGCCGAGCACTTGCAGCCACAGGTCCTCATAAATGTCGCGCAACGCCAGCACCTGGGCCTGCCCTTCTTCGGACAGCGAACGCCATTCGTAGACCAGCACGGCCATGGCTTCGCCGCTGCCCCCCATGATCGACTGCAATTCACAGCGGATCAGCGCCAGCACCCGTTCGCGCACGCTGCCGGCGTCGGCGAGTGCCGCACGCATCAGTGCAGTGTTGTAGCGGATGGTTTCTTCCATCACCGCGCGGAGGATTTCGTCCTTGCTTTTGAAGTGATGGAAAATGCTTCCCGACTGAATGCCCACGGCACCCGCCAGATCGCGCACGGTGGTGCGTTCATAGCCTTTGTTGCGGAACAGATGGGCCGCGACTTGCAGCAATTTGCCGCGCGCGCTGTCCGGGTCGGTCAACTGGCCGGCGTCCACCAGTTCGCGCATTACCCGCAGGGCTTTTTGCTCGTCCACCCATTCTCTCCTACAGTCGATCAGTCGGCTGCCGCCCCGAAACCACAGGCTGGCGCGGGCAATTTAAGCCGCCGGCCGCGACCAAGCAAGCGCTTGGGCAGAAGATAATTTCAGCTGTTTACAAACCAAGCGCTTGCTTGGTAGCCTCGTCGCACTTCTGTCGCAGGTTTCTGAGTCGGAGACAACAATGCCAACAACAATCCGCATCGGTTGTGCCAGCGCGTTCTGGGGCGACACCTCGACCGCCGCCGCGCAGTTGGTGGAAGGTGGGCAACTGGACTATCTGGTGTTCGACTACCTGGCCGAGATCACCATGTCGATCATGGCCGGCGCACGCCTGAAAGATCCGCAAGCCGGTTTCGCCAGCGACTTCATCGAAGTCCTCGCCCCGCTGCTGCCGCAACTTGCGGAACAAAAAATCCGCGTGATCAGCAATGCCGGCGGGATCAACCCGCAAGCCTGCGCCGCCGCGTTGCAAACGGCGTGCGACAAGGCCGGCGTCGCGCTGAAAATCGCCGTGCTGCTCGGTGATGACCTGCAACCGCAGTTCAAACAGCTGCAAGCCCAAGGCATCACGGAAATGTTCAGCGGCGCACCGCTGCCGCCGATGTGCATCTCGACCAACGCCTATCTCGGCGCGCCGGGCATCGTTGAAGCGCTGCGCCTGGGCGCCGACATTGTTATCACCGGGCGCGTGGTCGACAGCGCCGTGGTCAGCGCGGCACTGGTGCATGAATTCGGCTGGTCGTGGCACGACTACGACAAACTTGCACAAGCGGCATTGGCCGGACACATCATCGAGTGTGGCGCGCAGTGCACTGGCGGCAACTTCACCGATTGGCGTGAGGTGCCGGACTACGAGCACATCGGTTTCCCGATCGTCGAAGTCAGCGCCGACGGCCAGTTCATCGTCAGCAAACCCGAAGGCTCTGGCGGATTGATCACGCCGCTGACCGTCGGCGAACAGATGCTCTACGAAATTGGCGATCCTCAGGGCTATCTGCTGCCCGATGTGGTCTGCGATTTCAGTCAGGTCAAACTTCAGCAGCAGGGCAAAAACGCCGTGCAGGTACACGGCGCCAAAGGCCTGCCACCCAGCGACAAATACAAGGTCAGTGCGACGTATCTCGACGGCTTCCGCTGCACCGCCAGTTGCCTGATTGCCGGTATCGATGCGGTAGACAAGGCGCGTCGCGTCAGTCAGGCGATCATCGACAAGACCGGCGAGATGTTCAGCCAGCGCGGCTGGGCGCCCTACAGCGAAACCCATGTCGAATTGCTCGGCAGCGAAGCCACTTACGGCCCTCATGGCCAGCGTCGCGACAGCCGTGAAGTGGTGATCAAACTGGCGGTGCGCCATCCGAATAAACAGGCGCTGGTGCTGTTCTCGCGGGAAATTGCCCAGGCCGCCACCGGTATGGCGCCGGGGCTGACCGGCATCGTTGGCGGACGGCCGACGGTGTATCCGCTGATTCGGCTGTTCTCGTTCCTGATCGACAAAGGCGCCTGCACGTTGCACATCGATTTCGCCGGGGAACGCTATACCTGTGCCCTGCCCGCCCTCACAGCACTTGAAAGCGACGATCTGCCGATCCCTCACGAACCGCCCAAACCCGATGGCCGCGCCGACGCCAGTGTCGCGTTGGTCAAACTGGCGGTGGCGCGTTCCGGCGACAAGGGCAATCACAGCAACATCGGCGTGCTGCCACGGCGTCCGGAATACTTGCCGTGGATCGCCGAGGCGCTGACGCCGGAGGTGATGGTCGAGTGGATGAGCCATGTCCTCGACCCGATTCACGGGCGCGTTGAACGCTGGTATCTGCCCGGCACCCACAGCCTGAACTTCTTGCTGGAAAACGCCTTGGGCGGCGGTGGCGTGGCGAGCCTGCGCATTGATCCGCAGGGCAAGGCGTTCGCCCAGCAACTGCTGGAAATCCAGATCCCGGTGCCGCAGAGCATCGCCGAACAGTTCGATTAGAGGATTGTCGCCATGGCATACGAGTCGATTTTCCGGGCTGATCTGTTCAGCGGCCAGACCATCATCGTCACCGGGGGCGGCAGCGGCATCGGCCGATGCACCGCGCATGAACTGGCGGCACTCGGCGCCAGCGTGGTGTTGGTCGGACGCAAACCAGAAAAGCTGCAAAGCGTCGCCGCGGAAATTGCCGAGGACGGCGGCCTTGCGCATTGGAAGGCCTGCGATATCCGCGATGAAGAAGCAGTCAAGGCACTGATCCGCGAACTGATTGACGAACATGGGCCGATCCACGGACTGGTCAACAATGCCGGCGGCCAATACCCGTCGCCACTGGCCTCGATCAATCAGAAAGGCTTCGAAACCGTGCTGCGTACCAATCTGGTCGGCGGTTTTCTGATGGCGCGCGAAGTGTTCAACCAGTCGATGAGCAAACACGGCGGCAACATCGTCAACATGCTCGCCGACATGTGGGGCGGCATGCCCGGCATGGGCCACTCCGGTGCGGCGCGTGCGGGCATGGACAACTTCACCAAGACTGCCGCGTTCGAGTGGGGTTACGCCGGGGTGCGAGTCAACGCAGTGGCGCCGGGCTGGATCGCCTCCAGCGGCATGGACACCTATGAAGGCGCGTTCAAAGCAGTGATCCCGACCTTGCGTGAACACGTGCCGTTGAAACGCATCGGCACCGAATCGGAAGTCAGTGCAGCGATTGTGTTTCTGCTCAGTCCGGCAGCGGCGTTCGTCAGTGGCAGCACGCTGCGCATCGATGGCGCGGCGAGTCTGGGCAGTCGCGCCTGGCCGTTGCACAAGGCGACCCACAGCGAATCGTTCAACGGTTTTCACCGCGCGTATTTGCCAGATGTGCTCAAGGACAAGGAATAAATCATGCCGCAGATCCAGTCCGAACTCGACCCGCACAGCGAAAGCTTTGCGCGCAATCGCACGGCGATGCTCGCGGCCATCGAGCATGTGCAGCAACTCGAACAGAACCTGTTGAACAAAGCCGCCGAGGCTAAACCGAAATTCGACAAGCGCGGCCAATTGCTGCCGCGTGAGCGCCTGAATTTGTTGCTCGACCCCGGTTCGCCGTTCCTCGAACTGGCCAGCCTCGCCGGCTACAAATTGCACGACGACAAGGACGGCAGCTCGGCTGGAGGCGGTCTGATCGCCGGCATCGGTTATGTGTCCGGCGTGCGCGCGTTGGTGGTGGCGAACAACAGTGCGATCAAGGGCGGAACCATTTCGCCTTCTGGCCTGAAAAAATCCCTGCGCCTGCAACAGATCGCGCAAGACAACAAATTGCCGGTGATCACCCTCGCCGAAAGCGGCGGCGCCAACCTCAATTACGCGGCGGAGATTTTCGTCGAAGGCGCGCGCAGTTTCGCCAACCAGGCGCGGATGTCGGCCATGGGTCTGCCGCAGATCACCGTGGTGCATGGCTCGGCCACCGCTGGCGGCGCGTATCAGCCGGGGTTGTCGGATTACGTGGTGGTGGTGCGCGGCAAGGCCAAGCTGTTTCTGGCTGGCCCGCCATTGCTCAAAGCCGCGACCGGTGAAGTCGCGACTGACGAAGAACTGGGCGGCGCCGAGATGCATGCGCAAGTCGCCGGCACTGCTGAATACCTGGCCGAAAACGATGCCGATGGCGTGCGTCAGGTGCGCGAGATCGTCAGCCTGCTGAACTGGAACGAGCAACTGCCGTGGCTGCCCGAGCCGCAATACAAAGAGCCGTTGTATCCCATCGACGAATTGCTCGGCCTGATCCCGGACGATGCGAAAAAGCCCTACGACGTGCGCGAGATCATTGCGCGCATTGCTGATGAATCGCGCTTCCTTGAGTTCAAGGGCGAGTTCGATCAGCAGACCATTTGCGGCCACCTGAAAATTCAGGGTCGCGCTTGCGGCTTCATCGGCAACAACGGCCCGATCACGCCCAACGGCGCGAGCAAGGCTGCGCAATTCATTCAGCTCTGCGACCAGAGCCAGACGCCGCTGCTGTTTTTTCACAACACCACCGGCTTCATGGTTGGCACCGAGTCGGAACAGCACGGCGTGATCAAACACGGCTCGAAACTGATTCAAGCAGTGGCTAATGCGCGGGTGCCGAAGCTGACGATTGTGGTCGGCGGTTCCTATGGCGCCGGCAACTATGCGATGTGCGGGCGCGGTCTCGATCCGCGCTTCATCTTCGCCTGGCCCAACAGCCGCACGGCGGTGATGGGCGGCGCCCAGGCGGGCAAGGTCCTGCGCATCGTCACCGAGGCCAAACAGCTCAAGGATGGTCTGGTGCCGGATCCGAAAATGCTCGACATGCTTGAGCAGGTCACCGCGCAGAAACTCGACAGCCAATCGACCGCGCTCTACGGCAGCGCCAACCTGTGGGATGACGGCCTGATCGATCCACGCGATACGCGCACGCTGCTCGGTTACCTGCTGGACATCTGTCACGAAGCCGACGTGCGCAATCTTCAGCCCAACAGCTTCGGCGTCAGTCGCTTCTAACGCCTCGATTTCAGGAGAACAATAAAAATGATCTTCACCCAGGAACACGAAGCACTGCGCCGCACCGTCCGCCAATTCGTCGAACACGAGATCAATCCGCACGTCGACGAATGGGAAAAGGCCGGGCGTTTTCCGATTCACGAGATCTTCCGCAAGGCTGGCGACCTCGGACTGCTGGGCATCTCCAAGCCGGAAAAATTCGGCGGCATGGGCCTGGATTACAGCTATTCGATTGTCGCCGCCGAAGAGTTCGGCACCATTCATTGCGGCGGTATTCCGATGTCGATCGGCGTGCAGACCGACATGTGCACCCCGGCCCTCGCCCGCTTCGGCTCCGATGAATTGCGCGAAGAATTTCTGCGGCCAGCGATCACTGGTGAGCAGGTTGGCTGCATCGGCGTCTCGGAAGTCGGCGCCGGCTCTGACGTCGCCGGTCTCAAGACCACCGCGCGCAAGGACGGCGACGACTACGTGATCAACGGCAGCAAGATGTGGATCACCAACTCGCCGAGCGCCGACTTCATCTGCTTGCTGGCCAATACTTCGGACGACAAGCCGCACATCAACAAGTCGCTGATCATGGTGCCGATGACCACGCCGGGGATCAGCCTCAGTTCGCACCTGGACAAACTCGGCATGCGCAGCTCGGAAACCGCCCAGGTTTTTTTTGACGATGTGCGGGTGCCGCAGCGCAATCGCATCGGGCACGAAGGCGCGGGTTTCATGATGCAGATGCTGCAGTTTCAGGAAGAACGGCTGTTCGGCGCGGCGAACATGATCAAGGGCCTGGAATACTGCGTCGACAGCACCATCGAATACTGCAAGGAACGCAAAACCTTCGGCAACGCACTGATCGACAATCAGGTGATCCACTTCCGCCTGGCCGAATTGCAGACCGAAATCGAATGCCTGCGCGCCCTGGTGTATCAGGCCACCGAGCAATATGTGAAAGGCCAGGACGTGACTCGACTGGCGTCCATGGCCAAGCTCAAGGCCGGACGTCTCGGCCGCGAAGTCAGCGACAGTTGCCTGCAATATTGGGGCGGTATGGGCTTCATGTGGGACAACCCGGTGGCCCGCGCCTACCGCGATGTGCGGCTGGTGTCGATTGGCGGCGGCGCCGACGAAATCATGCTCGGGATCATCTGCAAACTGATGGGCATTCTGCCGGGGAAAAAGAAATGAGCGCCCTGCCCGATTGCCAGACGCTGTTACTTGAGGCCCATAACGGTGTGCTGCATATAACCCTCAATCGCCCCGACAGCCGCAATGCGATGAGCCTGCAAATGGTTGCCGAATTGCGCGCGGTGCTGGCGGCGGTGCGTGATGATCGCAGCGTTCGCGCGTTGGTGATCAGTGGTGCCGGCGGGCATTTCTGCGCTGGCGGCGACATCAAGGACATGGCCAACGCCCGCTCGCAAGGCGCAGACGCTTACCGCGACTTGAACCGCGCTTTTGGCGCTTTGCTGGAAGAGGCGCAGCACGCGCCGCAAGTGCTGATCACCGTGTTGCAAGGCGCGGTGCTGGGTGGTGGATTGGGTCTGGCGTGTGTCAGCGATATCGCGATGGCCGATCATCAGGCGCAGTTCGGCTTGCCGGAAACCAGTCTTGGCTTGCTGCCGGCGCAAATTGCGCCGTTTGTGGTGCAACGCATCGGCCTGACTGAAACCCGCAGACGGGCGCTGACTGCCGCGCGCTTCGACGGCACACAGGCCAGACGCATGGGCCTGGTGCATTTTGTCGAACATGATCCGCAGGCGCTGGCGGAACGGCTGGACGAAGTGCTGGATCATGTTTTGTGTTGCGCGCCCGAGGCGAATGCCGCGACCAAAAAACTGCTGCTGGCCAGTGCCGGCCAGCCTTCGAGTGCATTGCTCGATGAAGCGGCGCAGTGGTTCAGCGCGGCAGTGACTGGCGCCGAGGGAATTGAAGGCACGATGGCCTTCATGCAAAAGCGTAAACCACGGTGGGCCAACTGACCCCTGTGGGAGCGGGCTTGCCCGCGATGAGGCCATCACTTTCACCGCAAATCTTCAGGAAACCCACCATGCCCGCCATCCACAAAATCCTGATCGCCAACCGCGGTGAAATCGCCTGCCGTATCCAGCGCACCGCGCAAGCCCTGGGCTATCGCACCGTCGCCGTATTCAGCGACGCCGACGCCAACGCCCTGCATGTACAAATCGCCGATCAAGCCGTCAACATCGGCCCGGCGCCCGTACAACAGTCTTACCTGAACATCCCGGCAATCCTCGACGCCGCCCGGCGCAGCGGCGCCGACGCGATTCATCCCGGCTACGGTTTCCTCTCGGAAAACGCCGAATTCGCCCGCGCCTGCAAGCAGGCTGGCCTGACCTTCATCGGCCCCAGCGTCGAGGCCATCGAACTCATGGGCAGCAAACGCCGCTCGAAAATTGCCATGCTCGCTGCCGGAGTGCCGTGCATCGCTGGCTATCAAGGCGCCGAGCAAGATGACGCAACGTTGCTGCGCGAAGCCGAGCGCATCGGTTATCCGCTGATGATCAAGGCCAGCGCCGGCGGCGGTGGTCGCGGCATGCGCCTGCTGCACAGCGGCGATGATCTGCCAGCGCAGTTGCGCACGGCGCGCTCGGAGGCATTGAACGGCTTCGGCAGCGATGAACTGATCCTCGAACAGGCGCTGATCGAACCGCGCCACGTCGAAGTGCAGCTGTTCGGCGATCAACACGGCAACCTGATTTACCTTGGCGAGCGCGACTGCTCGATCCAGCGCCGCCATCAGAAAGTCATCGAAGAAGCGCCCTGCCCGGTGATGACCGCCGAGCTGCGCCAGGCGATGGGCGCAGCGGCGCTCAAGGCCGGGCGCGCGGTGAACTACGTCGGCGCCGGCACCGTGGAGTTTCTGCTGGATGCGCGTGGCCAGTTCTACTTTCTGGAGATGAACACCCGGTTGCAAGTCGAGCATCCGGTGACCGAGTTGATCACCGGGCTGGATCTGGTCGCCTGGCAGTTGCTGGTCGCCGAAGGCCAGCCGCTGCCGCTGACCCAGGATCAAGTACAGCTCAACGGACATGCCATGGAAGTGCGGCTGTACGCCGAAGACCCCGCTCAAGGATTTCTGCCGCAGACCGGGCGCATCGAGGCGTGGCAACCGGCCCTGCACGCGGGCACGCGGATTGATCACGGTCTGCTCGAAGGTCAGACCGTCAGTCCGTTCTACGACCCGATGCTCGGAAAACTGATCGCCCACGGCGCTACCCGCGAAGAGGCGCGGCGCAAATTGCTGCGTGCGGTGCAGGACAGCGTATTGCTGGGCGTGCAGACCAATCAGCGGCTGCTGGTCGAACTGTTGCAGCATCCGCAATTCATTGCGGGCGAATTCAGCACGGCGTTTATTGCGCAGCAGTTTGCCGATCACTCGTGTCTGCAAAAGCGTGTTCCGAGTACCGAACAACTGGCCATCGCGGCGCTGCTGTTTTATCAATCCACGGCGCAACGACATCGCGCGCCACTGGCCGGCTGGCGCAACAACGCCAGTGTGCCGCTGGATTACCGCCTCGGTCTGGAGGGGCAGGATTGGCATGTGCAATTACGCGCTGCTGCGGATGGCACCTTTTTCGTACAGGTTGCTGAACATAGCTGCACCGTGAAGCTTATTGAACACAGCGACCGCGCCGTAACCCTGGAGATCAACGGCCTGCGCCAACGCCACGCCTATCGACTCGAAGCCGACCAGCTCTGGCTGTTCACCCACCCCGGCAGCCTGCGACTGGAGGATCGAACTCACGCGGTAATCGACAGTCAGACCAGCGTCAGTTCCGGCACCCTCAAGGCACCGATGGACGGCGCGATCATTGATGTGTTGGTCTGCGAAGGCAGCCCAGTCAGCAAAGGACAATTGCTGGTGGTGCTGGAGGCAATGAAAATGGAGCACCCGCTCAAGGCCGGCATCGACGGCGTGCTCAAACGGGTGCAGGTGAAAGTCGGCGATCAGGTAAAAAATCGTCAGGTTCTGTTGCAGGTCGAGTGAGTCACCGGGCGCATCCGCAAGGTTTGACTACGCTCTGAACATCAGAACGCGTAAATCAGGAACCCTGCGATGCCCCATTGGCTGGTCATAGATCTGGAAGCCACCACCGATGACGGTGGCTGGCCGGTTACGGAGATGGAAATCATCGAGATCGGTGCGACCCTGGTGGATCGCGCCGGCCGCGAGCAGGATCACTTCCAGCGCTTCGTCAAACCGACGCGGCGGCCGTTGCTGACGCCGTTCTGTCGCGAGCTGACGCACATCACTCAGGCAAATATCGACGCAGCACAGCCGTTGGAAGAGGTGTGGCCGGCGTTCGAGCGCTGGCTCCGCCAGCATCAGACCCGTCTTGAAGGCTGGGTCAGCTGGGGCGATTACGACCGCAAGCAATTACTTCAGGAATGGCAACGGCTGCAAATCGACAGCGCGCTGGGCCGCGTGCCGCACATGAACCTCAAACAGCGCTTTGCCAAGGCCCGGCGCCTTGAGCGTCCGCTGGGACTCAACGGCGCGCTGCAACTGGCCGGCATGCAATTCAGCGGTCAGCAGCATCGCGCGCTGGAAGATGCGCGCAACACCGCGCGATTACTGCCGCTGGTCTTGCCACTTTAGACAGATGACGACGCCGAGAGCCTTGTGCATACTGGCCGGCCATTTTCAGCCCTTTTATGCCCTTTTCGAGAGGAATCGCCCATGTTTAAAGTCAACGAGTACTTCGACGGCACCGTCAAGTCGATCGCCTTTGGCACTGCTGAAGGTCCGGCGACCATCGGCGTCATGGCCCCGGGCGAATACGAATTCGGCACCAGCCAGCGTGAAATCATGCACGTGGTTTCCGGCGCACTGACTGTAAAACTGCCAGACAGCACCGACTGGGAAACCTTCGCCGCCGGCAGCCAGTTCAACGTTCCGGCCGACAGCAAGTTCCAGCTGAAAGTCGCGGTTGATACCGCTTACCTGTGCGAATACCGCGGCTAAACCCGCAGGTTTTCACAGCCATAAAAAATGCCCGTGTCCAAGGACACGGGCATTTTTCGTTATGGCGCCAGGTTATTCGAGAACTTCCACCGGCATGCCGACTTCAAGTCGACCATTGCTGTCGTTGACCAGGTTCTGCCCAAACATCGCGCCATCGGCCTCGGAGCGGTATTTCTGCAAGGTCGCCAGCGGTTCGCGATCAGCACTGCGCTCGCCGCTCTGCGGGTCGATGGTGGTCAGGACGCACCGCGAGCAGGGCTTGACCACGCGGAACTCGACATCGCCGATACGGATGCGTTTCCAGCTGTCCTCGGCATAAGCCTCGCTGCCTTCGATCACCAGATTCGGCCGGAAACGCAGCATTTCCAGCGGACGTCCGACTTTCTGCGACAGATCCTGCAACGACGCTGCGCCAATCAACAGCAGCGGAAAACCATCGGCGAATGCCACTTGGTCGTCATCTTTGCCGTAACCGGATTGCGTGCTGCGGGCGCGATCCAGCGGCACTTGCACCAGTCGCGTCGGTTTGCCGATGAACTCGCTGAGCCAATGCGCAGCCTCATTGCCGGCATCCGGCACGCGCAGAGTGTCACGCCAGATCGTCACGCCACGCAGCTCGGCGTTGGCGCCGGGCAAGTCGATATTGATCGGCGAACGGCCGGGTGCAGCCAGGGTCAGGCCACCGCTGGCATTCCACAACGCCGACAACTGACTCATCTGCGCCACGGCACGCTGGGTCAGGAAGCGCCCGCTCGCCTCGTCCACCAGCATCCAGCGTCGGTCGCCAGCCAGCCCGAGCTTGTCCAGAGCGATCTCTTGCAGAGTCTCGCCCTTGGCGGATTTCAACGGGTAACGATAAAGCGCGCTCAGACGCAGCATGGCCAGCTCCCTGGTGGGCAAAAAAAGCCACCCTATACGAGCTGAGCGGCGAATCAAAGGCTGACGCGAGATCAGCCTCATCCGGTGTGTCAGGCCGGTACTTCGTCGAGCATCAGGCGCTGGCGCACCACGTCGACCAGCTTGTCCGGCTGGAACTTGGAGAGGAAGTTGTCGCAACCGACCTTCTTCACCATCGAATCGTTGAAACTGCCGGACAGCGAGGTGTGCAGCACCACGTACAAACTGCGCAGACGCGGATCGTTGCGAATTTCGGTGGTCAGGCGATAGCCGTCCATTTCCGGCATTTCGGCGTCGGTGAAGATCATCAGCAGTTTTTCGGTCATGTTCACGCCGGTATCGGCCCACGCCTTGAGCATGTTCAGGGCTTTCAAACCGTCGCTGGCGATGTGCATCTTCACGCCCAACTGGCCGAGGGTGTCGCGCAACTGCGACAGTGCCACTTTCGAGTCGTCCACCAGCAGCACTTCGCGGCCAGCGGCGCGCTCGAGTACCGGGTCTTCGAGTTTCTCGCGCGATACTTTGGCGTTGTACGGGACGATTTCGGCGAGGACTTTCTCGACGTCGATGATTTCCACCAGTTGATCGTCGACCTTGCTGATTGCCGTGAGGTAGTGCTGGCGACCGGCGCTGGTCGGCGGCGGCAGGATGGCTTCCCAGTTCATGTTGACGATGCGGTCCACGCCACCGACGAGGAACGCCTGCACCGAACGGTTGTACTCGGTGACGATGATTGTACTGGTCGGGCTCGGCACCAATGGGCGCATGCCGATCGCCTGCGACAGGTCGATCACCGGCAGCGTCTGCCCGCGCAGGTTGACCACACCGCAGACGAACGGGTGTCGCTGAGGCATCAGGGTCAGCTTCGGCAGTTGCAGGACTTCCTGAACCTTGAACACGTTGATCGCGAACAACTGACGTCCGGCCAGGCGGAACATGAGGATTTCCAGGCGATTCTCACCCACCAGTTGCGTGCGTTGGTCTACCGTGTCGAGAATGCCGGCCATCAATGACTCCTGGGCTTGTACTGATGAATTCACTATTGGGTGGTTTATCGGCTGTATCGCGCGATTCTTGATAGCCGCGAAAAGCGCTATCAAAATGCCACGCCAAAGCATTGATGTCACATTAACATCATGGTTTACTGAGGCTGCTGAATTCATCTGCTGCATTCCTCTCCGGCGCGACCTCGGTTTGCGCAACAGGTTCCCGCGCCTAAGGGTTTCCCCTAGGAATCATCAGGCCCAACCTGATGTTCGCAATATCCAATAGCCATTAATGTGACGCCATTCTCATTGCATGAACGGAGTCAGGCTTTTGTGTGCGATCGCAGGTCAGTGGATATCCACCCTCACGAAAATCCCGGCCAGAGCCATGGCACTGTGGGGCGCGATCTCACGACGATTCATGATCGTCGACACACACGACATTCGTTCATCAGACATGACGTTGTGGAGATAAGCATGCCGAACGACCGTAACGAGTGGGCGCAGCAATTCGCCGAGTTTCTCGTCGAGGCTGAAACGCTCCTGGCCAAGTCCGAAGAGTGCCTGAGCCACTTGCAACTGATCCGCAACGACAAGGATGCCGTCGATTGCATGCTCAGCACCCTGCTCAAACTGGCGAGCAAGGCCGATGCCTTGGCGCTGGAGCCGGTCTCCGAGTTTTCGCTGCATCTGCACGGGCTGCTCACTCAGGCACAAGACCATGTTGATCTGCACGCCCAAGCGCTTGAGGCACTGAAAGACTGCTTCACGTTGATCGCCTGGCAACTGGAACTGGTCGATCTGAGCACCGGTCAGTTGAGTCTGGATGACAGCGAACAGACTTCCCTGATTGAAGCGTTCGCCTTTCAGGTAGGACAGAGCCAGTTCCAACCGCCGATGCACGCCAAACCACTGTCGCTCGTCTCCTGTTAGGAGCGCGGCGCAGATAGCTTGAGCTGGCGATGTCGCAAATACATCTTTCATGCCTGCCAGCGACAATCAAAAATTAAATATCACTCTTGAGCGGCGCGAAGCTCTTCCGCCGGTGTCAGGGTTTTCCTGTGTACAACAAGCCCAACTTGTACAGCGTCGATATCTATAGAGTCCGGCTAATAACTTTCCATTATGGAACCGACGTCCAATGCAGAGGCATTCCTGACTCTTTGAACATATAGCGCGAACGCGACCAGCGGTATGTTAAGTGGTATTATCCCGCCCGTTAGTTGCTCGCGGTTAATGGCACTGTGACTTCAGCGATATGTTTTCCATAAAAGTTTTCGGCCGATTGGCAGTTAAAGAGCCCTTCGAAAGCGCCACATGAACGACAGCAGTTTCAGACAGAGATCGGCCAGCCTCGCTGCACGATCTACCCGCAGCGAACATTCATTGGCTCCATCCGCTATGTACGCCAGCCTCAAGTCAATCACCACATGGCCGCCCTCGCGAGCAAACGCACGCCGCTTCACGCTGTTGCTGTGCGTCGGCTCAGCGCTCGGCAGCGTGCTCACCTTTGGCCTGTCCGCTCCGCTGTCGTTCGGTCTGCTGGTGCTCAATGTGAGCGCTGCCGTTTGCGTCTTCGTCCACCATCGCTTGTCGCGCAAGTCGATCAAATTCCAGCCGCAGGAGCTTGCCGACCGTTTACTGGAAGTCCAGGAAAACGAGCGTCATCGGCTCAGCCGTGAGTTGCACGATGATATCGGCCAGTTGCTGACCGCCGCCAAACTGCAAAGCGACTGGCTCAAACGCCGCTTGCCCGATGACTTGCAGGAGCACTGCGCACTGCTGAGTACGACGCTGGATGAAACACTCGATAAAGTGCGCGACGTATCGGCCATTCTTAATCCGCGACAGCTGACCAGTCTGGGGCTGGAGGCGAGTCTGCGTGCGCACCTGCTCAAGACATTGACCAACACTTCGCTGCACTGGAGCCTCGACTGCCAGCAGCGTCTGAACGGATTGCCGGAAGAAATGGCGGTTGCGGCGTTTCGCATTGCTCAAGAGGCAGTCACCAATATCTTGCGCCATGCGCAGGCGAACAATCTGTTGATCCGGGTCCAGCGTCTGCCCAAGGGTCTGACCTTGCTGATCAGCGATGACGGCCAGGGATTTGCGCCTGCCGCCGATCCCGGTCGCGAAGGACAACGTGGCATGGCCGGGATGGCCGAACGGATCGAGCAACTGGGTGGCACCCTGAACGTCACGAGCGAACCGGGCAAAGGCACTCAAATCGAAGCACTTTTCCCCTGGGCGCCACGGGCACTCGAGCGGGCCAGTACGAATAAGGTTATGCGTTGACTTGTAACTTACTTCTGGTGGATGACCACTCGCTGATCAGGGCTGGCGTACGCGCTCTGGTGCTGGATATTCCGGGTTATGCGGTAATCGGCGAGGCCAACGATGGCTCGCAGTTGCTCGAAATGGTCGAGCAACTGAATCCCGATATTGTCTTGCTCGATATCTCGATGAGAGAAACCGGCGGCCTTGAAGCCTTGCAACGACTACGACGCGTGCGTCCGCAGAGCAAAGTGCTGATTCTGTCGATGCACACCGATCCTGCGCTGATCATGCAGGCACTCGAATCCGGTGCGCATGGCTATCTGCTCAAGGACACCACCGCCACCGAGCTCGAGCATGCACTGGAAGCCCTGCGCAATAATGAACGCTACCTGAGTCCGGCCATCGCTCACACGGTGATCAACCAGGCATTGACCCGCAATCAGAAGCATCAGCCGGAAGTCGCCGAATCGCACAACCTGACGGCGCGCCAGCTGGAAATCCTGCGTCTGATCGTACGCGGAAAATCCACCCGCGAAATCGCCAACGGCCTCGGCCTCAGTATCAAGACTGTCGAAACCCACCGCTCGCAGATCATGAAGCGTCTGCAGATCTACGACGTGGCGGGCCTCGTTCTATTTGCCGTACGTGAGCAGATCATCAGCCTTGATGACTGATCGCCTGCGCTGAACTCAACAACGGCGAGTCTTGCGGCAAGTGCACCTGCAGCGCCGCCGGGCGCGCAGTAAAACGCATGTTCTCGCCTTCCAGCGGTTCGCCGTCGAGATTGATGTAAAGGCCCTCCGCAGCCTTGATCTCAACCCACGGCAACCGCGCTCGCACGAACATGTTGTCCAGACCGAAACCATCGCTGAGCAAGGTTTTCAGCGTGCCGACCAATTCCTGTGGCGCTGGCAAAATGCTGACATCCAGCAATCCGTCATCGGCCAATGCCTCGGGGCATAGCACGTGACCGCCGCCCGCCTGCCGACCGTTGCCGATACCCAGCGCCAGCATCTCCCCACTCCAATGAAAATCCGGCCCCTGCAATTCTCCGTAAGCAGCATGCAATTCACTGAAGCGTGATAACCCGGTGAACAGATAGGCTGCGCCACCGAGCACCTTTTTCAGATCCTCGGAAGTATTGGCGGTGACCTGACTGCCAAATCCGCCGGTGGCCATGTTCAGGAAAATCTGCCCGCCGACTTCCCCCAGGTCAATCTTGCGAGGTGGCGCGTCCAGCAAATCGAGAGCCTCTTCGGGTTCAAGAGGGATGCCGGCAGCGCGGGAAAAGTCATTGGCCGTGCCCAGTGGTAACAACACCAGACTGGCCTTGTCCGGGTGCGCGGCCAAGGCTTCGGCGATATCGCGCAATGTCCCATCACCACCGCCGGCGATAATTTTCGTGTATCCCGCTGCCAGCGCCTCCTCTACCAGACGTTGCGCATCACCGGCCTCCCAAGTCACCCGCACTGCGAGCTCCCAACCTTGTTCACGCTTGCTTTCGACGGCAGCACGCACCGCCTCGTTGAGTGCCTGCTTGCCATGCAGAATTAACAATGCCCTGCGTTCACTCATCAAGGTAGCTCCTAAAATTGAATCAGTTCGGGACATCTTGACCACTCAGACACGCAAAAAAGTCGCACGAATAACATTTAATTCTGATTTCCGGGCGGCTCGTCCTACAGGACGGTATCTTTTCTTACGAAATAACAGGAATTGGCTCAATTGACCGGGTGCAGTGTTTGCTTCAACGTGGCTCGGCGGTATCAATTTCCGACCCGACCACACAAGGATGTGCATGTAATGAATGGATACACTCTTAGTACTTTCGACTGCTCGAAAAACGGCGGTAGCCAACCGGCATCAATAGCACTGCATGGAGACGTCCATGCCAAGTCATGAAACCAAAGCAACCGCAAGTGCATTTATCCCACTTGCCGATAGTCGCGCCAATCATCAAAGCGAATTCAAAGGTACTGCCAAAAACGCTGGAGATACCGGAATGGAACCTCGCGTTACCGAACTGGAAACCCATCTGAAGTACATCCGTCGGGACATGGACGAGGTGCGGGGCGATGTAAAAGCCATCAAGCATCGCCTCGCCTATTCGGCTGGTGCGGCTGCTGTGGTAATGGGTCTGGTAGGCTGGGTGGCCAACAGTCGATTCGACCAATTGGTTGCGCTGCTGGCCCGTTGAATGCATGAGTGCAGGCGATGGCTGTGGCGAGCCGCGCCTGCACACTCACGTACAGCGTCAGCCCAGCAACTCGGTCAGCGGGATGAAAGTCACCTCATCCCCTGCGGTCAACGTACGCCCCTCAAGCACTTCCACTAACCCGTCTGCCCACGCAGCACTGCGCAGGACGCCCGAACTCTGGTTCCGGTAGATGGTGGCCTTGCCCTGCTCCAGACGTCCGCGCAAGTATTCACGGCGATTGCCGGCCTGGGGCCAAGCGAACCCTGCCGGTACCGAAAACTTCAGCGGCTGCAGATCCTGCACGCCCTGGCGGCGTAACAGATACGGCCGCGTCAGCAAGGCAAAGGTCACCAGAGTCGACGCAGGATTGCCAGGCAGGCCGATGACCGGAACCCCACGAAAATGGCCTACAGTCAGTGGCTTGCCCGGTTTGATCGCGAGTTTCCACAGAGTCAGCTCACCTTCTTCCCTGAGCGCAATGCCAAGGAAATCCGCTTCGCCTACCGAAACGCCACCGGTCGACAGAATCAGATCGACGTCCTGCAATTCGCCAAGCTTCGCGCGGGTGGTCGGCAAATCATCCGGAAGAATCCCGGCATCGATCACCTCACAACCCAGGCGCTGCAACCAGCTGCACAGCAACACGCGATTACTGTTGTAAATCTGCCCCGGGCCCAGCGCTGTACCCGGCTCGACCAACTCATCGCCAGTTGACAGAACAGCCACGCGAACCTTGCGCACCACATCCAGCGCGGCACAGCCCAAGGACGCGGCCAGACCCTGCTCGATCGGTCCCAGTCGGGTGCCTGCGGGCAAGACCAATTCCCCAACCGTGGTTTCCTGGCCCTGCGGGCGAATGTTTTGCCCCACGATCATCGGCTCAGTAAACACCACGCGCTCGTCGGCCAGCACCTGAACGTTTTCCTGCATTTCAACGCAGTCAGCACCCGCAGGCACCGGCGCCCCCGTGAAGATTCGCGCGCAGGTTCCGGGCTGCAATGGTTCTGGCGCCTGTCCGGCAAAGATTTTCTGGCTGACGAACATCGGCTCGCCACTCCAGTCCGCCAGGTTCAGGGCGTAACCGTCCATGGCACTGTTCGGCCAGGGAGGCAGGTCTAGCGTAGCAATCAGATCCTGCGCCAGCACCCGCCCTTCAACCTCGGCCAATGGCAGATGCTCACGCTCGCGAATCGGCGCAGCTTCGGCTATTTCCAGCAACCGTGCCAATGCCGCTTCCACCGGCATCAACGCCCCGGTTTTGCCCGGCTTACCCGCGGGATTCACAAGGCGCCGCCTGTTTCAGATGAGGCACGAAATTGCACGGGCGATGCCGCGAATCCAGTTGCTCGGCGAGAATGCCGTCCCACCCGGTGCGTACCGCGTTCGTCGAGCCCGGCAGGCAGCAGACCAGCGTGCCATTGGCCAACCCGGCCAACGCACGGGACTGCACGGTTGAGGTGCCGATATCGGCCACTGAAATCTGGCGGAACAGTTCGCCGAAACCATCAACCTGTTTGTCGAGCAAACAGGCAACCGCTTCCGGGGTGCTATCTCGGCCGGTAAAGCCGGTGCCGCCGGTGATCAACACCACCTGCACCACATCGTCGGCAATCCAGTTGGCAACCTGGGCGCGAATTTTATACAGATCATCCTTGAGCAAAACCCGCTCGGCCAGATTGTGGCCAGCAGCGCTGAGGCGGTCGACAAAGACCTGGCCCGAGGTGTCGGTTTCCAGGGTGCGGGTGTCGCTGACTGTCAGCACCGCGATATTCAGCGGTACGAAAGGTACATCAGCCTTGGCTTTCATAGGCTCGTCCAGTTGTAGGAAAAACAGCCCGGTGTTATATCACAGCGCTGCATTTTTTCGCCGCCCCGGGAGAGTTGCCATGACCTCGAATCCGCCATTGCCGCCCTGCTCCATCTTGCTCTTGGCAGGCGGACGCGGCCAGCGCATGGGTGGCCAGGACAAAGGCCTGATCGAGTGGCAGGGTGAACCGCTGATTGCACATCTGCAGCGCAAAGTGCGTCCGCTCACCGACGATCTGATCATCTCCTGCAACCGCAATCGTGAACTGTATGCGCCGTTCGCTGACCAGTTGGTAGCGGATGGAGAGGCTGACTTTCCCGGCCCGTTGGCCGGGATTCTTGCGGGACTCAAAGCTGCACGTCACAGCCACCTGCTGGTTCTGCCGTGCGATGTACCGAGCATTGATGAGCCGCTGTTGCGCGACATGCGCGAAACCGCCAATCAGCATCGTGAAAAACCTTTAATGTTGCGCCATGACGCGCATTGGGAACCACTGCTTTGCGTAATACCGAAGGCGCTGTTGCCGATATTTGAAGAGGCCTGGAACGCCGGCGAGCGTAGCCCCGGGCGGATCATGCGCAGCCTCGGCGCCAGCGCGCTGGAATGCCCGGACCACGACCCGCGGCTGGCCAATCTCAATACCCCCGAACTGTTAAGTGCGCACAAGTCTGTGTCAGACTGACACCATGCAAGGAACTTGCACGCTTCGGATACGTCTCAAGCTCAGTAACCAAAAGAATTATTCCTTCGGAGACACACTCATGACTCAACGGACTCTCGCCACTTTCATGCTCGCACTGGGCCTCGCTTCCCTCGCCGGTTGCGCTTCGCCAACAGTGATCACCTTGAATGACGGTCGCGAAATCCAGGCTGTCGACGCGCCTAAGTACGACGAAGATTCGGGCTTCTACGAGTTCGAACAGCTGGACGGCAAGCAGACTCGCATCAACAAGGATCAGGTCCGCACCGTTAAAGAGCTGTAAGCTCTCAGGTTCGCATTTGATACAGAAAAGCCCGCATTCTTGCGGGCTTTTTCATGGGCGAAAGAAAAACGTGATCACCAGTGCAAGGTGATTTCACTCGCGAATTCACGTTGCTGCTTCGTCACCGGATCAACAAATCGTAACCCTTGCGCCAGCAACTTGAGCGGATTGGCGTAATCATCCTCGATGCCTTTCAAGACGTGCGGATAAAACGGATCGTTGCAGATACTCGCGCCCAGCGCTGTCATGTGCACGCGTAACTGATGCTTCTTGCCGGTCACCGGATACAGCCCGTAACGCCACAGATCGCCATTCATTTCCCGCACTTCCACTGCCGTTTCAGTGTTGCTGACCCCCGGCCCTTCCTGCATGCGGAAAAACGGTTCGCCATCGACCAGACGGCTCTTGTGCACCAACGGGAAGTTCAGTTCGGGCAGCGCAGCGGCAATCGCCTCATAGCGTTTTTCGATCTGCCGCGTCGGAAACAACGACTGATATGCCGAACGCGTCTGCGGATTGGCCGAGAAAATCACCAACCCCGCCGTGTGCCGGTCAATCCTGTGCAAAGGCACCAGATGCGGATTATCCAAACGCCGGATCAGCCTGCGTAGCAGGGTCTGCTCGACGTATTCACCCGCCGGGGTCACCGGCAGGAAATGCGGTTTGTCCGCCACCACAAGATGCTCATCGGCGTAGAGAATCGACTCGAGCACCGGGATCGGTTTTTCATCCGGCACTTCGCGGAAGTAGTGAATGCGCAGGCCTTCCTTGTATGGCAAGTCCAGCGCTATAGGTTGCCCTTCGGCGTTCAGCACCCGGCCGCGGGCAATTCTGTCCAGCCACTGCTCGCGGCTGATCGCTCGAAAATGTTCGCACAGACAATCAAGCACCGTAAGCCAGGTACCCGGTGGCAGATAAAGCGTGCTGGCCTGATTGTGGGCCGCGGAAAATGTTGAACTGGACATATGAAATTCGAACCCTCAATGCAGACGGGCATTATCCAGCACGCCGTGAAACGAACCTAGCGCCGATTCCTCTGCGTGATTCAGGCCGGAATCGATTTGAGCGCTGCGGCTTCAGTGAACTCCTTGAGCCAGCGCAACACATCGACGGCTTCCCAACGCACCGGATCGTACAAGGCATACAGCAAACCCTGATACCCGACCACGTCGAGCTGCTTGTGGTAGCCGGCACGCTGGAACAGCGCCTCGATCTCGGCAAAGCAGGTGTTGAAATGCAATTTGTTGAACGGGGTCTTGCCTTCCGTGACCAAGCCGTCCAGGCGCAATTCGATGACGGCCTCGCGCACCACTTCCGCCGACATCCGGTTCACGCTGCTCTTCAACTGTTCGACATTGACCACGGTGCTGCCCTCTGACTTCCGATTCGCCTGCCTGCCGCAAAAAAGCAACGATCCGAGCAGGCCAACCCAATTACTGTATGCACATACAGTAACCGAATAAACCCGAGAGTGCCAACCAAGGGACGACCGATTGCGATGAGCGGAGTAG
The DNA here is from genome assembly GCF_049897765.1 of Pseudomonas sp. TWP3-2. NCBI lineage: Bacteria > Pseudomonadati > Pseudomonadota > Gammaproteobacteria > Pseudomonadales > Pseudomonadaceae > Pseudomonas > Pseudomonas sp. TWP3-2. The sequence continues at coordinate 416,213 of NZ_JAFCWW010000003.1, read as the reverse complement.
TAAGCGATCAGGGGCAAGGAACGCTTAACTGAGAAACGCCACGACCTCATCGGCACTGAACGGCCAACCCAGTTCCGCACCGGTATCGACCCGGCGTAGCACCGGAATCCGCAAGCTATAGGCCTCGAACCAGCGTTCGTCTTCAGCAATGTCCACCAATTCCACCAGCAGACCATGCTCGACGAAAGGCATCAGCTCGGCTTCGGCGACTTCACACAGATGACACCCCAAGGTGCCGAACAGTTGGCATTCAGGAGGCATGATTGCTCATCCAAAAATTCGAGTGCCCCATTCTAGGCCTGCGTCGAAAGTCCGTCGACCCGCCCAGGCAGCTCGATCCCGCTCCACGCAAAATCCTGACGCACATCAGTCAGCCGAATTGCGATTTGCAGCATGCTTCGGTGTTTTTTACTTCTACGCTTGAAATGCTTGACCCTGCCTGCGGAGTGTTTTGTGTTTGCCAACCTGTTGATCATTCTTGCGTCATCCCTGGTGATGATTGCCCTGTTCCGCCGCCTGCGCCTGCCGCCGGTGCTCGGTTACCTGTGCGTGGGCCTGATGGTCGGGCCGACCGCGTTCAACTGGATCAACGAAAGTGAACACCTGCCGGATCTGGCTGAGCTGGGGGTGGTGTTTCTGCTGTTTTCCCTCGGGCTGGAATTTTCGCTGTCGAAAATGATTGCCCTGCGCAAGGTGGTGTTTCGTCTGGGCAGCCAGCAGGTGTTTATCAGCGCGATCCTGCTCGGTGGCGTGTTGATGCTGCTGGGCATGCCGCTCACCCCTGCGCTGCTGCTCGGGGCAGGCCTGTCGCTGTCATCTACCGCCATTGTGACCAAGGAACTGGGCAGTCTGGGCGAGATATTCAGCAGCCACGGCCAGAATGCCGTCGGTGTTCTGCTGTTTCAGGATGTAGTGGCGGTTCTGCTGCTGACGCTGGTGCCAGTGTTCGCCGGCAGCAGTGAGCAAGCCTGGTATTGGGCGTTGCCGCTGACGCTGGGGAAAACCGTGGTGTTGTTTCTCGGCCTGCTGCTGGCCAGTCGCTGGCTGTTGCCGCGTTTGTTTCAGGAAGTGGCGGCGTCGAAGTCGGCGGAGCTGTTCGTGCTGTTGGCGCTGGTGATTGTGTTGCTGACCGCATGGCTGACGCACCTGCTCGGCCTGTCCCCGGCTCTCGGCGCATTCCTTGCCGGCATGTTGCTGGGAGAAAGCCATTATCGGCATCAGATCGAGGCCGATATCCGACCGTTTCGCGACATCCTGCTCGGACTGTTTTTCGTCAGCATCGGCATGCTGATCGACGTGCATTTGTTCGTCAGCCACAGCCTGTTGATCGTCGGTCTGACCCTCGGCCTGCTGTTGATCAAGGGCACTGTAGTGGCGTTGTTGGTGAAGTGGCGCGGCAGCGACAGTGAAACCGCCTGGCGCAGCGGTCTGGCGCTGGCTCAAGGCGGCGAATTCTGTTTCGCCTTGATGGCGCAGATGCAACAGAACCGCTTGTTGCCCGACGATCTCGGCCCCCTGCTCCTCGCCGCAACCTTCTGTTCGATGCTGCTGACGCCGTTACTGTTGCGTGCCGCCCCGCGCGTTGCCGGCGCACTGCACCGAAAACCGAATCAGGAAGCGCAGATCGAACAGATCAGCGCACTCAATGCCGGGCTCAATCAGCACGTGGTCATATGTGGCTATGGCCGTGTCGGTCAATCCATCGGCCGCTTCATGCGCAACGCCGGCCAACCTTTCATTGCCCTGGACAGTGATCCGGTGCGCGTGCAGGAAGCCGCGGCTGCCGAAAGCGACGTGCACTACGGCGACTCCACGCGCGGCGAGCTGCTGACAGCTGTCGGCCTGCTACGCGCAAGGCTTTTGGTGATTGCCGTAGATCAGAGCGATATCGCCTTGCGCGTGCTCAAGGAAGCGCGGCAACTCAATCCGCGCGTGCCGATTCTGGTACGCACCCGCGATGACGGTCAATGGGCGGAACTCAAAGCTGCCGGCGCCACTGAAGTGGTGCCGGAGCTGCTGGAATCGAGCCTGATGCTCGCGTCTCACGCCTTGATCCTGCTCGGGTTGCCCGCGCATCAAGTGCAGGAGAAAGTCGATCAGGTGCGCATTGACCGCTATCGCTTGCTACACGGCTTTTACCCGGGGGCTGAGGATGAAGAAAGTTAATCCTGCCTTACCGCGCCGATCGTGCGCAGCGACAGATCAGCACCGGAAACCGCGAAGCCGCCGCTATTATCCAGACCGGAATTTGTCCGGCTGCACGCCCGGCAACAGCGCATGGCAGTCGGTCAACGCACCACGACACAGCAAAAATTGTACCTGCGACTTGTAATGAACCTTCACGCATGGCTCATACTCGAACGCTTCAGAACGCGGCTTTTTACCGAAGCTATGAACAGCCAATTACGGAGATCACCCATGGCCAGCATCAAGGCAAAGACTGCTCAAGAAATCCTGATGAACGACTTCCAGACTCTGGTCAGCGACACCGAACGTCTGCTTGAACACACGGCAGCTATCGCCGGCGATCAGGCCGACGAGTTGCGCGATCAGATCCACGACAGCCTGCTGCGCGCGCGCGAAACGCTGAAGTTGACCGAGGACACCTTGCGCGATCGCGGTCAGGCCGCGGTTACCGCCACCGAGGACTACGTGTCGGCCAATCCTTGGCAATCGGTGGGCATCGCCGCTGGCGTGGGCTTTCTGATCGGCCTGTTGGCCACTCGGCGCTGATTATGTCGATCGGCGAATCCGGCCCGTTTGCAGCGGGCACCAGTTCCTCCACGCGGCGTCTGGGCGCCGCCGTCCTCGGCTTGCTGCACAGTCATGTGGAATTGTTCGGCATCGAATTGCAGGAGCAGAAAGCCCGCACCGTCAGCCTGCTGTTGTTCGCAGGCCTGGCTTTAGTGTTTGGCTTGCTACTGCTGGTAGGTTTGTCGACTCTGGTGTTGATCGTGTTCTGGGACACCTATCGTCTGGCCGCGATCATCGGGCTGTGCGTGTTCTACACCCTGGCGGCAATTTTCTGTGGATTGCGCCTCAAGGCGGCGATCTTCGATGAGTCCTCGCCCTTCCACGGTACTTTGGAAGAGCTGGCCAACGACCGGGAGCGCCTGCTGCCATGAGTCTGCCTGAACTTCCACACAACGGCTCACGCCGGGAAATGCGCAAGGCGTTGATCCGTCTGCGCATGGAAATGCACCGCCAGGAAATTCGTCATGAAACCGCGCAAGTGCTGCAACCCTTGCAGCGCATGCGCGGCATGACACAAAACCTGCAAGGTGGTTTCGGCATCAAGCACGCGCCGCTCTGGGGCGTAGCCGCTGTCACACTGCTCGGTTTCATCACCGGCAAAGGCGCGAAAAGCGGCGGTGTCGGTGGTCTGACCCGATTGGTTCGCCTGGGCACCAGCCTCGGGCCGCTGATCAAACTGGTCATGCAGAGCTCGGGCAAACGCTGACGCCGAGCATCTGGCTGCATTCTTGCAAAGGCTGCGGGATTGAATCTCTTATCCGGAGGTTCAATCCCGCGCGCCTATCCGGCCGACTGGAACATCCAGAACAAGAATGACTAAGGAGGCCCCGTGATCGACGGGCAACCGCTCGCCTGCTTTCAACCTTTCATCGACACCGCTACCGGACGCATTGCCGGCGTTGAAGCACTGGGGCGGCTGCGTCAGGCCGATGGTCAACTGACCTCGGTCGGCCCGCTGTTCGCCGTCCCGCACACTCCGGCAATTGCATTGCGACGCCTCGACCGACAGATTCGTGACAACGCCTTGAGTCGCCTGCATGAAGCGCCGCCCGACTGGTTTCTCAGCCTGAACATATCGCCGCGCTGGATCAGCCGCCTGCGCGCCGATCAGGATTTGCCGAGCCTCAAGCAAATCGCCCGACACGGCGTCGATCCGCAGCGCATCGTCTTCGAAATCACTGAGTTGGGCGGCAACAGCCAGCGTCTGGTCGAGGTGGTCAAGCGCTACCGCGATGCCGGGGCGCGGATTGCCATCGACGATTTCGGCGCCGGCTATTCGCAACTGGACCGCGTACTGGCCTTGCAACCGGACATCCTCAAGCTCGACATGCGTCTGTTTCAGGCGGCAGCCCTCGGCGGGCCGAGCAGCGATGTGGTCAAGGCACTGGCGCAAATGGCCGAGAAAACCGGCTGCTGGATCATTGCCGAAGGCGTGGAAACCGAAGCGCAGCTGAATTTCGCACTCGAATGCGGATCGCGCTACGTGCAAGGCTTTCTTTTTGCACGGGCGGAGGAAGCGTTTTTCTCCACCGACGCATTCGTCCCGCGCTTCGCCGAACTGCGTCAGCGCTATGTAAAACAGAAACTGGCCGAACGCGGTCAATTGATGAGCATGCGCCGCCAACTCGGCGAGCTGATGAGCATTCTGCAAACCTGGGCTCAAGCGCGCGCGCCACTCAGCGCCCTGCCGCAACTGGACGCCTTTCCGTGGCTGTTGCGTTTCTACCAGTGCGATCGGCATGGCACGCAACTGACGCCGAATCTGGAATGGCGCGCGAGCGGCTGGATCGCCGACAACCGTTATCTGGGCCACAACTGGTCGTGGCGACCGTACTTCTATCATCTGCTGGCAGAGGGCTGGGAAGAGCGTCGACTGACGCTGTCCAACACCTACCGCGACGCCACCAGCAACCAGTACTGCCTGACTGCCGGACAGTTTTTCGACAACGGCGAACGCCTGCTGCTGATCGACATCGACGCTGCCGGGCTGTAGTTGCGCTTGCGGATGCCAGCGCGAACCGGGAAGCTACGGCATCAGTCACCTGACGGAGAGAATCAGCCTTGGATTGGCAGACCCTGCTCAACCGCGAACGCCTCGGAAAACCGCTGCACAGCCCGCAAGAACTCGGCCGCAGCCCCTTCCACAAAGACCATGACCGGATCATTTTCTCCGGCGCCTTTCGCCGTTTGGGACGCAAGACCCAAGTGCATCCGGTGTCGAGCAACGACCATATCCACACACGCCTGACCCATTCGCTGGAAGTCAGCTGTGTCGGCCGCTCGCTGGGCATGCGTGTCGGCGAAACCTTGCGCAGCGCCCTGCCCGACTGGTGTGACCCGAGCGACCTGGGCATGGTCGTGCAATCGGCCTGCCTGGCGCACGACATCGGCAACCCGCCATTCGGCCACTCCGGCGAAGATGCGATTCGTCACTGGTTTCAGCAAGCGGCCGGACGCGGCTGGCTCGATGCGATGAGCGAGGCCGAACGCGGCGACTTTCTCAATTTCGAAGGCAACGCCCAAGGCTTTCGCGTGCTCACCCAGCTCGAATATCACCAGTTCGACGGTGGCACCCGGCTGACCTACGCGACCCTCGGCACTTACCTCAAGTACCCGTGGACTGCGCGCCACGCCGACGCCCTCGGCTACAAGAAACACAAGTTCGGTTGCTATCAGAGCGAGTTGCCGTTGCTCGAACAGATCGCCCACAAGCTCGGCCTGCCGCAGATCGAAGACCAGCGTTGGGCGCGCCATCCGTTGGTGTACCTGATGGAAGCGGCGGATGACATCTGCTATGCGCTGATCGATCTGGAAGACGGCGTCGAAATGGAGCTGCTCGAGTATTCCGAAGTCGAAGCCTTGCTGCTCGGCCTGGTCGGCGACGATCTGCCGGAAACCTATCGCCTGCTCGGGCCGGAGGATTCGCGCCGGCGCAAACTGGCGATCCTGCGTGGCAAGGCCATCGAACACTTGACCAACGCCGCCGCCCGAGCGTTCGTCGAGCAACAGGATGCGTTGCTCGCGGGTACCTTGTCCGGCGACCTGGTGGAGCATATGCATGGCCCGGCCAAACGTTGCGTGTTGAACGCCAAGGACATCGCCCGCAGGAAAATCTTCCAGGACAAACGCAAGACTCTGCATGAGATCGGCGCCTACACCACGCTGGAGATTCTGCTCAATGCGTTCTGTGGCGCAGCCCTGGAACAACACAATGGTCGAACGCCCTCGTTCAAGAGTCGCAGGATCCTCGACCTGCTCGGCAACAATGCGCCAGACCCGCAAGGTCCGTTGCACGCTTCGTTCTTGCGCATGATCGACTTCATCGCCGGCATGACCGACAGCTACGCCAGTGATATGGCGCTGGAGATGACTGGACGCTCCAGCCATTGAAACACTGCCCGGGCCGCCAGTGATTGACCGGCCCAAGCATAATAAAACCTCAAATAACAACTGAAGATTAATCTCCAGCTGTTATTTGAGATTAAACAAACAGACTTTCAGCAATACACGCCGCCCACATCGAAATATCACAACTGCCGAAGCCACTTCTCTACCTACGTCATACCTAGTTCGCGCGTAGTCACATTCTTCATTACTTGTAGGATTAATCCTAGATTGCAGCTGAAGGCCTGTCAGTCCATGCGACCACTCGTCCATCTGAGCTAAGGTGCGCCCTTTATTTGCGCTCGTATGGGATTTGATTATGAACTCCGTTTTTATTGTCGACGATCACCCGGTCATTCGCCTCGCGGTTCGAATGTTACTGGAACATGAAGGTTATAAAGTCGTCGGAGAAACCGATAACGGGGTCGATGCCATGCAGATGGTTCGCGAATGCTTGCCCGACCTGATCATTCTCGATATCAGCATTCCCAAGCTGGACGGCCTGGAAGTCCTCGCCCGCTTCAACGCCATGAGCTCGCCATTCAAGACTCTGGTACTCACCGCGCAGTGCCCGACCTTGTTCGGAATTCGCTGCATGCAATCCGGGGCGTCGGGTTATGTGTGCAAACAGGAAGACTTGAGCGAACTGGTCAGCGCAATAAAAGCCGTACTTTCCGGTTATAACTACTTCCCGAGTCAAGCCTTGAACCCTGTTCGCAATGATGATGTGCGTTATGCAGAACTGGAGCTATTCAAATCCGTCAATGACCGCGAACTCATGGTCTTGCAACTATTCGCCCAAGGACGTACCAACAAGGAAATTGCCAAAGGCATGTTTCTGAGCAACAAGACCGTAAGCACTTATAAAAAACGTCTGATGCAGAAGCTCAAGGCCAGGTCCCTGGTAGAACTTATCGAAATGGCCAAACGTAACGCACTTGTGTGAGAGCCAACATGCCCCGCGGTTTAAAGAATTTCCTGATTGCACTTGGCGCTGGTGTTTGTTTCAGCACTTTTGCGACCGCCACGCCCAATAGTGCGCAAGAGCTCACTTTGCTCAGTCGCTCAATGAAGGGATCAATACCGCTCTTGCTTGAACCTTCGCAACAGGAATGGCTGCGCACGCGCAACGAGTTGATTCTGGGCACGTCAGCTCCAGACTACCCACCGTTCGACATGACCGCCGGTGGCAACGATTACGAAGGTTATACCGCGGACTATGCCGGCCTCGTTGGCCAGGCGACGGGGCTACCCATCAAGGTCAAACGCTTTGCCTCGCGCGATGCTGCAATTCGTGCATTGATCGATGGCAATATCGACATGCTCGGTACCGCCAACGGCTTCGAGGCCAGCAACGCGAATATCGTCCTGTCGCGGCCCTACGCCATCGACCAGCCGGTGCTGGTGACCCGAGAAGGCGAAACCCGCGCCCTGTCGGAGGGGTTGGCCGGCTTGCGCCTGAGCATGGTTTATCACTATCTCCCGCTGAACGAGGTCAGGACTTTATACCCCAAAGCCCTGATCACCTCCTGGCCGTCCTATCAGAACGCGATCAATGCGGTCGCCTTCGATCAGGCCGACGTATTCCTCGGCGATACCATTTCCACTCACTACATGATCAACAAGGGTTACCTGAACAACGTGCGGATGGCCAACTTCGGCAAGCACGAGGCGCACGGATTCAGCTTCGCAGTGCTGCGCAGCAACGTGCAACTGCTGGGCGTCATCAACGCAGCGCTCAAGGCTGTGTCGGGCAACGAACGGGAAAACATCGCCAAGCGCTGGAGCGCCGGCAGCGACATATTGCTCACCGATCAAAAACTGCAACTGACCACACGCGAAGAGCAATGGCTGAAAAAGAACCCGGTGGCCAGCGTAGTGGTCAACGAGGCGTTCGCGCCGCTGACGTTCTTCGACAGCGAGGACAACTTCCGCGGCATCAGCGCTGACTTGCTCGAATTGATCCGCCTGCGCACTGGGCTGCGCTTCGAAATCCGTCGCAGCCGCAGCGATGCAGAAATGATCAAACAGGTTGAAAGTCATCAGGCCGATTTGATCGCAGCCTTGCTGCCAACCGATCAGCGTGAGGAAACCCTGAATTTCAGTCGTCCCTACCTCGAGAATTCCTACGTGCTGTTGACCCGCAAATCGGCCGACAGTCCAACCCATCTGGGACAGCTCAAACGCAAGCGGCTGGCGATTGCCCAGGGCAACCCGATGATCGCGTACCTGCGCCGCGAGTTTCCGCGGATTCAGTTGATCGAAACACCTGACACCTTCAGCGCAGTGGCAATGCTTGACGAAGGCCAGGTCGAAGGCGCGGTCAATTCGTTGGTCATTGCCAACTATTTCATCGGCTCACGGATCTTTGAACATCCTTTGCAGATCACCACCACGATAGGCACGCGCCAAGCGGCTTTCTCGCTGGCGACCGCCAAGGACAGCACCGAGCTGGCTTCGATCATCGACAAGACTTTGATGAGCATCACGCCTGAAGAGCTGGGCATCATCAACGGTCGCTGGCGCGGTTATTCGAGCCTTTCGCAAGGCACCTGGCGCCATTACCAGCGCCTGTTCTATCAAGTGATCGGCACGGGCTGTCTGCTGTTGCTGCTGTCACTGCTGTGGAATGCCTACATGCGCCGCCAGATCAATCAGCGCAAGGCCGCCGAGCGGGCGCTGAACGACCAGCTGGAGTTCATGGGTTCGCTGGTCAATGGCACGCCGCACCCGATCTACGTGCGTGACCGCCAGGGTTTGCTGCAAAGTTGCAACGACAGCTATCTCCAGGCGTTCAATGCCCGCCGCGAAGACGTGATCGGCAAAAGCGTGATGCAGGGCGCAATGAACAACGCTTTCGAAGCCAGGGTTTATCAGGCGGACTATCAGCGGGTGGTGGCCGAGGGCAAGGCGCTGGTGCTCGACCGGCCACTGCATATCGGCAATCGCCGGTTGACGATCTATCACTGGATCCTGCCGTATCGCGACTCCAGCGGCGAAGTGCAAGGGATCATCGGTGGCTGGATCGATATCAGTGAACGCCGCGAACTACTGGACGAGCTACGTAGCGCGAAAGAGCGCGCGGACGATGCCAATCGGGCCAAAAGTACCTTCCTGGCCACCATGAGTCATGAAATCCGCACCCCGATGAATGCCGTGATCGGCATGCTTGAGCTGACACTCAAGCGTATGGATCAGGAGCATCCGGACCGCTCCAGCATTGAAACCGCCTACCACTCGGCCAAAGACCTGCTGGGCCTGATCGGCGATATTCTGGATATTGCGCGGATCGAATCCGGGCGCCTGAGCCTGAGCCCGGAGCGGATCAATCTGATCGACACCATTGGCTCGGTGATCAGAATTTTCGAAGGTCTGGCCCGACAAAAAAGGCTCACCCTGCTTCTGAGCGTCTCGCCGGCGGAGTTGAACGTTGACGTCTGCCTCGACCCGTTGCGCTTCAAGCAGGTACTGTCGAACCTGATCAGCAATGCCATCAAGTTCACCGAAAGCGGGCATGTGCGGGTCACGCTGGATCTTCTGGCCAGTGATTCCCCGAGTTGCTCTCTGGTGCAGTTGACCGTCCAGGACAGCGGCGTTGGTATCAGCGCCGAAGACCAGCGCCAACTGTTCCAGCCTTTTACCCAGGCGCACAATCCCGGACTGAAAACCGGAGGCGGCGCGGGCCTTGGCCTGGTCATCAGCCGCAACCTGTGCGAAATGATGGGCGGCAAACTGCAGCTGAGCAGTCAGCCCGGAATCGGCACGCAAGTAAGCGTTTCCCTGCCCCTGAACATTCTGCCCGCCGAGGTCAAATCAGCAACCAGCCAACCTGAAATCCAGCCTGCCGCTGCGCCCCTGAGCGTGCTCGTGGTCGACGATCATCCGGCCAATCGCCTGTTGATGTGTCAGCAACTGGAGTTTCTCGGGCATCACTTCTGCATCGCCGAAGAAGGCGGCAGCGGGCTGGAAAAATGGAAGAACGGCTCGTTCGACCTGGTCATCGCAGACTGCAACATGCCGGTGATGAACGGCTACGAGCTGACCCGCGCGATTCGCCGACATGAACAGCACACTCGACGCCCGCCGTGCACCGTGCTGGGCTTTACCGCCAACGCTCAACCCGAGGAGATTTTGCGTTGCAAGCAGGCCGGCATGAACGATTGCCTGTTCAAGCCGCTGAGCCTGAGTGTCCTGAGCGAGTGGGTCAACAGCATCCAGCCGCTGTTTCAGACCCCGGCATTCAATGTGCAGGGCCTCAACCTGCTCACGGGCGGCAACCCACTCCAGGCGCGGCGCTTGCTGGCCGAGTTGCTCAACAGCAGCCGGATCGATCGGCAAGACCTGCTGGCACTGTCCGCCGAGCATGATCGTCAGGCGCTTGCGGCGATTGCCCACAAAATCAAGGGCGCCGCGCGCATTGCTCAGGCGACGCGCCTGATCGACAGTTGCGATGCACTCGAAGAAGCCTGCCTGCAAGCAATGCCGCTGGAAGAAATCGAACGGCGCTGCAAAGCAAGCAGCCTGGCTATCCTCGAACTCGAGCGGGCACTCGAACAACAACTTGTGCTGAGTGAGCAAAGCGAAATGAGCCCGGGTTAACTATGCTTGGGCGCTGAGCAGTGTGTTTAACATCACGGAGCGACCGCAATGCCCAGCCCACTGCGCCCGGATCAACGCCGGTTTCCTCTGCACGTACACATCAGCGTCATGTTCACCTTTCTGCTGCTGCTCACCGGGATCGTGCTCGGGCTGTTCAATTACCGGCAGACCACGCAGATCATCCTGTCGAGCAGCGAAAAGCTGTTCAACCGCATCGAGCAGGATGTGCGCGTTGACTTGCAGGCCACTTACGCACCGATCCGCCATCTGCTGAGCCTGCTGGCGGATAACCCGGCCACCGAGGCGTCCGGCCTCGAACAACGGCTGGCGTTGCTCAAACCCTTTGCCCGCTCACTCACCGACAACCCGGATCTGGCGTCGCTCTACCTCGGTTATGCCAACGGTGATTTTTTCATGGTGCGGCCCTTGCGCAGCGCAGCACTGAAAAGCTTGCTCAAGGCGCCAGAAACCGCGGCGTATCAGGTGTGGAGCATCGAGCATGACGCCACCGGCGAATCGCGTTCTCAATCCTTGTTCTTTGATCAACTGCTAGTGCCGCTGGGCCGCCAGGACAATCCTGACGACGCCTATGATCCGCGCAGTCGCGCCTGGTACAGCAACGCGCGGCAACAAACCGAGCAGATCACCACCGAACCCTACGTGTTTTTTTCCACGCACAACGTCGGCACCACCCTCGCCCGCCGCAGCGGCGACCATGCCGTCATCGGCGCCGACCTGACCCTTGATACCCTTTCCGCAACCCTGACCAAACACGTGGTGACGCCAGCGACGGAGATCGTCCTGTTCGATGCCGACGGCAATGCCGTGGCCTACCCCGATAGCAGCCGACTGATCGTCGATGATCGCACTGCGCGCCTGGCCAAGGCTGCCGACCTGAGTCCGAGCCTGCATGCACTGCTGACTGGTGAACATACCGGCAACCGCCTGGAAGCCGAGGGTCGGCAATGGATCGTCGCCCGCAGCAGCCTGCAGGAAGGCGGGCCGCAAGGTCTGCAGATGGCATTGCTGGTGCCCGAAGACGAATTGCTGGTCGACGCTTACCGCATGCGCTGGCAAGGCGCGCTGATCACCCTCGCGACCTTGCTCCTGTGCCTGCCACTCGGTTGGCTGATTTCGCGCATTCTGGTCAAACCACTGCACGCACTGGTCAAGGAAGCCGATGCGATCCGCAGTTTCGATTTCAATTTTCCCGTGACCCGCCGCTCCCCGGTGCTGGAGGTCGATCAGTTGAGCGTGTCGATGGCGCGCATGAAGGAGACACTCTCGAGCTTCTTCCGCATCACCGACAGCCTGACCGCCGAAACCCGCTTCGCCCCGCTGCTGCAACGGGTGCTGTTCGAAACGGTGCAGATTGCTCAGGCCCAGGCCGGCCTGATCTACCTGCGCGAGAGCGACGGCAATCGCATGGAGCCTTCCGGATTGGTGATCGACGGGACTTCGCAAGCGCTGGCGTCGTTCGATATCCAAGGCCAGAGCCTCGACGCCGCGCAGAGTCCGGCATGGTTTGAGCAACTGACGAACGCCGACAATGTGGTGAGCAACCTCGGCTTCGAACAGGCCGCCGATCTGCAAAAAATCCTGCTGGCCATGGCTGCGCCGCGTGTGCACCTGATCGGCATCCGACTGCGCAATCGCCACAATGAAACCGTTGGCCTGCTGATTCTGTTGATCAATGACAGCGGCGCTCAGGCCGATCTGGAGAAGCTGCGTCCTGACCGCATCGCCTTCCTGCAAGCGGTGTCCGGCGCGGCGGCGGTGAGTATCGAAAGCCAGCGCCTGCAAGCCAGACAGAAACAACTGCTGGATGCGTTCATTCAATTGTTGGCCGGGGCGATCGACGCCAAAAGTCCTTACACCGGCGGGCACTGTCAGCGCGTACCGGAACTGACGCTGATGCTCGCGCATGCCGCCGCTGCCAGTCAGAAAACCCAATTTCGTGACTACCACCCCAGCGAGGATGAGTGGGAAGCCTTGCACATCGCTGCGTGGCTGCACGACTGCGGCAAGGTCACCACGCCGGAATACGTGGTGGATAAAGCCACCAAGCTGGAAACCATCAACGATCGTATCCATGAAATCCGCACCCGCTTCGAAGTGCTTAAACGCGATGCCTGGATCAGTTACTGGCAGGCATTGGCCCGTGGCGGCGATGAAACGCAGCTGGCCAAATTACGTGACGAACTTCTCGCCGGTCTGGACGATGACTTCGCCTTCGTCGCGCGCTGCAATCTGGGCAGCGAAGCCATGGCGGAAGCCGATCTGCAACGCCTCGCACAAATCGCTCAGCGCACCTGGAGCCGCACGCTGGACGACCGCCTGGGCGTGTCCTGGGAAGAGAACCGGCGTCAGGCGCAAACACCGCCACCGATCTTGCCGGTCAGCGAATCGTTGTTGGCGGACAAGCCCGAACATCTGCTCGAGCGCGCCGACAGCGAACTGATTCCGGCGGACAATCCGTGGGGTTTCAAACTCGACGTGCCGCGTTATAAATACAACCGCGGCGAGCTGTACAACCTGAGCATTACCCGCGGCACGCTGACCCGCGAGGAGCGTTACATCATCAACCATCACATGGTGCAGACGATCCTGATGCTCAGCCACCTGCCCTTCCCCGGCCACTTGGACAGCGTCGCGGAAATCGCCGGTGGGCATCACGAAAAAATGGACGGCAGCGGTTATCCGAAACGTCTCAAGCGCGAAGAGATGAGCCTGCCGGCGCGGATGATGGCGATCGCCGACATCTTCGAAGCGCTGACCGCCGCCGACCGCCCGTACAAGAAGGCCAAGACCCTCAGTGAGGCGCTGGGAATCATGGCCACCATGTGCCGCGAGGCACATATCGATGCCGAATTGTTCGGGCTGTTCATCAGCGACGGCGTGTACCTGCAATACGCCCTGCGTTTTCTCGATCCAAAGCAGATCGATGCAGTCGACCCCGACGCCGTGTTGCTCAAGGCCGGGATCAAGCCTTGATCAGCAGTCGGTCAGACGCAGAAAGATCGCCGCCAGTTGCTCGATACCGGCCTGATCAGCAGCACCGAAACGGGCAATTTTCGGGCTGTCGAGATCGAGCACGCCGATCAGGCGACCATCCTTGACCAACGGCACGACCAATTCACTGTTCGACGCACTGTCGCACGCGATATGGCCGGGGAACGCGTGAACGTCTTCCACTCGCTGCGTCTGCAAGGTTGCAGCTGCCGCACCGCACACACCACGACCGAACGGAATGCGCACGCAAGCGATCTGGCCCTGAAACGGGCCGAGCACCAGCTCTTCGTTGCGGTTGAGGTAGAACCCGGCCCAGTTCAGATCATCGAGCTGGTTAAACAGGAACGCTGAAAACTGCGCCGCGTTGGCGATAAAATCGCGCTCGTCCGCCAGCAGCGACTCCAGTTGCGCGGCCAACATGCCATAACCTTCCAGGCCCTGGCCGCTCTGTTGCAAATCAATCATGCCTTGTGCTCCAGCAATTTCAGTCCCACCCAATATCGGGCGAATTGGTACGCGCAGCGTCCGTTGCGATTGCCGCGGCCAGTGGCCCAGCGCACGGCGAGGATGTCCAGCGCTTCGTCGCGCTGCCAGCTCAGATTGGCCTTGGCCGCCAACTGGCCGATCCAGTGTTCAACGACGTTGAGGAAATGTTCTTGGGTAAACGGATAAAACGACAGCCACAGGCCGAAGCGATCCGACAGCGCGATCTTGTCTTCCACCGCTTCGCTTGGGTGCAACTCGCCGTCCACGCGTTTCCAGTTTTCATTGTCACTTTCTTTCTCCGGCACCAGATGGCGACGGTTGGAGGTGGCGTACAGCAGCACGTTGTCCGGCGCCTGTTCCAGCGAGCCATCGAGCACGCTTTTGAGTACGCGGTAATCGCCTTCGCCAGACTCGAACGACAAGTCGTCGCAAAACAACACGAAACGTTGCGGCAGCTTGCCGATCTGCTCGACCACGCGCGGCAAGTCTGCCAGGTGATCGCGCTCGATCTCGATCAAACGCAGGCCGGCGCTGGCATGTTCCGCCAGCAGCGCGCGCACCAGCGAGGATTTTCCGGTGCCGCGCGAACCCCAGAGCAAAGCGTGGTTGGCCGGCATGCCATCGAGGAACTGCCGGGTGTTGCGCCCCAGCTGCTCCAACTGCCGATCCACGCCGATCAGGTCGGACAGGCGCATGTCGAGGCTGACGTCCAGCGGCAGCAGATAGCCGGTGCGGCCGTCACGCTGCCAGCGGGCGGCGAGGCAGGTGTTCCAGTCGATGACCGGGCGTGTTGCCGGCAGCAACGGTTCGATACGTGCCAGAACCGACTCGGCGCGCTCAAGAAAAGCATTCAATCGGGAATCCACGTCTTCTCCTCGGGCTCGTTCACAGTGATGATGGCGATGCGGCGATGATGTACAGCGTTCGACACCGGCCCGACCCTTGTTACAAGGCGATTCGGGAACCCCGTTATCCGTACGTGATCGACTATGCTTGAGCAGCGAAGGGAAACGGAAGTGGTTCAACACCCCATGGATATCAAATTCACCCACCGGCTGTCATACAAACAGGCCCGGCTTACCGTGCTGGTCGGGTTCATTCTGGGCACGCTGCTCAGCCTGCTGCAAATCGGCATCGATTATGCCAGCGAAGACGCCTCCATCAACCGGGAAATCCTCTCGTTGCTGGAAATCAGCCATAACCCGGCATCGCGCATCGCCTACAACATCGACGCCGAACTGGCGCAAGAGCTGACACTGGGCCTGCTGCGCTCGCCCGCAATCATCTCCGCGCAGTTGACCGACAACAACCAGACGGTGCTGGCCAGCGTCAAACGCCCGGAGCTGCAAAGCGGTTACCGGATGATCAGCGACTTCCTGTTCGGTGCCAAACGCCAGTTCGAGGACCGCCTGTACCTCGATCACTTACCCAACGAATCACTCGGCATCCTCAGCCTTGAAGTCGACACTTACGCGTTTGGCAGCCGCTTCCTGCGCCGCGCCGAGATCACCCTGCTCAACGGCTTCGCCCGCAGTCTGATCCTCACCGGGATTCTGCTGGCGTTGTTCTACGTGATGCTGACCAAACCTTTCGTGCGGGTGATTCGCGAACTCAGCGGCCGCGATCCGCGCAGCGCCGAACCGACCACACTGGAATGCCCGGCCGGGCACGCCAATGACGAAATCGGCGTACTGGTCAAAGTCGCCAATCAACAGTTTGAAAACATCGCCACGGAAATCCAGCAACGGCGCAACGCCGAAAATCGCCTGACCGAATACCTCGCGCGACTGGAAGACATCGTCTCGGCGCGCACCGCTGAACTCAAAGCGATCAACGCCCGGCTCAGCCAATCCAATCAGGAACTGGAAGTCGCGCGCAGCACTGCGCTGGACATGGCCGAAGCGCGCTCGGCATTTCTCGCCAACATGAGCCATGAAATCCGCACGCCGCTGAATGGCTTGCTGGGAATGATTGCGCTGTCGCTCGACGGCCCGCTCAACGCCGAACAGCAACAGCAACTGTCGATTGCCCACGACTCGGGCAAGGTCCTGGTGGAGTTGCTCAACGATATTCTCGACCTGTCGAAATTCGACGCCGGGCAACTGGAGCTTGAGCACATCCCGTTCGACCTCGGTTCGCTGATCGAAGACACCGCCAACCTGCTGTCGCAGAACGCCGCACCGAGCGTCGAGCTGACCTGTTTGATCGATCCGCATTTTCCCGCACTGGTACTCGGCGACCCCACGCGGGTGCGGCAGATCGTCAGCAACCTGCTGTCCAACGCGCTGAAATTCACCCGCTTCGGCCGGGTCGACGTGCGCCTGTCGACCTGCAAGGACGGCGTGCGCATTGAAGTCTGCGATACCGGCATCGGTATTGCGCAGGACGCGCAGGTGAAGATCTTCCAGCCATTCACCCAGGCCGGCGCCGGCATCACTCGTCAGTACGGCGGCACCGGGTTGGGTCTGGCGCTGACCTACAACCTGTGCGAAGCGATGCAGGGGCGCCTGACCATCAGCTCCGAGGCCGGGTTCGGCAGTCAGTTCTGCGCTGAGCTGCCGCTGCCCTGCCACACCCGCGCGGTAACGCCCCCGCCGTTGAACGGCAAAATCCTCGCCATCACAGGCACCAGCAGCGGTCTGGCAGAAATGTTGAAAACCCAGCTGCCGGTCTGGGGGCTGAGTTATGAACAACGCACGATCGATGACTCGCTACTGGGTCTGGCGCCGGATGTGCTGATAACCGATTGCCCGGAATGCCTGTTCGGCCTGCGCCCGACGCTGACTGCGCCGATTCTGCTGGTGACGGCCTACGGCAGCTTTCTGCCCAGCGAAGAAGCCGCTGCACTGGCGCCGTTGCAGCAGCAGGCACGGCCGCTGGCGCGCAATGCGCTGTATCAGAATCTGCGCCGCACCCTGCAACCGGACATCGCCACGATCGACGACACGCGCCTGGTAGCGCCGCCATCGCGACGACGCGGGCGCGTGCTATTGGTCGAAGACAATCCGGTCAACCAGTTGGTGGCCAAAGGCATGCTCGGCAAACTCGGTTGTGAGGTGGTGGTGGCCGCCCACGGCGCTGAAGCGCTGGATCAGCTGGAACATGACGAATTCGATCTGGTGCTGATGGACTGCAACATGCCGGTGATGGATGGCTACGAGGCGAGCCGGCAGATCCGCCAGAGCGGCCGCTGGCCAGCCTTGCCGATCGTCGCCCTGACCGCTAACGCGATGTCCGAAGAACGCGAACGCTGCCGCCAGGCGGGCATGAGCGACTACCTGGCCAAGCCGTTTCGCCGCGAAGAACTGGCCGCGCTGCTCGATCAGTGGATTCCCGCTACGCCAGCGCTTTGATCTGCCCCAACAGGTGATCGAGGCCGTTGCGCAAATCGTTGAGCTGGTCCAGATCGACCCCGCTGTCACACAGCAAACGGGCCTTGATCGGCCCGACTTGCTCGCGCAATGCCTGACCATCGGGCGTGAGGCTCAGATGCACCTCGCGCTCGTCCCGCGCCGAACGCTGGCGCTGCACCAATTGCAGCTGTTCCAGACGTTTTAGCAGCGGCGTCAGCGTTCCGGAGTCCAGTGCCAGACGTTCGCCCAGCGCCTTGACCGTCGGTTGCTCCGGCGCCGCGACCTGCCACTCCCACAACACCAGCATTGCGAGGTATTGCGGGTAGGTCAGGCCGAGCTGATTGAGCATGGGTTTATAGGCACGGATCACCGCGCGCGATGCGGCATACAGCTTGAAACACAGCTGGTTATCGAGCTGCAGCGAATCAACCGACAGCTTGCTCATTTGAGCAGGGCTTCGATCTCGCTGCTCAGATCCTGCGGCTTGGTGGTCGGGGCGAACCGCTTGACCAACTTGCCGTCCTTGCCGATCAGGAACTTGGTGAAGTTCCACTTGATGCCCTGCGACCCGAGCAGACCGGGTGCGCGTTTCTTCAACTGCACGAACAGCGGATGCGCGTCGGAGCCATTGACGTCGATCTTCTTGAACAGCGGGAAGCTCACGCCGTAGTTGATCTCGCAGAACTCGCTGATCGCGCCCTCATTGCCCGGCTCCTGCTTGCCGAACTGATTGCACGGAAAGCCCAGCACCACCAGCCCTTGGTCCTTGTAGGTCTGCCACAACTCTTCAAGACCTTTGTATTGCGGGGTAAACCCGCACTTGCTCGCGGTGTTGACCACCAGCACCGCCTTGCCGGCGAAATCGGCGAGGGTCTTCTGCTCACCCTTGATGGTGGTGCACGGGATGCTCAGCAGGTTATCGCTCATGGTGCGCACTCGAAATAGTTGAGAAGCGCTAAAAGTAGCGATCAATTGAATTGTGTGCAATTTAATTATCCGAAAGGCGACCCGTGGATCGCCCGGACACCCTATTCGCGCGGCACCAGATCCAGGCATACCGAATTGATGCAGTAACGCAGGCCCGTCGGCGCCGGGCCGTCGGGGAATACGTGACCCAGATGCGCATCGCAGCGCGCGCACTTCACTTCGGTGCGGATCATGCCGTGGGTGGTATCACGGATTTCGCTCATCGCATTGTCGCCGATCGGCGCGTAGAAGCTCGGCCAGCCGCAGCCCGAATCAAACTTGGTCTTCGAATCGAACAGCGGCTCATTGCAGCAGATGCAGTGATAGACGCCGTCAGTCTTGGTGTCGTTGTATTTGCCGGAAAACGGTCGCTCGGTCGCACTCAGACGGCAGACGTTGTACTGCTCCGGATCGAGCATGGCTTTCCATTCTTCCAGGGTTTTCTGCAACTTTTCCATCATCACACCTCAGCGGCTGAAAAAGCCCGATCTGTACCTTTTCCACGGATCGGGTGGCACGTATGATTGCGCCTCGTCATACGCCAGTCTGGCAGCGGGATCCTGCGCATTCAAACGGATTCTGGTAACCGCCACTCAAGACACTTGCCTGTGTGAAGACGCAGCAATCCCAGCACGGTAGTCCATCCGCCGCCTGGATCGTTCATTTTCGGGATCACATCGCCATGCAGTTCAGCAAATCGAACAAGCTCGCCAACGTCTGCTACGACATTCGCGGCCCGGTGCTCAAGCACGCCAAACGTCTGGAAGAGGAAGGCCATCGTATCCTCAAGCTGAACATCGGCAACCCGGCGCCTTTTGGTTTCGAAGCGCCGGACGAAATTCTTCAGGATGTGATCCGCAACCTGCCGACCGCTCAAGGCTACAGCGACTCCAAAGGCCTGTTCAGCGCGCGCAAGGCGGTGATGCAGTACTACCAACAGAAGCAGGTTGAAGGTGTCGGCATCGAAGACATCTACCTCGGCAACGGTGTGTCCGAGCTGATCGTGATGTCGTTGCAGGCACTGCTCAACAACGGTGACGAAGTGCTGGTGCCGGCGCCGGACTACCCGCTGTGGACCGCTGCGGTGAGCCTGGCTGGCGGCAACGCGGTGCATTACCTGTGCGACGAGGGTGCCGCCTGGTTCCCGGATCTGGCCGACATGAAAGCCAAGATCACCCCGAACACCAAGGCCATGGTCATCATCAACCCGAACAACCCGACCGGCGCCGTGTATTCCAAAGAAGTATTGCTGGGCATGCTCGAGCTGGCGCGTCAGCACAATCTGGTGGTGTTCTCCGACGAGATCTACGACAAGATTCTCTACGACGACGCCGTGCACATCTGCACCGCTTCACTGGCCCCGGATCTGCTGTGCCTGACCTTCAACGGTCTGTCGAAGTCGTATCGCGTGGCGGGCTTCCGCTCCGGCTGGATCGCGATTTCCGGTCCCAAGCACAACGCCCAGAGCTACATCGAAGGCATCGACATGCTGGCCAACATGCGCCTGTGCGCCAACGTGCCCAGCCAACACGCAATCCAGACTGCCCTCGGCGGCTATCAGAGCATCAACGATCTGGTGTTGCCGCAAGGTCGTCTGCTGGAGCAGCGCAACCGCACATGGGAATTGCTCAACGACATTCCCGGCGTCAGCTGCGTCAAGCCGATGGGCGCGCTGTACGCGTTCCCGCGCATCGATCCGAAGGTCTGCCCGATCTTCAACGACGAGAAATTTGTCCTCGACCTGCTGCTGTCCGAGAAGCTGCTGGTGGTGCAAGGCACGGCGTTCAACTGGCCGTGGCCGGATCACTTCCGCGTCGTGACCCTGCCACGCGTTGATGACCTCGACATGGCCATCGGACGCATCGGCAACTTCCTCAAGTCCTACCGCCAGTAACTGGCCATCAGTGCGCAACGGCCCCGGACGTTGCGCACTGTCTGATTCAGCAACACTTCTGCGCCACCCATCTTCAGATGCCTTCTACACTTGCGCTGCGTCTGCACTGCATGCGTGTGACGTAATGCCGACGGGGAATGCCTGTGCGTCGTCCATGTCGCTATTGCTCGTGGGAAATGCCTGCGGAGCACGGAATTCGCTGTAGGACACAGTTTGAAATAGTCACCCGGTTGAATAGCCCGGTGCCGCACCTTATATACCCCGCAGTACGCTACATCTTTAGCTCGAGGAGATTTCTACAACCATGATGCGCATCCTGCTGTTTTTGGCCACTAACCTGGCGGTCGTGCTGATAGCCAGCATCACCCTGAGCCTGTTCGGCTTCAACGGGTTCATGGCGGCCAACGGGGTTGATCTCAACCTCAGTCAGCTGCTGGTTTTCTGTGCGGTCTTTGGTTTCGCCGGTTCACTGATTTCGCTGTTCATCTCCAAGTGGATGGCGAAGATGAGCACCAGCACCCAGATCATTACTCAGCCGCGCACGCGGCATGAGCAATGGCTGCTGCAAACCGTCGAGCAACTGTCCCGCGAAGCCGGGATCAAGATGCCCGAAGTGGGTATTTTCCCGGCCTACGAAGCAAACGCCTTCGCCACTGGCTGGAACAAGAACGACGCACTGGTCGCGGTCAGCCAGGGTCTGCTGGAGCGTTTCTCGCCAGATGAGGTGAAAGCGGTTCTGGCCCACGAAATCGGTCACGTGGCCAACGGTGACATGGTCACCCTGGCGCTGATCCAGGGCGTGGTGAACACCTTTGTGATGTTCTTCGCACGGATCATCGGCAACTTCGTCGACAAGGTGATCTTCAAGAACGAAGGCGGCCAGGGCATTGCCTACTACGTGGCGACCATTTTCGCCGAACTGGTATTGGGTATCCTGGCCAGCTCGATCGTGATGTGGTTCTCGCGCAAACGCGAGTTCCGCGCGGACGAAGCCGGTGCCCGCCTGGCTGGCACCAGCGCGATGATCGGTGCGTTGCAACGCCTGCGTGCGGAACAGGGCCTGCCGGTGCATATGCCTGACACCCTGAACGCCTTCGGCATCAACGGTGGCATCAAACAGGGCTTCGCCCGCATGTTCATGAGCCACCCGCCGCTGGAAGAGCGTATTGACGCCCTGCGTCGTCGCGGCTAAGTGAACAGGCAATAACAAGAAGGCCCGCAGCGATGCGGGCCTTTTTGTTGGTCGCTTACTTGCTGCCGATCCGATACACCCGCTCCGCCAGTCGCGTCGCCCCGGCCTGAAGGAATTTTTCGCTTTCGGCGAGTACGTCCTGCTCTTCCACAACTTCAACCGGCCATGCACCGGCAAACAAGCGCCGCACCTCGGCATCATCCACCGAAAACGGCGGCCCCGGGATTTGCGTTTGATCGTAATCCAGCGTAACCAGCAGTCCTCGGCATGCCGCTGGCAGAATCGCGCGCAGATGCGCCACATAGCGCTCACGCATCGGTGCCGGCAGGGCAATGATCGCGGCTCGGTCGTACAACGCCGAGCAACCGGCAACGTCGTCAGCCGTCAGCGCAAAGAAATCCCCGCAGCGCAGTTCGATGGCACCGGCGCGATAAACCTTGAACGCACCCTCCTCGCTGATTTCCGGCTCTAACTGTTGCTCGCGAAAGAAATCCTCGACGGCTTTTTGCGTCAGCTCAACGCCGAGAACCTGATGCCCGCGCCCGGCCAGCCACAGCAAATCCAGACTTTTCCCACACAAAGGCACCAACACGCGCGCCTGCGGCGGGATATTCAGCTCTGGCCAGTGCCGCGCCAGATACGGGTTCACTTCAGGCTGGTGAAAGCCGATCTGATTCGCTTCCCACTTCTTGTGCCAAAACTCCGGTTGCATGCATACCCCCAAAAATTCGATCAAAAGGCGTTAAAACTTATATTAGATTGCGATCAATGATCTGACTGAAGATGGGTCATCTTAACGCTCAGGAACCCTTCCATGTTTCCCAGCCTGTTTATCTCTCACGGTTCACCGATGCTCGCGCTGGAACCCGGGGCCAGCGGCCCGGCTCTGGCGCGACTGGCGGCCGAATTGCCCAGACCGCAAGCCATCGTTATCGTTTCCGCTCACTGGGAAAGCCACGAGCTGCTGGTCAGCAGCCATGCGCAGCCGGAAACCTGGCATGACTTCGGCGGTTTCCCCCGCGCCCTGTTTGAAGTGCAATATCCGGCGCCGGGTAATCCGCGACTGGCCGCGCAAGTCGCCGAGCTGCTGACCGCCAACAACCTGCCGGCACGCCTCGACCCGCAACGGCCGTTCGACCATGGCGTGTGGGTGCCGCTGTCGCTGATGTACCCGCAAGCGGACATCCCGGTGGTGCAGGTTTCGCTGCCGACTCGTGGTGGCCCGGCGCTACAGACGCGCGTCGGCCAGGCACTCGGCAGCTTGCGCGCTCAGGGCTATCTGCTGATCGGTTCCGGTAGCATCACCCACAATCTGCGTGAACTGGACTGGCACGCCGGTCCGGAAAGCGTCGAGCCATGGGCGCGGGACTTCCGTGACTGGATGATCGAGAAACTCGCAGCCAATGATGAAGCGGCGCTGCACGACTATCGTCAGCAGGCGCCGAATGCCGTGCGCAGCCATCCGAGCGACGAACATCTGCTGCCGCTGTACTTCGCCCGAGGCGCAGGGGGTGAGTTCAGCGTCGCGCACCAAGGCTTCACCATGGGGGCGCTGGGTATGGATATCTATCGCTTCGGCTAAGCCTGAATCGCAGGCAAAAAAAATCCCCGAACCAGTCGGGGATTTTTTATGTTCGATCAATCAGCCCAAGGGCGGATCAATCTTCGCGGTAGCGACGCAGTTTCAACTGCTTACCGGCAACGCGAGTGTCCTTCAGCTTGGCCAGGAGTTTCTCCAGACCATCTTCCGGCAGCTCGACGAGGCTGAAGCTGTCACGCACCTGGATGCGACCGATCGCTTCACGGGCCAGACCGCCTTCGTTGAGAATGGCGCCCAGCAGGTTTTTCGCAGCGATACCGTCACGCGCACCCAGCGCGGTACGGCAACGAGCACGGCCTTCGCCCAAAGGCATTGGCGCACGACGCTCACGCTCGCCACGATCAGGACGATCACCGGTACGCTCAGGACGGTCGCCACGCGGTGCGTTGTTCGGCACCAGTGGACGTTCCTTCTCGATCGCAGCCAGAGTCAGCGCCTGGCCATTGGTGGCCTTGCGCAGCAGAGCAGCGGCCAGTGCACGCGGGGTGCAACCGATGTCAGCGGTCAGGCGATCGAGCAGATCACCGTGAGTCGCTTCAGCATCAGCAACCAGCGGCGACAGGCTGTTGGTCAGTTTCTTGATGCGCGCATCGAGAACGGCCTGAGCGTCCGGCAGACGGACTTCAGCAACTTTCTGGCCGGTTACACGCTCGATCACTTGCAGCATGCGGCGCTCACGCGGAGTCACCAGCAACAGTGCACGACCTTCGCGACCAGCACGGCCGGTACGGCCGATACGGTGCACGTAGGACTCTGGATCGTACGGCATGTCAACGTTGAACACGTGAGTGATACGTGGAACGTCGAGACCACGAGCAGCTACGTCGGTCGCAACAACGATGTCCAGACGGCCATCTTTCAGCGAGTCGATTACGCGCTCACGCTGGTTCTGGGCGATGTCACCGTTCAGCGCAGCGGCTTTGTAGCCTTTGGCGTCAAGGGCGCTTGCCAGATCCAGGGTCGCTTGCTTGGTGCGTACGAACATGATCAGTGCGTCGAAATCTTCCACTTCCAGCAAGCTGAGAACGGCCGAAGTCTTCTGGTCAGCGTGAACCAACAGGTGAGCCTGTTCGATCGCGGTAACGGTCTGGGTCTTGGTCTGGATCTTCACGTGTTGCGGATCGCGCAGATGGCGTTCGGCAATGGCGCGGATCGACTGCGGCAGGGTCGCCGAGAACAAAACGGTCTGACGGGTAGCTGGCAGAGCCTTGAAGATAACTTCCAGGTCGTCCATGAAACCGAGTTTGAGCATTTCGTCCGCTTCGTCGAGAACCAGGTGGTTCACGGTCGACAGGACTTTTTCGTCACGACGCAGGTGGTCGCACAGACGGCCCGGAGTGGCGACAACGATCTGTGCGCCATTACGGATTGCTTTCAGTTGTGGGCCCATAGGCGCGCCGCCGTAAACGGCCACAACGGTAACGCCCGGCATTTGCTTGGCGTAGGTTTCGAAAGCGGTTGCTACTTGCAGCGCCAACTCACGGGTTGGCGCCAGGATCAGGGCTTGCGGTTCGCGCTTTGCAGGATCGATGCAATGGAGAATTGGCAGTGCGAACGCGGCGGTTTTACCCGTACCGGTTTGCGCCTGACCGATCATGTCCTGGCCGGCCATGATGATCGGGATCGATTGCTGCTGAATAGCCGAAGGCTCTTCGTAGCCAGTCGCGATGACGGCTGCAAGAATGTTCGGATTAAGATTAAAAGCGGCGAATCCGCCGGTTTCCTGGGTCATGGGTCTGCCTCTAAGTGCATCCGCAAAGACCCATGCTCCAAAGCTGCGCATGCCGTGTAAGACTCAAGAGTCGCCCTGGCAGCTTTGTCGGCGGGGATTTGCGAAAACGAATGAAAGAAAAAAAGAAACGTCCTGGAAGAGCCCGCAGTGCGGACATGCAGCCGAAGCTGACTTCGGTAATTGCGCTACCTTGACGCGGCCCGGCTAAAGGCCGGCGCGCACTATACCGGAAATTACCGAAAAAGGGAGCTTTTTTTATCGCCTGAATCCGTCTGTCACCGCTGTGTCACGGGCTTTTGCGGATAATCGCGCAAAGGACTATTTTTCACAGGCCCGGCCCTGCTGGCGATGGCGCTTAAACGATTCACCGACGTGCGGCATGTGGTCGCTGCACTTTCCCTTCCCGCTCGAGGAAACTCCCATGAATCAGCCCTGCCCCGGCCGCGTCAGCCGTGAACGTCGTGGTCACGTCCATCTGATCGGGCTGGATCGAGCGGCCAAACGCAATGCCTTCGACCTCGACCTGCTGAACGAACTCAGCCTGGCTTATGGCGAGTTCGAGGCCGACAGCGAGGCGCGTGTAGCGGTGGTGTTCGCGCATGGCGAGCACTTCACCGCCGGGCTGGATCTGCTAAACGCCAGCGCCGCCCTCGCCGACGGCTGGCAAGTGCCGACCGGCGGTTGCGATCCGTGGGGCGTGTTCGTCGGGCCACGGGTGAGCAAACCGGTGATCGTCGCGGCGCAGGGTTATTGCCTGACCATCGGTATCGAGTTGATGTTGGCCGCTGACATTAACCTGTGCGCGAGCAATACGCGCTTTGCGCAGATGGAAGTGCAGCGTGGGATTTTTCCGTTTGGCGGTGCGACATTGCGCTTTCACCAAGTTGCGGGTTGGGGCAATGCGATGCGCTGGTTGCTCACCGGTGATGAGTTCGATGCACATGATGCTTTAAGACTGGGGCTTGTGCAGGAGGTGATGGCCAGCGAAGACTTGCTGCCGCGCGCGATTGAACTGGCCGAACGGATTGCCCGACAGGCGCCGTTGGGGGTGCAGGCGACGCTGGAGTCTGCGCGTCAGGCGCGCTATGAAGGCGAGACGGCAGCCGCGCAAGGTTTGCCGCCGCTGGTGAAGAAGTTGCTCGCCAGTGAAGATGCCAAAGAAGGTGTGCGCTCGATGGTGGAGCGCCGGCCCGGGGTTTTCAAAGGCATTTAAACACTCCCTGTAGGAGCTGCCGAAGGCTGCGATCTTTTGATCTTGTTTTTAAGGTCAAAGTCAAAAGATCGCAGCCTTCGGCAGCTCCTACAGGGGGGTATCGCCATGTTCAGGTGGCGGGGCGAATTGCCTTGATCAGTGACTGCAACGAGTAACCCAACTTCGGCGCCAGCGCTTCAGCTCGGGCGCTAAGCGCATCCATATCCAGTTCCTGATCAAGGTCCGCCGGCACAATTAGAATCACGTTGCCCTCCTTCACCGGCAATTCCCAATAATGCCGGTGATAGAGCCCGCGCAGCAACGCCGCGCCTAGCGGTTTGCCGTCATCGGTCGCCCATTGGTTGATCACCAGCCAGCCACCCGGATTCAGACGTTTCTGACAATCGCCGAGGAAATTCCACGCCAGATGCGCAGCGCCGGGGCCGACGTCGGTATACAGGTCGACGAAGATCAGATCCGCAGGCTCGGCAGTCGGCAGCAGATCCAGCGCATCGCCAACGCGTATATAAAGCCGCGGGTCATCATCCAGCCCAAGGTATTCGATCGCCAGACGCGGCACGTCGGGGCGCAACTCGATGGCTTCGACGTCTTCCAGCGGCAGAAACTTCAGGCATGCCTGAGTCAGCGTTCCCGCCCCCAGCCCCAGAAACAGCGCGCTCTCCGGATGTTCGTGGCACAACGCGCCGATCAACATCGCACGGGTGTAGTCGTACTCCAGCCAGCTCGGATCGGCGGTGAACACGCAGCTTTGTTCGATGGCGTCGCCAAATTCCAGAAAACGGTAGTCGGCGACTTCCAGCACGCGAATCACGCCGAACTCATCCTGTACTTCGGCGAGCAACAGCTCGACGCGCTCCTCAGTCATTTCGTCTCCTGATGGTCACCGGGCGCGGTGACGCGATGGCGCGGCTATGGCGCCGTGGCAAAGCGGCGATTGTCGGCGATGCGGCGCGAGCAGGTCACGCACTAATTGCTGCTAACATGGCCGTCCGTGCGTAGAACCTTTTAGAGAACATGATGAGCCAACCCTGGAGCCCTGACAGCTGGCGCGCCTTGCCGATCCAGCAACAACCCCAATACCCCGACGCCGCGCACCTGCGCCAGGTCGAGCAGACGCTGGCCAGCTATCCGCCGCTGGTGTTTGCCGGTGAAGCCCGGGAGTTGCGCCGTCAGTTTGCCGAAGTGACCCAAGGCCGCGCGTTCCTGTTGCAGGGCGGCGATTGCGCCGAGAGCTTCGCCGAGTTCTCCGCCGCAAAGATTCGCGACACGTTCAAAGTGCTGTTGCAAATGGCCATCGTCATGACCTTCGCCGCTGGTTGCCCGGTGGTCAAAGTCGGGCGCATGGCCGGTCAGTTCGCCAAGCCGCGTTCGGCCAACGACGAGACCATCGACGGCGTGACCTTGCCGGCCTACCGTGGCGACATCGTCAACGGCATCGGCTTCGATGAAAAGAGCCGCGTGCCGGATCCGGAACGCCTGTTGCAGTCGTATCACCAGTCCACCGCCACTCTGAACCTGCTGCGCGCGTTCGCTCAGGGCGGGTTCGCTGATCTGCATCAGGTGCACAAGTGGAACCTCGACTTCATCGCCAACTCGGCGCTGGCCGAGAAATACAGCCACCTCGCCGACCGCATCGATGAAACCCTGGCATTCATGCGCGCCTGCGGCATGGACAGCTCGCCGCAATTGCGCGAAACCAGCTTCTTCACCGCCCACGAAGCGCTGCTGCTGAATTACGAAGAAGCCTTCGTGCGCCGCGACAGCCTGACCAACGATTACTACGATTGCTCGGCGCACATGCTGTGGATCGGCGACCGTACTCGTCAGCTCGACGGTGCTCACGTCGAGTTTTTGCGTGGGGTGAACAACCCGATCGGCGTCAAAGTCGGCCCGAGCATGAACCCGGACGACTTGATCCGCCTGATCGACGTGCTGAACCCGGACAACGATCCGGGGCGCTTGAACCTGATTGCGCGGATGGGTGCAAACAAGGTCGGCGATCATCTGCCAGCGTTGATCCGCGCCGTGCAGCGCGAAGGCAAGCAAGTGCTGTGGAGTTCCGATCCGATGCACGGCAACACGATCAAGGCCAGCAGCGGTTACAAGACCCGCGACTTCGCGCAGATCCTTGGCGAGGTCAAGCAGTTCTTCCAGGTGCACGAAGCGGAAGGCACTTACGCCGGCGGCATTCATATCGAGATGACCGGGCAGAACGTGACCGAATGCATTGGCGGTGCGCGGCCAATTACTGAAGACGGCTTGTCGGATCGCTATCACACCCACTGTGATCCGCGGATGAATGCTGATCAGTCTCTGGAATTGGCGTTTTTGATTGCTGAAACCTTGAAACAGGTTCGACGCTGAGTTCCGAAATCTTCACTGATTGAACTGGCCTCATCGCGGGCAAGCCCGCTCCCACAGGATTGGTGTCGTACATTTATTTTGTGAACGACACGGACACTGTGGGAGCTGGCTTGCCAGCGATGAGGCCCGATCAGTCGCAGCCGATGTGAATCATAGCCACCCGGAGCCGACTGGCACTCTCGCGCTGACAATTGAGCTGCACCCGCTCCAGCCCCAGCCAATCGGCCATCCGCCGCAGATTCAGCGCCAACGCATGCATTCCCTCGTCATCAAGCCCTTGATCTTCCTCATGCACCGCATGCACCGCCAACCGCCCCAACGCCCGCTCCGCCCGCAAATCTACTCGCGCGGCGATCCGCTCGTTGTGCAGAAACGGCAACACGTAATAGCCGAAAACCCGTTTGTCCTGCGGCGTGTAGATCTCCAGCCGATAGCGGAAATCAAACAAGCGCTCAGTGCGGCTACGCTCCCAAATTAGCGAATCGAACGGTGACAACAGCGCACTGGCCTCGACCTTGCGCGGGATTTTCGACTCGGGCAGGCAATAGGCGATTTGCCGCCAACCGGCGACTTCACAAGTCAGCAATTGCCCATCCTCGACCAGCTCAGCCAGACGCGGGCGAGCATCGCTGGGGTTCAAGCGGAAGTAATCACGCAGATCTTTCTCGGTGCCGACGCCCAACGCCGTTGCCGCGTGCAGCAACAAACCGCGTTGCGCCTCGGCCTCATCCGGCAACGGCTGTTGCAGGATTGACGCTGGCAGCACGCGCTCCGGCAAGTCATACAAACGCTCAAAACCACGGCGCCCGGCGACGGTGACTTCGCCCGCCGCGAACAGCCATTCCAGCGCATGCTTCTCGGCGCTCCAGTCCCACCAAGGCCCGGCCTTGTCCTGACGGGTCGAGACACTGCCCGCCCCTAACGCGCCCCGCTCCTCGACCAATCCCAGCACGCGGCGAATGGTTTCCTGCTGCTCACGACCAAACCGCGCCAATTGCTGATAAATGTCCGCACCTTGTTTGGCGCGCTGCATGCGCCAATGCATCAACGGGTACATCGACAGCGGCAGCAACGACGCTTCGTGGCCCCAGTATTCGAACAAAGTACGACGCCGGCCCGAACTCCAGGCAGCCTGGTCGAGCAATTCAGAAGAGTAGGAACCAAGGCGGGAAAACAGCGGCAAGTAGTGCGAGCGCACCACCGCGTTGACGGAATCGATTTGCAGCAGACCGAGCCGTTCGATCAGCCGGTTGAGATGCGGCGCTTTGACGACCGGCGGCTGGCGCCCGTTGAACCCTTGGGCGGCCAGTGCCAGACGTCGAGCCTGTTTGATGGAAAAGGACAATGTCGCGGGCATGAGCATCTCCGTGTCTGCTCGCAACCTACCTCACCGGAAAGGGGTTTGTGTAGCGCTGCCCTCATCATTTATGCATCGGATCGTCCCAGAACGGCCGCACTGACTCATGCTCGACATCGGCACGGCTAACGCCGATATCCTTCAGCGCTTCGTCGCTGAGGCTGGCGAGCAACTCGCGTTCGCGGTGCAGTTCGTACCAGCGGTTGAATTTATGCAACAGATCGGAAATGAGATGGACCGAAACGCGCTCATCACTTACATACGCTTTTTGACCTTTCATCGTGTCGCCCTCCTTTAGGGATGGCTTCAGTCTCGCGCCAGGACTACGATCAATCCAACGAATGTTTCTGATGGCAAGCATCACGGAGATTCATCAATTGTCCGCCTACCCCAGTATCGATACCGATGTTCTGCGCACCTTTGTCGCGATTGCCGATCAGGGCGGGTTCACCCGCGCCGGCGAAATGGTCAACCGCACGCAGTCGGCAGTGAGCATGCAGATGAAGCGTCTGGAAGAAGACGTGTTGCAGCGCCAATTGTTCGAGCGCGACGGGCGCCAGGTGCGGCTGACTGCCGAAGGCCAGGTTTTGTTGGGTTACGCACGGCGCATCCTCAAGCTGCACAGTGAGGTGTTCAACACCTTGCGCGAGCCGCACATGGTCGGCACGGTGCGCATCGGTACGCCGGACGACTATGTGATGCGCTTCCTGCCGGGGATTCTGTCGCGCTTCGCCCAGTTCTATCCGCTGATCCAGATTGAAGTGCATTGCGAATCGAGCAAACAGTTGCTGCAACGTACCGATCTGGATTTGTCGATCGTGACCCGCGAACCGGGCAACGAGATTGGTCAGTTACTGCGCAAGGAGCGTTTCGTCTGGGCCGAGGCGCAGAATTTCAGTGCCCACGAACAGACGCCGTTGCCGCTGGCGATGTTCAACAGTGACTGTTTCTGCCGCTTGTGGGCGTGCAATGCGCTGGACGCAATGGGCCGCGATTACCGCATCGCCTACAACAGCACCAGCCTGTCGGCGCTGATGGCAGTGGTCAGCGCGGGTCTGGCGATCACCGCGCAACTGGAAAGCCTGATCACCCCGGACATGCGCATTCTCGGCGCTGCCGAAGATCTGCCGCTGCTGCCCGAGGCGAGCATCATGTTGATCCGCAACTTGAACAACCCGTCGCCGATCACCGAGTGCCTGGCCGAGCACATCGTCGAAGGCTTCAAACTTTAAAGGCGAGCATCACCGCGCACAGCACCAGAAAACCGCAGAACAGCCCACGCAGGAGTTTTTCCGGCATCGCGTGGGCGATCTTCACGCCCCAACTGATGCTCAGTAAACCGCCAACCGCCAACGGCAGGCCGATCATCCAGTCCACCTCGTGATGCACCGCGTAGGTCACCAGCGTGACGCCGGTGCTCGGCAATGCCAGCGCCAGTGACAGGCCTTGCGCGACCACTTGCGTGGTGCCGAACAGGCTGGTCAAAACCGGCGTCGCCACCACCGCCCCGCCCACTCCGAACAAACCGCCCATGGTGCCGGACGCCGCGCCCAGCACGCCAAGCCACGGCCATGAGTAGCGCATTTCGGAAGTGCTCGACGGCCGCGCGCCGAACATGCGGATCAGGTTGTACGCCGACAGCACCACCAGAAACGCGACGAAGCCAATGCGCATGGTTTGTGCGTCGATGCCCACCGCCCAGATCGAACCGAGCCAGGCAAAACAGAAACCCATCAACGCCAATGGCAACGCGTGGCGCAGTTCGATGCGATTGCGCTGGTGATAACGCCACAGCGCCAGCATCACATTGGGCACCACCATCACCAGCGCCGTACCTTGCGCGAGTTGTTGATCGAGGCCGAACCACACGCCGAGCAATGGAATCGCGATCAGGCCACCGCCGATACCGAAGATGCCACCCAGGGTGCCGAGGGCGGCGCCAAACAACAGGTACAACAAGAACTCGATCACAGCACCATCCTCATATGTCAGGCGAGTCATCCTACGCAGTCGACGCTGGCACGGAAACGCACAGCAACGCACAATGGCTGTGCCAACTTCGCACAAGCAGCGGTTATAGCCATGAATCCCAATCAACTGACCGACCAGCTCGGCTTGTTTCTCGATGTTCTTGAGAGCGGCAGCTTTTCCGCCGCATCGCGCCGCCATCCGCTGACACCTTCGGCGGTCGCACGGCGTATCGACAGTCTCGAAGCGGCAGTCGGCAGTCAGTTGTTTATCCGCAGCACTCATGCGGTGCGCGCCACACCGGCCGGTCTGGCATTTGCTGAACGGGCGCGGCGGATTGTTGCCGAGCTGCAACTGGCTCGAGCGGAAGCCGTGTCGCTGAGCAGTGCACCGGAAGGCTTGATTCGGGTCGATGCTCCCGCCGCGTTCGGCCGCCGGCATCTGGCGCCGGTGATTGCCGATTTTCTGGTGCTGTACCCGGGGCTCGATGTGCAGTTGCATCTGATCGACAGTTTCGTCGACATGGGCGGCTCGAACCTGGGCAAGGTCGATCTGGTGCTGCGTGCCGGACAACTGGCTGACACGCGACTGGTCGCCACGCCGCTGGCGAGCATGGTGCGCATCGCCTGCGCCAGCCCCGAATACCTGCATCGGCGTGGCGTACCGAGCGATCCGGCGCAACTCGGCGAGCATGACGGCCTCGACTGGGAAGGCCTCGCCCCGCCCTTCGCCTGGCGCTTCGAACGCGACGGACAGATGCAATTGCAGCGTCCAGCGCGGATCCGCATGAGCGCCAATAATGCCGAAGCGCTGGTCTGTGGCGCGCTCGCGGGGCTGGGCATCGCGCACTTGCCGACGTGGCTGGCCAGCGAATACCTGTTGCGTGGCGAATTGCTGCCGTTGTTTTGCGAGAACGGCCTGCCGAAGCCGGAATCCACCGGTATTTATGCACTGCGTCTTGAGCAACAAGCCAGTTCGCGCAGCCGTTTGTTGCTGGAATATCTGAAAACCCGCTTCAGCCCGGTACCGCCATGGGACCTGGCGCTGCAACGGGATCTGCAGCGGCACGCCGGCTAGAATTATCTGGCGCGTTAAAGATTCGGACGCTAGATTCATCCCATTACTGATCAAGGCTTTGACATGACCACCGACCGTACCACCACCGACCATTGCGCAGAACTGTTACTGGACAACCAGGCGTGCTTCGCGCTGCATTCGACTTCGCTGATGATGACCAAGGTCTACAAGCCGCTGTTGCAAGCGCTGGGCCTGACCTATCCGCAGTATCTGGCAATGATGGTGCTGTGGGAGAAGGATGGTTTGACTGTCGGAGAAATCAGCACCCGTCTGCTGACCGATCCGGGATCGCTGACGCCGTTGCTTAAACGTCTGGAGGTTGAAGGTCTGCTCAGTCGCACTCGCAGCCGTGAGGATGAGCGGGTGGTGATTGTCGAGTTGACCGCCAAGGGCCGGGCGCTACAAGAGCAGGCGCGGAGTGTTCCTCCGTGCATCCTTGGGGCGAGCGGTTTCAGCCTGGAACGGTTGCAGAATCTACAGAGCGAATTGCAGGCGTTGCGCGGTCATCTGCAGGAAAGCCTGATCTAAGGCCTGCACCTGACTCCTGTGGGAGCTGGCTTGCCAGCGATGGCGTCGGATCAGGCGATGGTTTTTTTGGCTGAGTACATATCCTTTGCTGCGGTAACGGCTTCCTAGGGGTCCGCCCTTACGGCGGGTCACCTTTTCCAGACGCCGAAAAGGTAACCCAAAAGGCTTTTCCCTGACGTTCGGCCCTCGCTGTGGCTCGGGTTCCTTCGCTCCGGGATCGATCCGGGGGCATCGCCTCCGGTTTGCTTCGCTGCACCTCCTCTCGATGTGTTTGGCTGCGCCAAACGTCGCTTCGCTCCCTCCCCCGGATCAATCCCTCCACTCAGCCTGCCGATGGGCGTTTGAGATCAAGAGCTTTACTCGAGCTAACGCTCATTGTGTTGAGTGGTGAAAAGCGAAGTGCGGTTCTCGGGTGTATCCCAGCCCTGTGGTAGCTGGCTTCCACATGATTTCCCACGAGACAGAAAAATCTGAATATTTATATTGCGCACTAAACATTAGCGCGATACATTCGCCTCGCACTTAGTTAACGCGCAAACAATTAGCGCACATAACCCACATCGTTCGAGGCTCAGACCATGCAAACTCTCTACACCGCAATCGCAACCTCCACCGGCGGCCGTGACGGTCGTGCGATTTCCAGCGACAACGTGCTCGACGTCAAACTCGCCACTCCGAAAGAGCTCGGTGGTGCCGGCGGTGCAGCGACCAACCCTGAGCAACTGTTCGCTGCGGGCTATTCGGCCTGCTTTATCGGCGCGCTGAAATTCGTTGCCAGCCAGACCAAGCGCACTATCCCGAACGACGCCGCGATCACTGCGCATGTCGGCATCGGCCAGATCCCTGGCGGTTTCGGTCTGGACATCGACCTGCACATCAGCCTGCCGGGTCTGGAACAAGCCGACGCGCAAAGTCTGGTCGACGCCGCCCACCAGGTTTGCCCGTACTCCAACGCCACTCGCGGCAATGTCGAAGTACGCCTGCACGTCACCGTCTGACGGCAAATCGCAGGCACAAAAAAGCCCGACTCAATGGTCGGGCTTTTTCTTTCCGTAAAAAACGGTGCTTATTTAGCACGGCCTTTGTAGGAACCGCCTTCGCGGGTGTCGATCTCGATCTTGTCACCGATTTCGATGAAGTCAGCAACTTGCAGCTCGGTACCGTTGCTCAGCTTGGCTGGCTTCATTACTTTGCCGGAAGTGTCGCCGCGAGCCGAACCTTCGGTGTAATCAACTACACGTACGATGGTGGTCGGCAGTTCTACCGAAACCAGACGCTCTTCGAAGAAGATCGCTTCGCAAACATCGGTCATGCCTTCTTCAACGAAAGGCAGAACGGCTTCGATGTCTTCAGCGTTCAGCTCGTACATGGTGTAGTCAGTGGTGTCCATGAACGTGTAGGAGTCGCCGCTGATGAAGGACAGGGTCGCTTCTTTGCGGTCGAGGATCACGTCGTCCAGTTTGTCGTCGGCGCTGTAAACGATCTCGGTCTTGTAACCGGTCAGCAGGTTTTTCAGCTTGGTCTTCATGATCGCGCTGTTACGGCCCGACTTGGTGAACTCAGCTTTCTGCACCAGCCAAGGATCGTTTTCGAGACGGATCACCATCCCGGGTTTCAGTTCTTTACCAGTTTTCATTACGAATATCCGAATTTGGATGGGATTTACAAAAATCTAGGCCGCGTATCATATCCAATTTAGGTAAAAGCTTACCAGCGCTGCGGCAAGATCAGCCTGCAAGGCCTGTTCCAGACACCATTGTTCGGCATGCTTTTGCAGCTCGGGCCAATGTTCGCGGGCCGCGAGCCAGTGCGCGCCGATCGGTTGGCCGGCACTCCATGCGCGCCACAGACCGTTTATCGCCTCGGCCGCCGCCGGGGAAAGGCTTTTTGTATAGATATTCAGGAAGGCGTCGAGCTTGTCCAGATGGATGTCTTCGTCTTGCTGATAGATGTGCCAGAGCATCGGTCGTGCGGCCCATTGCGCGCGCACGAACGAATCTTCGCCGCGCACCGCGTTGAAATCGCAGCACCAGAGCAATTGATCGTATTGATCCTGACGCACGAATGGCAGCACCTGCACGGTAAGAGACTGACGCACGTGCAATGCACCCGCCGCCAGCGAGTCCACGCCGAGCCAGCGCGCTACATCGCCGAGAATCCGCCCTTCCGGCACCAGCAAATGCGTTGGCATGGCATCGGCGGCCAGCACATCCAGCCAACTGGCCAGCCCGGCATTTTCGTAGGCAAACAGCGAAATCAGCTGTGATCCGGGGGCAGGGTCGATCCCCAGCTCTTGCAGGAATTGTCGCTGCGCTTCCGGATCTTGCTGAAATGCCTGACGCCGTTCCAGCAATCCGTGCTCACGCAACAACCCGCCAGTGTCTGGATGAAAGCCAGGAAAGAAGAAGATCTTCTGCACCGACTTGTACTTCACCGACGGCAGGCCATGGCAACCGACTACCCAGTCTTCGGCGCTGAGGTAATCGAGATTGAGCCACAACGGTGGCTTGTCCCGCGCGGCCATGGCGTCCATGTAGGCGCCGGGCAATTGGCAGGCGAACGCGGCGATCACTACGTCGGCAGAATCTGCTTGCGGCCACTCGCTTGGCCAGTGGCGAACCTCCACGCCTTGTTGGGTTTGCTGTTGAAGACTGGCGTCGATCTGCGGGCAGATCTTCTCGAACGCGCGCAAGTCATCGACCCATAACCGCACGTTCACTACATGCTCGGCCACCAGTTGCCGGGCCAGTCGCCAGGTCACGCCGATGTCACCGAAGTTGTCGACCACGGTGCAAAAGATGTCCCAGCGGGTGTTCACTTGCGGCATTCCTGACTCCCGTTGGCAAAAGCGCTGATTGTCCGCATAAATCTGTCGGTGCAGAAGAGCCGACGGCGATTAATCTTTCTGCGACAATCGCCACTTGCCCGCATTCATCCGCCAGGAGGCAGTCATGCCCTACCGTCCCAACCCGCGTCGCCCCTTGCCTGTTCAGCTTAGCGCGCTGCAATTGACCGGCAGCATTGCCTTGGGACTGTGGCTGGGTTTCCTGGCGATCGCACTGACCTGCTGGCTGGCCTCGATGCTGTTCAGCAAGCAACTCGCGCCAGTCGCCGAAGCCGTGCAGCAGTTGAGCAAACCACCCGTGGTAATTCAGCCGGAACCCGCGCCGCAACCGGAGCCGCAAAACCGCATGTTCGAGCAGTACGA
This sequence comes from Pseudomonas sp. TWP3-2, assembly GCF_049897765.1. NCBI lineage: Bacteria > Pseudomonadati > Pseudomonadota > Gammaproteobacteria > Pseudomonadales > Pseudomonadaceae > Pseudomonas > Pseudomonas sp. TWP3-2. Next base: position 379,526 of record NZ_JAFCWW010000003.1, on the reverse strand, counting down.
AGAAAACCTGCGCAAGAATGAACAGGCGCAGCGTCTGGATGCAGCACGCGCCAGCAGCCGTAATCAGGCGAATCCGAAATGTCAGTTCTGGTTGCAACAGGACAAGAATGCCCCGAGCGAAAAAAGTCGCGCCAACGTCCTGCAATTCTGCGATTGATCATGAACAAGCAAACCGTGCACCAATTGATTCTCGACAAACTGCGGCTTGACCTCGACATCGCCGAGCGCGCCGCACAGACCGCTTACGAAACCGCGACCCACGAAGAGAACATCGCCGAAAACAAGTACGACACTTTAGGTCTGGAAGCATCGTATCTGGCAGCCGGTCAGGCCAAGCGCGTCGAGGAAATTCGCCAGTCACTGGCGCTGTGCCAGAACATGGTTCTACGCGCCTATGACGATCAGCGGGGAATCGAAATCGGTGCCCTGCTCGGTCTGGAAGACGAAAAGGGTCGCGAACAATGGCTGTTTCTGGCGCCGGATGCGGCGGGCCTGAAGATCGACATGGTCGGTCAGCCGATTACCGTCATCACCCCGCGCTCACCGCTGGGCAAAAGCCTGCTGGGCAAGTTCGAGGGTGATGAGGTGGAGATTCTGGTGGCGGGCGCTCGGCAACAGTTTGCTGTCACCGAGGTGCTGTAGAAAGTTGCTTAGTGAACTGGCAGTTCGACGCCGTCGAACAGCTCTTCCAGTTCCTGCTTGTTGTGGCAGGCAATGGCTTTGGCCATGACTTCACGAGTCAGGTGCGGCGCGAATTTCTCTATGAAGTCGCACATGAAGCCACGCAGAAAGGTCCCGCGACGGAAACCGATCTTGGTCACACTGGATTCGAACAGTTCGCTGGCATCGAGCACCACCAGGTCATTATCGAGTTTGGTATCGACGGCCATTTTCGCCACGATGCCAACACCCAGACCCAGACGCACGTAGGTTTTGATCACGTCGGCGTCGGCCGCAGTGAACACGACTTTCGGCGTCAGGCCGCGATGGCTGAACGCTTCGTCGAGTTTCGAACGGCCGGTGAAGCCGAACACGTAAGTTACGATCGGGTATTCGGCCAATGCTTCGAGCGTCAGCTTCGGCAGTTTGGTCAGCGGGTGGCCCTGCGGCACGACCACGCAGCGGTTCCAGCGGTAGCACGGCATCATCACCAGATCGCCGAACAGCTCCAGCGCTTCAGTGGCGATGGCGAAATCGACGGTGCCGTCAGCGGCCATTTCGGCGATCTGCATCGGCGAACCCTGGTGCATGTGCAGCGCCACGTCCGGGTATTGCTTGATGAAATTGCTGATCACCGGCGGCAATGCATAACGTGCCTGGGTGTGGGTGGTAGCGATCGACAGGGTGCCCTTCTTCTCGTTGGAGAATTCCTGGGCTATCTGCTTGATGCTTTCGACTTTGCGCAGAATCTCACCTGCGGTGGTGATGATGCGCTCGCCGGCCGGCGTGACGCGGGTCAGGTGCTTGCCGCTGCGGGCAAATACTTCGACGCCGAGTTCGTCTTCGAGAAGGCGGATTTGCTTACTGATGCCCGGTTGAGAGGTATAGAGGCTTTGGGCTGTAGCGGAAACGTTGAGGTCGTGGTGCGCCACTTCCCAGATGTAGCGCAGTTGTTGAAGCTTCATATGAATCCCTCAAAGCAGGTAGACGCCACGGGCATCAGCGACGGTATATAACTATATTAATGGTTTGAAGAATAAATCTAGAACTTTTTTATCAAAGCGCCATTATTGCTGCTTCAGCGATCCTCCCGGCGCCGACGCTCCACCAGCGGAACCATGTAAACCGGCACCGGGGCCATTTGCAGCACCCGCGCTGCCGTACGCCCCAGTGGTGTCTGCGCACCGACTCCATGGCTATGACTGCCTACGATCAGCAAATCGACAGAGAGTTTCTGCGCCTGATCAAGAATCACCTGCGCCGGATCGCCTTGCAGCACGCGTACCGCGCGAATCCGCAGCAGGTCTTGCTCGCCCTCGCCCCCCAGCTCTTCACGAAAGCTGTCGAGCACCCGCTGCTCGATATTGGCGATCACAGTTTTCAGACCCTGGCTGTGAAATTCGTTCAACGCCTGCTCGTCGAGATAGCTCTGCAACACCGACTCGGCGAACAAGCCCATCGGCTCGACCGCGTGCACCACATACAAGTCGGCATTGAACGTTCGCGCCATCGCCAAGGCATGCTGCATCACTAACGGTGCGTACAGACCGAGGTCAGTGGCATACAGCATCGAACGAATCATATGACCTCCTCGCAAGCCAAGATTGGCGGAGATTTGATTCAGCTTAGCAGTGCCTTGGCGAGTACGACGTGTGACGCAACGTCTTGAACAATGTGGGCTTTAGGTCGCGGGTTCGTTGCTGATGCCGTGAGGCACGTGGCCGGTGGCGACCACTTCGCGCGCAAGCTCACAGTGACCGGCCTGATCGTCGAAAAACACGTCAGCGGCGAACGCTTCGAGAAATGCCGATTTGGTTAGTCCGCCAAGAAACAGTGACTCATCCAGACGAATATCCCATTCGCGCAAAGTGCGAATTACCCGCTCATGCGCAGGTGCCGAACGTGCGGTAACCAGCGCTGTGCGGATCGGGCAGTCCTCATCCGGAAACTCGCGCTGCAACAGATTGAGCGCCGCCAGAAAGCCTTTGAACGGGCCTCCGCGTAATGGCTCGCGTGCCGATTCGCGTTCTTTGGCCTGAAACGCTTCGAGTCCGCCGGACTGATAGACCCGCTCCGACTCATCGGAAAACAGCACCGCATCGCCGTCGAAAGCGATGCGCAATTCGTCACTCGCCGCACGACTGGCGCCACCGGACAAGATCGTCGCCGCGGCGAAACCAGCGTCAAGCGCGGCGCGCACATCTTCGGCGTGCGTGGAGAGAAACAGATCGCAGCCGAACGCCTTCAGATACGGATAAGGACTGCGCCCGCCAACGAACGCCGCGCGGGAAATCGCCAGGCCGTAATGAGTGATCGAGTTGAATACGCGCAACCCGGTATCGGCGCTGTTGCGCGATACCAGAATCACCTCGACCCGCGCGCGACCGAGACGGCTGTTGAGGTTCAGCAGTTTTTCCACCAGCGGGAACGCATCACCCGGCGCGAGAATTTCGTCCTCGTGCTCGATCTGATATTGCCGGTAGGCCTCGACGCCGCTCGCCAGATAAATCTTGTGGCTCTCACTCAGGTCGAACAGCGCTCGCGAGGAAATCGCCAGCACCAGTTTGTCATCGATATTCTTGGCCATGCATTTCCCCCAAAGCGACCGGCTTAAACGTTGCGCCGGTCGATAAAACTCAAACTGCGATACAGCGCTTCAATCCCCGGCAACTCACAACCGGCCGCCTTCGCCGCTGCCAGTGGCCGAGCGTAAATGGCTGCCAGTTCCAGCGGTCGTTTGTGCAGTAAATCGTGGTGCATGCTCGGCCAATAGTCGGGCAATTTCTCGGTCATGCCGAATAGAAAATCAGCGTAACCCGCCGGGATTTCGTGACCACAAGCCTTGGCGCCCTGCACCACTTCGGCCATCAGATCCTTGATAAGCACGCGGCTGTCGGCATCGGCCATCAGTGGCGTGGTGCTGGCGCCGAGCAGCACCGAAAGTCCGTTGTAAGGGATGTTCCACACCAGTTTCTGCCAGCGCGCCTGATGCAGATTGGCCATGGCCTGCGAGTCGATGCCAGCACTGCGGAACAGTCCGGCGCCCTCCTCGACGATTGCCATGCGTGCTGCGTCATCCAGCTCCGGGCCGCTGTGGTAGCCGACATTCACCGAGCCCAAAGCTTGATGAGTGATCAAACCCGGACCTTCGCGGTGTACGCAAATCAGGCACAAGCCGCCGAGCAGATGCAGGGAGTCGGGCAACAACTCACGCAGACTGTCTTCAACATCCAGACCGTTTTGCAGCAACAGCACTTTCGCGTCGGGCTTGGCCGCATGAATGATTGCAGGCGCCAGATCAGCATTGCTATGGGTCTTGGCGCCCACCAGCAGCCAGTCGCAGGCTGGCATATCGTCGGCCTTGGAATAGGCCTGCGCAGGATTCAACGTGAGCAAACCGTGCACCGCGCTATCCACCTGCAAGCCGCGCTCGGCCACGGCGGCAAATTCGCTGCGTAACAGAAAGTGCACATCGAAACCGGCGCGCGCCAGCATCACGCCGTAGAAACCACCGATTGCCCCGGTGCCGATTATCCCGACCACCGGTTTATTGACTGCCCCCATCATGGCAACTCCTCTGCAGTTCGACTCAGCGCCTGGGCCACGGCTGTGTTCAGCTCGTCAGCGCTCAGGCGCGTGTGCAATGCCCCAAAGAACTCGCCGTCGCGCACCACAAACAGCGCCGGCAAATGAAACACCTGATAACGCTCGACCAGCCCACCGTTGTCACCGGCATCGATCCAGCACAGGCGATCGACGGCCAGTTCGAGCCCCGGCAAAACTTCGCGGGCAAAGCGGCAACTGGCGCAGCCAACACTGGTGAAAATCACCAGCGAAACGCCATCCATCGCCAGCAGCCGTTGGTCGGCGTCGAAATCGGTCAGGTGCAATTCGACCACTATACCGGGGGAAACAATGTCAAATGGCCGACACAGGGAGTCTGTGCTCATGGGACGTTTCATTCCTCATCCGGAAGATGTGCCAGTCGAACTGACTTTGCTCACACCTGAGTGTATTTCGCGACAACGGCTGCACACTATCAGCCTCGGCGGCATCGCTTGCAATTACCACCGCGCCTGGCGCCATGGCACGGCGCTGCAAGTGCGCATGCCGACGCTGAATGCCGACTTCGCCTATCCGGGCTATGTCGCCTGGTGCCTGCGCCGTAAAAAGGGCTATCTGCTGGGGATTGCCTTCACTGATGAACAGACGCTGTTCAGCGCGCGAATGGGTGAGCAGGTGTGTCAGATCGAGCGTTTTTGCCGCATCAACGAAGCCCACGAAGACTTGCAGGATATTCAGGCGCGGGCGCTGCAATGGGTCGAGCAGCACGCCGATGAGTTCTCCCACGACAACGTGCGCAAGGCTTTTGCCGAGCAAACGCCGGATTAACTGGCTGCAAAGCGCGGTTTGCCCATTGTCGAGCGGGCGTCTAACGCGCTAAGGTTCTGCTCCCCCGACGCGCTTAAATTCGCTGTGCTCCGCCGCGCGGGGATCGCTGGCGGCCGGCACCCGTGACCTGACGAGTAAACGATGGCTGATTTACCGATCAACGACCTAAACGTCGCTTCCAACGAGACGCTGATCACTCCCGATCAGCTCAAGCGCGATATCCCTCTGAGCGACGCTGCCTTGCGCACCGTGACCAAGGGCCGCGAAGTCATCCGCAACATTCTCGATGGCACCGACCACCGTCTGTTCGTGGTGATTGGCCCATGCTCGATCCACGACATCAAGGCTGCCCACGAATACGCCGAGCGCCTCAAAGTGCTGGCGGCGGAAGTCTCCGACACCTTGTATCTGGTGATGCGCGTGTACTTCGAGAAGCCGCGTACCACCGTCGGCTGGAAAGGTCTGATCAACGATCCGTACCTGGATGACTCGTTCAAGATTCAGGACGGTCTGCACATCGGTCGCCAGTTGTTGCTGGATCTGGCCGAGAAAGGCCTGCCGACCGCCACCGAAGCGCTCGACCCGATCTCCCCGCAATACTTGCAGGATCTGATCAGTTGGTCGGCCATCGGCGCGCGTACCACCGAATCCCAGACTCACCGCGAAATGGCTTCCGGCCTGTCCTCGGCAGTCGGCTTCAAGAACGGCACTGACGGCGGCCTGACCGTGGCGATCAACGCCTTGCAGTCGGTCTCCAGCCCGCACCGTTTCCTCGGCATCAACCAGGAAGGTGGCGTGTCGATCGTCACCACCAAGGGCAATGCCTACGGTCACGTGGTGCTGCGCGGCGGCAACGGCAAGCCGAACTACGATTCGGTCAGCGTCGCCCTGTGCGAGCAAGCACTAAACAAGGCGAAGATCAAGCCGAACATCATGGTCGATTGCAGCCACGCCAACTCCAACAAGGACCCGGCGCTGCAACCGCTGGTGATGGAGAACGTCGCCAACCAGATCCTCGAAGGCAACCAGTCGATCATCGGTCTGATGGTCGAGAGTCACCTGAACTGGGGCTGCCAGGCGATCCCGAAAGACCTCGCCGATTTGCAGTACGGCGTGTCGATCACCGATGCCTGCATCGACTGGTCCGCCACCGAAAACACCTTGCGCAGCATGCACGCCAAGCTCAAGGATGTACTGCCGAAGCGTCAGCGCAGCTGATCGGCGTTTCGCACGTATAAAAAAACGCCGGGCATTGCCCGGCGTTTTTGTGTGTTCGTTTTGTCTGCGTCAGATCTTGGCAGCGCGGCGCTGGTGACGCTCCATGTAGCGCTCGACGTAGGAGCACGACGGAATAACGGTGTAGCCCATTTCGTCGGCATATTGCAGCGCCTGTTCGGTCAGGGCCGCTGCAATGCCTCGGCCACGCAGGGCGTTAGGCACGAAGGTGCGATAGATATCCAGGGTCTGTTTCCCCAGATCCATATAGGTCAGATAGGCACGATGACCGTCCACATTGGTCTCGAACTGATGACCAGCCTGGTCATGGTGGATGGACAACGCCTCGCTCATCACTACTCCTCGCGGGTCTTGGATTCGACCCCTACCTTACCGATGTTTTCCCGGCGAAGGAACATCTACGCCACCCCGTGCCTGCTGGTCACCGAGAAGAGCCACACCGATCTCGCGAACCCGAGCACGTTATAAATAGTAGGCACCATTGGCATAATTGCTCAAGGTGCACTCGTCATCGTGCTCGCCCGCGACGGGCTGCTCCGGTGGACGCAGGGGCGGCCGGGGGGAAATATCCTCCCGAAGCCAAAGCCTGAACATTGCCGGATGTTGAGACTTAAGACGTGCGACCTGTTTTAAAGTCACCTCAACATGGACAAAGATGTGCGAGGCAGCCCGCAATTTCACAACAAAAGTATGGACGAATCCATGTAGACAGACTTTAGCCAAGACTGGGTAAAGCAGTCTGCGACAGCGGGAACTTTTTTGCCTTGACTCGCTCAGCTCGGGGCTTGCAGCTGTTTATTTTTTAAACAATGCAGTTAAAAGTTGCTCGAAAAAGAATCAACGCCTACAATTTTTTTGCTTCTTGCCATACGTCAGTTTACTTACTACAAGTAATGGGTAGTATGTACGCCGGCTATTTCCTCAATCGGAGGAGACAGCCACTTAATTGAAAGTCCTTGAAGGGGAACACGATGAACAACGTTCTGAAATTCTCTGCTCTGGCATTGGCCGCAGTTCTGGCTACCGGTTGCAGCAGCGCATCGAAAGAAACTGAAGCACGTCTGACCGCTACTGAAGACGCAGCTGCTCGCTCCCAGGCTCGTGCAGACGAAGCTTACCGTAAAGCTGATGAAGCTCTGGCTGCTGCTCAAAAAGCACAACAGACTGCTGACGAAGCTAACGAGCGTGCTCTGCGCATGCTGGACAAAGCTAGCCGCAAGTAATAGTCCTTCGGGATTGTTATCAAGCCGACCCATTTTTGGGTCGGCTTTTTTTTGCCTGAAATTTTCTTCATGCAATAAAAAACCCGCCGACGCATCACGCATCGGCGGGTTTTTTGTCTGCGCTTACTGCTGCAGATCGAGCGGTGCGCTGGAAACCATCGGTGCCGCCGTGCCTGGCGTGCCAATTTCAGTTGGCAGACCATCTTCGGCCGCTACCACGTCACGGACCACATTCCAGTCCATGCGCAGGTTGTTGGTGATGTCTTCACGCTTGAGCATCGCGTTGATCACCGCGGTGTGCTTGTCGACCACCGACGGGTTGCCCTTGTCGTCGATTGGCGTGTGCGCTTCCAGATAGACCTTGCCGCCACTGCGACCAAACTTGTACGCATCGTTGATGATCCGTACCGAGGTGCCCACCGGAACCATGCCGGCCATTTCCAGCACATTGTTGTTGAACATGCGGAAGCAACCGTGGCTGGTGCGCATGCCGATGCCGAACTTCTTGTTCGAGCCGTGGATCAGGTAGCCCGGCGTGCCCAGGGTGAACTTGAACGGACCCAGCGGGTTATCCGGACCGGCCGGCACAACGTTCGGCAGCGGATCGCCGTCGGCGGCGTGTTCAGCCTTGATCGAGGCTGGCGGAGTCCAGGTCGGATTCGGCGTTTTTGCGGTGATGGTGGTGTGGGCGATTGGCGAGCCCCAGCCCTCGCGACCGATACCCAGCGGGAAGGTGTAAACCACGTTCCGGCCTTTCGGGAAATAGTAGAGGCGGTATTCGGCAAGGTTGATCACGATGCCTTCACGCGGGCCGGGCGGCAAAATGAAACGCGTCGGCAGCACGATCTCGGTACCGGCGCCCGGCAACCAGGCATCGACGCCCGGGTTGGCCGCGACCATTTCCGAATAGCCCAGATCGTAGGTGGTGCCAAGGTCCGCGAAGGTATCTTCGTACTTGGCCTTGATCACCTGCACCTGGCCGATGATGTCTTCACCGGGCGGTGGCAGGGGCAACTCCAATGCAGCAACGGGACCGGCCACACACAGGGCGGCAAGAGACAGGCAGCGGGTGACGGCAGGCAAGCGCGGCAACATCCGGAACATCCTTCGCATGATCAACAAGGGTATAAGAGCGCGATTGTACACCGCACTTCGGATATTCGGGGAGCCACAAGACCTGTGGCGAGGGGGCTTGCCCCCGTTGGGGAGCGCAGCGGCCCTCGTCACCCCAACTACAGCTCGAAACGCAACTCAGGCCAGATCGGCGAAGTCCCGCGCTTCTGCGATTCGAGAATAGCCCGGCACAGCGAACACAGGCGCTGATCCTGAAACACCCGGCGATCCACGCTCGACAAACGCGGTTGCGCCGGCAGCAGACTGCCGCACAGAGTGCGATCGGCCGAGCCGCCGAGCTCCAGCTGACGGGTTACCAGATGCACCCGCACTTCCTGGCAGGCGAACAGATCCAGCTGCTCGTCAGGCTCGATCAGTTGATAGGCAAAAAGGGACCAGGCAGAACGCGACATCGGGGCCTCCGATCAGGGGGGCGCCACATTAGCCGAAAGCCTGCCGCTAGAAAAGCCTCAAAGCAGCGGTTTTAGCGTCGGCCAGACATTTTCCAGCAACTTGCCCTGCGCCCCGACCGCCGGGTGCAGACCATCGGCCTGCATCAAGTCCGGATGGCCGCCGACGCCGTCGAGGAAAAACGGCACCAGCGGGATCTTTTTATCCTCGGCGAGCTGGCCATAGACCTGCGCAAAAGCATCGGTGTAACGCTTGCCGTAATTGGGCGGCAGTTGCATGCCGAGCAATAACACCTTGGCGCCTTGCTTGCGCGAGCTGTCGATCATCGAGGCAAGATTTTGTTGCAATTGCGCTGGCGGCATTCCGCGCAGGCCATCGTTGCCGCCCAATTCGAGGATTACCAACTCGGGTTTATGCTCTGCAAGCAGCGCGGGCAGGCGCGCCTGGCCTCCGGCACTGGTGTCGCCGCTGATGGACGCATTGACCACTTTGTCGTCGAAACCTTCGGCCTTGAGCCGTTGCTCAAGCAGCGATACCCACCCCAAGCGGGTATCCAGTCCGAAACCGGCGCTGATACTATCGCCAACGATCAGGACAGTACCCGCCGCTGCGTTCTGGGCCATGCACATCAAGGCCAGGCCAGCACTCAAAAACCACACACGCATCGGATTCTCCATGGGCGCAAGTATTCTCACCGCGAAGAACCTTAGCAAAGTGGTTCCCAGCGCGGAAGGTGAACTGACCATCCTGCACGAACTCAGCCTGGAACTGAACAAGGGCGACAGCCTGGCCATCGTTGGCGCGTCCGGTTCCGGCAAATCCACCCTGCTCGGGTTGCTCGCCGGCCTCGATCTGCCGAGCAGCGGCGAAGTCACCCTCGCTGGCCAGGGCCTGAGCGGTCTCGACGAAGATCAGCGCGCACGCATTCGCGCCGAGCACGTCGGTTTCGTTTTTCAGTCCTTCCAATTGCTCGACAGTCTCAACGCACTCGAAAACGTCATGCTGCCGCTGGAACTCGACGGCCGCAAAGACGCGCGCCAACGCGCCACCCAGTTGCTCGAGCGTGTCGGCCTCGGCCAACGCCTGACGCACTCGCCGCGCCAGCTCTCCGGCGGTGAACAGCAGCGCGTGGCGATTGCCCGGGCGTTTGCCGCCGAGCCGGATGTGCTGTTCGCCGACGAACCCACCGGCAACCTCGATAGCCACACCGGCGAGCGCATCAGCGACCTGCTGTTCGAATTGAACAAGGAACGCGGCACCACCCTGGTACTGGTGACCCACGACGAACGCCTTGCACATCGCTGCCGGCGCCTGATCCGTCTTGAAGCCGGCCTGTTGGTCGCCCCTCTGGAGCCTTGATGGCACGTCTGCCGCTGTTGCGTCTGTTCAGTCTCGCCCTGCGCCAACTGATGCGCGATGCCCGCGCCGGCGAATTGCGCGTGTTGTTTTTTGCCCTGTTGGTGGCTGTGGCGGCGAGTACCGCCATCGGTTACTTCGGTGCTCGCCTCAACGGCGCGATGACCTTGCGCGCCACCGAATTTCTCGGCGCCGATCTGGTGCTCGAAGGCAGCTCACCGGCCCGCGAGGAACAGATAAAAAGCGGCACCGAGCTGCGTCTTGATCATGCGCGGATCGTCGAGTTTTCCAGCGTGGTCGCCACTGACAACGGCATTCAACTGTCGAGCATCAAAGCAGTCGACCGCGCCTATCCTCTGCGCGGAGAACTGAAGAGCGCCCCGGCGCCATTCGCTGCCGAAGAATCTGGCGGGGAACCGCAACCCGGAGAAGCCTGGGTGGAATCGCGTCTGCTGGTCGCACTGGATCTGAAGATCGGCGACAGCATCGACGTCGGCTCAAAGACGCTGAAACTGACGCGGGTGCTGACTTACGAACCGGATCGCGCCGGCAATTTCTACAGCCTGACCCCGCGGGTGCTGATCAACCTCGATGACCTTGCCGCCACTGGCGTGGTGCAGCCCGGCAGCCGGGTGAGCTTCCGTGAGCTGTGGCGAGGTGAACCGCAGGCGCTGGAGACCTATCGTCAATTGATCAAACCGGGACTGGCGGCGAATCAGCGAATTCAGGATGCCCGTGATGGCAACCAACAGATTGGCGGCGCATTGGGCAAGGCTGAGCGTTATCTGAATATGGCGAGTCTGGTCGCGGTGCTGTTGGCCGGTGTCGCAGTGGCACTGTCGGCGAACCGGTTCGCCAGCCGTCGCTTCGATGCAAGCGCCCTCTTGCGCTGCCTCGGTTTGTCGCGACGCGAGACGATGGTGCTCTTCAGTCTGCAACTGACGGTGCTGGGATTGTTCGCCAGCGTGAGCGGCGCTGTACTCGGCTGGCTGGCCCAGTTGGGTTTATTCGCGCTGCTGCATGACCTGCTGCCGACTGCGGTGCCTCCTGGAGGTTTGCTGCCCGCGGTAGCCGGGATCGGCACGGGGCTGGTGGCGCTGGCCGGTTTCGCCTTGCCACCGTTAGCGGCACTGGGGCGCGTGCCGCCACTGCGGGTATTACGTCGAGACATGCTGCCGATTCCTTCGAGCACCTGGATGGTCTACGGCGCGGCACTCGGCGCGCTGGGCCTGATCATGTGGCGCTTGAGCCTGGATCTGTTGCTGACTTTCGCCCTGCTCGGCGGTGGCGTGGTTGCCGCTGTGGTTTTGGGCGGCCTGCTGCTGTTGCTGCTCAACAGCCTGCGCCGCCTTCTGGCTCGCGCGCCATTGCCTTGGCGTCTGGGTCTGGGGCAATTGCTGCGCCATCCACTGGCAGCGGCGGGTCAGGCGCTGGCATTCGGGCTGATCCTGCTGTCCATGGCGCTGATCGCGTTACTGCGCGGCGAACTGCTCGACACCTGGCAGAACCAGTTGCCAAAAAATGCGCCGAACTACTTCGCCCTGAATATCCTGCCGGCAGACAAACAGCCGTTCACTGATCATCTGATCAAAGTTTCGGCGCAAGCGGCGCCGCTGTATCCGGTGGTGCCGGGACGCCTGATCAGCATCAATGGCGAACCGGTGCAGCAACTGGTCAGCAAGGATTCGGCTGGCGACCGCGCGATTCAACGTGACCTGAGCCTGACCTGGGCCGCCGATTTGCCGAATGGCAACAAGCTCACCGCCGGTTCCTGGTGGACCGAGCAAGCGCCGGACGCTGTTCCCGGCGTATCGGTCGAAGGCAAGGTTGCCGAAAGCCTCAAGCTCAAACTTGGCGACCACATGGTGTTCACCGTCGGCGGGGTCAATCGCGAAGCCAGGGTCACCAGCCTGAGGGAGATCAACTGGGATAACTTCCAGCCGAACTTCTTCATGATCTTCCAGCCCGGCACATTGAAGGATCTGCCGGCGACGTACCTGACCAGTTTTTATCTGGCACCCGGTCACGATCAGCAGATCGTCGAACTGTCGCGCGCGTTCCCGGCCGTGACCATCCTGCAGGTCGAAGCCTTGCTCGAACAGCTGCGCAGCATCCTCGCCCAGGTCACGCTGGCGGTGGAATATGTGTTGTTGTTTGTACTGGCGGCGGGCATGGCGGTGCTGTTCTCCGGGTTGCAGGCAACGCTGGATGAACGCATTCGCCAAGGCGCGCTGTTGCGTGCACTGGGTGCCGAGCGCAAGTTGCTGGTCAAGGCGCGACGGATCGAGTTCGGACTGCTGGGCGCGGTCAGCGGATTGCTCGCGGCTATCGGTTCGGAAGTGGTGAGTCTGGTGTTGTATCGCTACGCCTTCGACCTGCCGTGGCATCCACATCCGTGGCTGTTGGTGCTGCCGTTGATCGGTGCGGCGCTGATCGGTGGCGCCGGAGTGTTCGGCACGCGCCGGGCACTGAATGCAAGTCCACTGACAGTGTTGCGCGAGGGTTGATAGACTCCCGCCGTCTCTATCACAAGAAATCGCCATGAGCCGTTATCGCCCTCCCCGCACCGCCGGCACCGCGCTGATCACCCCTGAAGGTGAAGCGCGGATGCGTGCCGAATTCCATGAGCTGTGGCATGTGCGCCGCCCGCAAGTGACGCAATCGGTCAGTGAAGCAGCGGCTCAGGGGGATCGCTCGGAAAACGCCGAGTACACCTACGGCAAAAAAATGCTGCGCGAGATCGACAGTCGCGTGCGCTTTCTGACTAAACGTCTGGAAGCGTTGAAGGTGGTCAGCGAAAAACCCAGCGATCCGAACAAGGTGTATTTCGGCGCATGGGTGACCATCGAAGATGAAGACGCCAAGCAGTCGCGCTACCGCATTGTCGGCCCGGATGAGCTGGATCTGAAACTCGGCTTGATCAGCATCGACTCACCGCTGGCCCGCGCCTTGATCGGCAAGGCGCTCGACGCCGAAGTTCGGGTCGAGACGCCAACTGGCGAGCAGTTCGTCTACATCGTCGCAATCGAGTATCCCTGACATTTAGCGCCGGGTAATCAAGCCTTGGCGGGCGACGCGCGTCAGCTGCCTGATCATTTCCGGAGCATCTTCGGTGCTCGGCGACTGAATTACCGCCAGATCAAAACTGTCTGTGGCAAACCGCGCCAGCGACTCGCCGTCTTCGACAAACTGGATCAGGAACGCGGCAGGACCGCCGCTGCGACGTGGCCAGCCATCGAGATAACGCAACAGGGTCGGCTGGTGTTTACCGCCAAGCAGGATTTTCGGATTGCGCTGAGTGGCGTGTGCCGTGATCGGCGCTGGACGTGCTGGAGGGCGTAGTGCATTCATCGTGTCGTGTCTCTGCCTCAAAAGTCTGCATGGCAGGTGAGAGGCAACACCGAACCAGCGCTTTAGCGGTATTTCGAAGCCAGTGTTCCGGCTTCTGACGGCAACTGAAGTGTAGTCACCTGGCGCCCCGCAAGTAGCTGTTTAAATCGGCGCATGAGCGGCATCCTAGAGAACGTGACTGGCCAGTGTCAAGAATCAGCGGCAACAAAAAAGGCCCGCACAATGCGGGCCTTTGGCTTGAGCCAGAGCGGTCAACCGGCGATGGCGCGGTCCACCGACAACTTGCCTGCACCTTCGATCATGACTGCCAGGCTGCCACCAAGCAGCGCCAGCGCGAACTCATAACCATTGTTGGCCATGAACAGACCGTTGCTGATGTGCACGGTGAAGATCGCTACCAGCGACAGGAAGGTCAGGCCGAGTGCTGCCGGACGAACCAGCAGGCCGATGATCAGCGCCAGACCGGCGAAGAATTCGGTGCCGCCAGCCAGTGTGGCCATCAGGTAGCCAGGGGTCAGGCCGAGGCTTTCCATGTACTGCGCTGTGCCAGCAAGGCCGTAGCCACCAAACAGACCGAAGAGTTTCTGCGCACCGTGAGCGGCGAAGATCACGCCGACGGCAATACGCAGAATGGTCAGGCCGTAACCGGCGCGGGTGAACAGTACCTTGTTGATCAGAGAGCTCATGTTGCGTTTCCTTGTTGTGAGAAGTGCTTGTTGGTTGGCCGCTATATTAATCAGTTAATTTCATGTTAAAAGCGCAAATATTCCGCCATAACAATCGATTTATTAGATCATTTGCGTGAAGCTACTTTTTGCGCACGGGGCTCCAGCGACTCCCGCTCCCGATCAAACGCCAAGTAATACTTGTTCACGCTATTAACATAGCTGACCGGGCCCATTCCCACCTGCTCCATGGCCACGCGCTCGACCTGGAAGAACCACTGATTGGGATTCAAGCCGCGGCGCCGCGCTTCGGCACGCATGCCTTGCACACGCTCGGGGCCGATGTTGTACGCCGCCAGGGTGAAGGCCATGCGTTCGCGCTCGTTGAGCTTGGGGCTGTTGAAGAACTTGCGGCGGATCATCGCCAGATACTTGGCCCCAGCCTGCACATTCGCATCGAGATTCTGGATATTGTTGACGCCGACCCGCTGCGCCGCAGACGGCGTGATCTGCATCAGTCCGGTCGGGCCGCTGCCGCTGCGCGCGTTGGGTTGCAGCCTCGACTCCTTGAAGGCCAGCGCCGCCAGGTTGAGCCAGTCCATGTTCTGCGCATCGGCGTGCTTTTGCAGGGTCGGACGGAGTTTTTCCAGACGCTGGCGATCAGCCTTGGCCAACGGATAGTGGACTTGATAGAGACGGCGGTAGATGCGCAGGAATGCTGCATCTTCATTGGACGGTTTTTTGTAGCCGGTCAGAAAGCGGTCGATGCTCGCGCGCAGCATCGATGCATCACGGCGCACAAACCAGTATTCCTCGCCCAGCTCGCTGATCATCACTTGCCGGTCGACGCGCAGCTTGGGCAGGATCTTGCCCCAGCGCTCGGCTATCGGTTGCTCGACGATGGTCAGGTGGAAAATCCCGCCCTGGACCATTTCCAGCACGTCCTCGACCGCCAGCGTCGGATCGACCCATTCGATCTTGATCGGCGCGAGTTTGTGCAACGCGAGTTTCTGGTTGATCTGGTTGACCGCCTCCCCCGCTACGCTGCCGGTCGGCAGTGCCACGGTTTTACCGGCGAGTTGTTCCACCTTGTTGTAGCGCCGTTCACCTTTGATTCCGACCAACACCAGCGGCACGTTGCTGGCAATCGGCTCGCTGCTGGCGACGGCGAGGCCCGGTTGCAGATCAATCAATTCTCCCGGCGCCACCAGATCCCCCTCGCCACGCCGTAACGCGCCTAGCAGTTGATCCTTGGCTTTGGGAATGATCTTGAGGGTGACTTCCTGGCCGTCGCGGGCATGGCCGTTGAGGTATTGCTCGAAGGCGCGCAGGCGATGGTATTCGACGCCGATCGACTGGCCCTGGACTTCGCCAGAGCTGTTGCGGCTCTGGTTGACCAGCACTTTGAGCACGCGACTGCTGCGAATTTCTGCCAGGTCGCGCACCTTGCTGGCCGGCACGGCTTGCAGCGGCCCGGGCAGGCGCGCGACCGCCGTCATCGGCAGCAGCAACGAACCACACAACAGGAGCAAAACCGAGGGACGAACCATCCACTCTCCGGAAAGAATACGGGGCGAAATTACCGTTGAAAGCGGCAAAAACACCGACGAAAACAGAGCGCCTGAGCGCTGGCAAAGCGCGGCAGACTGGCACAGTGATGGCATCGCTGTCACCCCAACCTGTCACGCGGCCTCAACAGACAGCCATAAGTCTTTGTAGTTCTTGGATTTTTTTATAATCCGACAGCTCTGATATGCTTTCCGGCCTTCGGCCCGAGGTAGCACCATGCAACTCATCGATATCGGCGTCAACCTGACCAACCCGAGTTTCGCCGACAAACACCAGGCAGTCCTCGAGCGCGCCTATGCCGCCGGGGTCTGCCAACTGGTGCTCACCGGCACCAGTGTCGAGGGCAGCGAGCAGGCCTTCGAGCTGTGCCAAAAATTGGATGAAACTGGCCAGCGACTGTTCGCTACCGCCGGCATTCATCCGCATTCGGCCAGTGACTGGAATGCTGACAGCGCACGCCGTTTGCGCAGTCTGCTGAAGGAAACGAACGTGGTTGCGGTCGGCGAATGCGGTCTGGATTTCAACCGCGATTTCTCGCCGCGTCCGCAGCAGGAAAAAGTCCTCGAAGAACATCTGGCGCTGGCGGTCGAACTGCAATTGCCGGTGTTCTTGCATGAGCGTGATGCCAGCCAGCGTTTGCTGGAAATCCTGCGCGACTATCGTGATCAATTGCCCGCCGCCGTGGTGCATTGCTTCACTGGCGAGCAGAAGGCGCTGTTCAGTTATCTGGATATGGATTTGCACATCGGCATCACTGGCTGGATCTGTGACGAGCGGCGCGGTACGCATCTGCATCCACTGGTGAAAGAGATCAAACGCGGACGGCTGATGCTGGAAAGCGATGCGCCGTACTTGCTGCCGCGCACGTTGCGGCCCAAACCGAAGAACGGGCGCAACGAGCCGGCGTATCTGACCGAAGTGCTGCGCGAGGTGGCGTTGCATCGCGGTGAAACCGAGGTAGATCTGGCGACGCATAGCACCGCGTGTGCCCGGGCGTTTTTTGGGCTGCCGAATCTCCCCTGATACGCGCCATTGATGCATATCAAGATTCGAACCTCTGCATAGCGGCACAATGCTGGCACCTTGCCAATGCTGTTTCCGCTATCAGAGAAGACCTTCCATGGGTGCCTGGCTTAGCAACATCTCGCTGAAATACAAATTCTGGGCGGTCAACGCGGTCGCCTTCGTCACCACGCTGCTGCTGGTGTTGTACGCCGTGCAACTCGAACAGCAGGCACGCAGCCATGCTTCGCAGGTTTCTGCGCAAGCTCAGGCGCAATTGTTAAAGGCCTGGCCGGTCGATCAGGCGTTGCCCAAAGCGGATCAGGTACTGACTTTCAAACGCGGCGAAGCACCGCGTCTCAACGATCAACCGTTGCTGGAAATCAGCGACAGCACGGGCTGGATCGAGATCAATCACCTGCCGCTGTTCGGTGACAACCTGCTGATCGGCGCCGAAGTATTCGGCCGTGCCGATGGTCAGCAGGTCGCAGTGATTGCCTACGGCCCGAGCCTGAGCCAGGTGTTCGGCGAGCGCTTCACCAATTACGCGGTCGCGGTGTTGATCCTGATGCTGGCGATGCTCGGCGCTTCGCAACTGCTGATTCGCTTCCTGCTCAGCCAACTCAACACCTTGAAAGACGTGATGCTGCACGTCGAGAAAACCGGCGACCTCGCCGCGCGCGTGCCGTTGGCCTGCACGGATGAAGTCGGGCAGATGGCCAATGCCTTCAACGCGATGCAGGCCGGTTATCAGCGGGTGGTCACCACGGTGGCCAACACCGCGCGGCAACTGGATGTCGGCGCTGCGCGACTGGCGGCGAGCATGAACGAGGTACGTCACGGCATGCTTGGCCAGCAGAGCGAAACCGATCAAGCAGCGACTGCGATCAACGAGATGACCGCCACCGTTTACCACATCGCCCAACATGCCGGCGCCACCCGCGACCTGTCGCAGACCGCCAATGGTCTGGCCGGCAGCGGCCAGCAAGTCGTGAGTCGCGTGCAGACTTCGATTGCCAGCCTGTCCAGCGGCGTGCAGCAGACGGCCGAGATGATTCAACGGCTGGCCGAGGACAGTCAGAAAATCAACGGCGTAGTCAGCGTGATTCACAGCATTGCCGAGCAGACCAATCTGCTCGCGCTGAATGCCGCCATCGAAGCCGCTCGCGCCGGTGAGATGGGACGCGGTTTTGCAGTGGTTGCCGATGAGGTGCGCAACCTCGCCAAGCGTGTGCAGGCTTCAACCGATGAAATCACCACTATGGTCTCGGCGTTGCAGGCCGGGACGCGCGATGCGGTGGATTTCATGCAGGAGAGTTCGTACAAGGCCGATGACTGTGTGCAACAGGCGCAGGAGGCTGGCGAGGCATTGGCGGAGATCACCGGAGCGGTGGCGCAGATGCGCGAGAGCAACACGCAGATTGCCGTCGCGGCCGAGCAGCAGAGCCAGGTTGCCGAGGAGATGAATCGCGCGGTGGTGAGCATTCGTGATGTGACCGAGAACACCGTGCAGCAGACGGTGGATTCGGCGACTACCAGTAATGAACTGGCGACGTTGGCCGGGGAGTTGAGCAAGGCTATAGGCCAGTTGAAACTCTGAGGGCCTCATCGCCAGCAAGTCGAATCGTCGAACCGCCGCTCCCACAGGGATTTGCAGTGAACAAGGATTTTGTGAGCACCTGAAATCCTGTGGGAGCGGGCTTGCCCGCGATGGCGTCAGCCGCAGCGACATCAGATTTGGCCTATCGCTTCCATAGCCAACCTCGATTCGCCGCCCTTCCCGCCCGGGCCTATTCTTCAACCATGGAATCGAACCTGGATTGAGGAGCAGCATCATGGGCAAACGTCATCCCAACCTTCCCGCGTGGCAATGGCGCACGGACCTGGGCAATCATCAGCACCCGACCAATCTGGGCCTGCACCTGATCGCCGTGCCACTGTTCATCGTCGCATTTCTGCTGATTGTTTCCGGCGTGTTCAGCACAAGTCTGGCAAGCGTCGCCATCGGCGTGATCGGCATCGTTGCCGCACTGGCGCTGCATCGCCACGGCAACCGCGAAGATTCGTACCGGGCGTGAGCGCCAGTGCTGGCAGTGAGTCAGGCGAAAATGGTCACGGTCTGCCGACTCATGGCGATCAGCTCACCCTGCTCGCTCCACAGCTTGGCGGCGACGTGGCCGTAACCGTCGGCCGCGTACTCGATTTCCGCCAGATACTTGCACCAGTCCAGCGTGCTCAAATCGCGTAGCGGCTGAACGAATTCGATGGTCCAGGTCAGCGTACTGCCCGGCGCCGGCTTCTTCAGATACGGCAACAATGCCGGAGGCCAGGCATCGACCAGAGCCAGCAGGTGCGCTTCGCTGACCGGCTCTTCTTTGACATCCCCACGCAAGCGCACCCAGCCGCCCATTTGTCGCGACTTGGTGCCGGTGAACGGCATGCCGCCGACGCTCCAGCGCATCGCCAAGTGACGCATGAATTCCGGCGTCACGCCTTTGATGTAGGGCAGTTCCTGACATTCATCAAAGTGCTTCATTTCGGGCGCAGGTTGCGCATCTACAGCCACCTCGGACGTGCGCGAGGCGCCGAAGCTGCCTTGCACCATCGTCACCACCTGACCGTTCTGCATGGCTCGACCAAGTACCTGGATGACGGCTTTGCCTTCACGCAGGATTTCGACTTCGAAGCTCACCGGCACTTCCGGTTCGACCGGGCCGACAAAGGTGATCGCCAGCGAGCGCACCGGCCGCTCCGCTGGCACCTTGGCACGCATGGCCTCGTATTGCAGCGCGGCAACCAACCCGCCGAAACTGGCGCGGCCCTGACCCCATTCAGCCGGGATAGTGACCTCCGGTTTAACGCGGACGGCATCGAGCAGATCGCTAAAGCGCATGGAAACCTCGGACACTGGAAAGGGAATGCAGGGATCTTAACCAGCATGGCAGAGCGGCGCAGCGTCTATTCCGGTCAAAGAGACTGACAGATAGGCCGCGCGCCGCATTTGATTTGAAGATTATTTGAAGCAGGTCGAGCTGAGTTTTTCGAGGACTCGGTCTGCCTTGGCTTCGGCCTTGATCATGGTCGCCTGCCAAGTCGCAACGCAGGGTTGCAGATCGCTTTCCAGTTCAGCTTTGGCCAGCCATTGCCAGCAATCGTGCCAGTCGCCCAATGCAGCCTGTGCCGACTTCAACCGCTCCAGCGCCGGCTCAGGCAGACGATCAAGTTCGGGATAGGCCTCGATGCCATAACGCACACGCTTGATCAGCAGCCGCAGACGATGGCGGTCGTGCGCCGGGTCGTGCAGCGCCACGTCGAGATTCTTCCATTGTTTGCTCAGACGTTTTTCGATGCGTTTACCCAGACCATTCAGCAGCCCCTGACGCTGGGCCGCGCGCAGAAAACGCGGAAACGCGTCGAGGATCATCAGCAGCGCAGCCACTTCGCCGCTCGCCGCCAACGCCGGATACGCCTCGGCCATTTGCGCCATGCGCCGACGTGCAGCCTCGGGTTGATCATGCTCCAGCAGATAGGCCGCCAACACTTCGCGGTCGCGCCACGGCGTAGTCAGTTGGCCGACGCTGGCGGCCGCCGTTTCCAGCTGTTCGACACCCGGCAAGCCACGCAATGGCCGCAGCAGGCTGCGCAAGCGCCGCACCGTGGTACGCAAATCGTGCAGCGCTTCGGGATCGGTGCGCGCCGTCAGACGTGCCTGACAGGCCAGCAGCCGCACTTCAATGCTCAGCACCTGAGCCACCAACCGGTCAACCAACGCAGACATCACTTGCTCCTCGATCCAATGACTCGGCACGAATATGCGCTGGCGCAAGCCTTCGGCACTTGCGCCATGTCAGCAGCTTAGCGTCCGGCGCGCGATTCGCGAATGTAGAACCGCGCCTTCTCGGCCTTGCTCGCACAACCTTCGAAACCTTCGAATTGCTGCTGAGTCTTGGCCGCCGTCAGCAACGACAGGGCTTTGGAGTAGCTGACGGTGCCGGCGAAACCTTCGGCCTTGGCCAGGTCCAGCTCATGCCACGCGGTATCCAGTTGGCTGCCGCAGCTGTCGCGGTACGCGGTTTTACCGGCGCAACCGGCCAAGGCCAAAGCCATCAACGGCACACAGATCCAGGCTTTCATCACTCACACCTCAAAGATAGGTCAACAGTCGTGCAGGTAAGACGGTCTGGCGCGCAAAAAGTGCCTTGTGCCCCGCTAATCCGCCGCAGCGCAAAGATAGCGCCAGCGGGTCATGAAGTATCGAAAAAACGACGCCGCCCCTGCCCCGAGCGACCTCGGCGATTGAAGCCCCGCCCTCGATGGGTGCATTGTGCAAGCTTGTCGGAGGAAGTTTGATGAAAAAGCGTGTTGCACTGGTTCTGGGTTCGGGTGGCGCCCGGGGCTATGCCCATATCGGCGTCATTGAAGAAATCGAAAGTCGTGGTTACGAAATCGCCTGTATCGCCGGCTGTTCAATGGGCGCGGTAGTTGGCGGTATCTATGCTGCCGGGAAACTCGACGAATACAAAAACTGGATCGAAAGCCTCGACTACCTCGACGTATTGCGCCTGGTCGATGTGAGCTTTCGCCTCGGTGCGATTCGTGGCGAAAAAGTCTTCGGGCAGATCCGCAAGATCGTCGGCGAGATCAACATCGAAGAACTGCGCATCCCCTACACAGCAGTCGCCGCCGACCTGACCAATCAGCAGGAAATCTGGTTCCAGGAAGGCTGTCTGCATCAAGCGATGCGCGCCTCGGCGGCGATTCCCAGCCTGTTCACTCCGGTGATGCAAGGCAATCGAATGCTGGTGGACGGCGGTATTCTCAATCCGTTGCCTATTGTGCCGGTGGTGTCGAGCCATTGCGATTTGATCATTGCGGTGAATCTGAACTCGACCAACCAGCGTCATTACAAATTGCCGGTCATTCAACGTCCGCCGGCGTTTCGCAGCCGCTTCGACAACCTGATCAGTTCGCTGGGTTCGAAGATGCCGTTTCGCCGCACTCAGGCCGAGAAATTGCTGGAGCTGGAACGGGAAGCTCTGCGCGCGCAATCAGCCGAGGTCAATCCGTGGGTCGAAGGCGCGGAGCCGGAAAGTCAGCAACCCGCCGCCGCACCTGAACGTGAAGGCGCACCAAAATCCGCAACCGGTTCGTTCATCATCGATAACGTCGGGCCGGCATCGTTGCTGGACTTGATCAACCAGAGTTTCGAGGTGATGCAAACCTCGCTGGCGCAGTACAAGATTGCCGGGTATCCGCCGGACATACTGATCAACGTGCCGAAGCGCGTGTGCCGGTTTTTCGAGTTCTACAAAGCGCCGGAGTTGATCGCGCTGGGACGCGAGATTGCCCGCGATACGATGGATCGGTACGAGAGTGAGCAGAGCAGAGAGCCCTGAAGTTCTTTATCGCCTGTAAGGGCCTCATCGCTGGCAAGCCAGCTCCCACAGGGATCGGTGTGGTACACAAATTTCATTCACACCCGAGATACCTGTGGGAGAGCCCTGAAGTTCTCTATCGCCTGGAAGGGCCTCATCGCTGGCAAGCCAGCTCCCACAGTGATCGGTGTGTTACACAAATTTCATTCACACCCGAGATACCTGTGGGAGCTGGCTTGCCAGCGATGGCGTCAGTCTGGTCAACCCATAACTACAGGTGGTTCTCACTCATCAAGCGATAACCAACCCCCGCCTCGGTCACGATAAACCGCGGCCGGGTCGGGTCGTCGGCGAGTTTCTGGCGCAAATGCCCGACCACGATGCGCAGGTAATGGCTGTCTTCGGTGTGCGTCGGCCCCCAGATATCCTTGAGCAGTTGCTGCTGGGTAATCACCCGTCCCGGATGCCGCGCCAGTTGCGCCAGTACCGCATATTCCTTGCGCGTCAGGGCCACTTCGACGCCATCGAGCAGCACCCGCCTATACGCCAGATCCACCGTCAACGGGCCAAAATTCAGCGCCGCTTGCTGCGCCTCGCCGGCCGGTGCCTGGCGCAACAACGCGCGCACTCGGGCGAGAAATTCTTGAATGCCGAACGGCTTGGTCACGTAGTCATTGGCGCCGCCATCCAGTGCCTGGACTTTCTGCCCTTCGCTGGCGCGCACCGACAGCACCAGCACTGGCGCCGTGGCCCATTCGCGAAACTCGCGCAACACTTGCTGGCCGTCCATGTCCGGCAAGCCGAGGTCGAGCACCAGCAAATCCGGTTTGTTCAGCGCAGCTTGTGCCAGGCCTTCGGTACCGGTGCCGGCTTCGAGCACTTTGTAGCCTTGGGACACGAGGCTGATGCGCAGAAATTTGCGAATCTGCGGTTCGTCATCGATGACCAAAATGGTCGCGGTCTGGCTCATGAATTCACATCAATGCAAAAGATTGGCAAGAGAGTAGCGCAGGCGCGATCAGGCTTCATCGTCCATTCCCGGTTGTGTCGGCAGCGGCAGGTGCAAGGTGATGCAGGTGCCGTGGCCGTCGATGCCGTCATCGACGCTGATCCGGCCGCCATGCGCGCCGACCATGCCCTGACAGATTGCCAACCCGAGACCGGTGCCCTGCCCGCCACGATCACCGCGCGCAGCGGTGTAGAACATATCGAAAATCTTCGCGCGTTCATCGGCGGGAATGCCCGGACCTTCGTCGCTGACCGAGAAAAACACTTCGCTGTCATCGGCTCCTGCGCGCAGTTGCAGACGGCCATTGAGCGGCGAGAAACGTGCGGCGTTTTCCAGCACATTGACCAGCGCCTGCTCGATCAGGGCGGCGTGGACAAACAGCAGCGGCAACTCGGCCGGCACATCGGTGCTGACCTGCAACGACGCCAACACCGCGCGCAGACGATTGAGTGCACTGCCGACGATGTCTGCCGGCGACACCCAATCGCGCGCCAGTTTCAGCGCTCCGTGGCCAAGTCGGGTCATGTCCAGCAGGTTTTGAATGTAGCGGTCGAGGCGCTCGGCTT
Source organism: Pseudomonas sp. TWP3-2 (assembly GCF_049897765.1). Classification (NCBI taxonomy): domain Bacteria; kingdom Pseudomonadati; phylum Pseudomonadota; class Gammaproteobacteria; order Pseudomonadales; family Pseudomonadaceae; genus Pseudomonas; species Pseudomonas sp. TWP3-2. The sequence goes on along the minus strand of NZ_JAFCWW010000003.1, from coordinate 355,598 downwards.
CGTCGCGAGTGCCTTCGAGGAGTTCGCGGCGATCTTCCAGCGGGATTGCTTCACCCAGTGCGAGCAGGCTGTCGATGCTGCCGCGCATCGAAGTCAACGGCGTGCGCAAATCGTGGGAAACGGACGCGAGCAATGCACTGCGCAATTGCTCGGTTTCGCCGTGCAGACGTGCGGCTTCCAGATCATCCGCCAGTTGCGCCCGCGCCAGGGCTTGCGCCAGCGGCTGACTCAGCGCGGTAAGCAGACGGCGACGCTGACCGCTGAGCGTCTGGCCTTCTTTGGCGCAAACGCCAAGCAGCGCCAGCGGCCCGTCCTCGACCGACAGCGGCCACCACCACCAGCGACCAAGCGGCAGCGTGCCGGTGCCCATGCCCGCCGGTTGATCGTGTTGCCAGGCCCAGTCAGCGGCGGCGCGTTCCGATTCGCTGAATTGCAGCGGCCCACCGGTTTCGACTTTCCAGCCGCCCTGCCCGTCGCGATTGAGCAGGCACAGCTGCAGATCGCTCCAGCCGTTGAGGTGCTGCGCGGCGGCGCTGACCACAGCCTGGCGGTCAGTGGCGGCGGTGAGTTTGCGCGACAGATCAAGCAACTCGGTGGTCTCTTCCTGGGTGTCGCGCAACGCCTGCAACTGCCGCCGCTGACGCGCCGCGAGGTTGCCGGTGAGCGCCGCCATCAGCAGGAAAAACAGCAAGGTCAGCACGTCTTCTTCGCGCTGAATGCTGAAGGAGAAATTCGGCGGAATGAACAGAAAATCGTAGGTCAGAAACGACAACGCGGCACACGCCAGCGCCGGCCCCAGACTGCTGCGCACCGCCACCAAAAGCACGGCGGCGAGGAACACCAGCGAGATGTTCGGCAGCGGCAACACACTCGATACCGCCCACGCCAGCGCAGTGGCCAACACTGTCGCCAGCAGCGCCAGCGCGTAGTCGAACCACACCAGCGTCGGCGCGGATCGCGCACGCGGTTGATGCTGCTCGTGATCACTGTCGAGGACGTTGATTTCCAGGCCATGCGCCTGTCGCAACAGTCGCGCAGCCAAACCTCCGCCGAACAAGCGCCGACGCAAACTCGGGCGCGACTGGCCGACCAGTACCAGACTCGCGCGGCGTTCGGCAGCGTGCTGGATCAGGGTTTTTGCCACCTCACCGGCGCGCAGTAAAACCACTTCACCGCCGAGGCGTTCGGCCAGTTGTTGAGCGCTCTGCAAGCGCAGGCGCGATTGCTCGTCGCGTACGGTTCCGTTGTCGACGTGCACCAGACTCCACGGCAGATGTCGACGCTGAGCGACGCGACTGGCATGCCGAACCAGGCGCTCGGCATGCGCATCGCCATCGACCCCGACCAGCAAGCGACCGCGCACCGCTGGCGCCGCCTGACCGAGTTGACGATAACCTTGCGCCAGATCGTTATCGACTTGCGCCGCAGCGGTTTGCATCGCCAGTTCGCGCAATGCGGTGAGGTTGGTCTGAGTGAAAAAGGCATCGATGGCTGCACGCGCCTGCTCCGGCACATAGACCTTGCCTTCGCGCAGACGCTCGAGCAATTCGCGCGGCGGCAGGTCGATCAGCAGCAGCTCGAAGGCTTCCTGCAGTACCCAGTCCGGCAGGGTTTCGCGTACCTGTACGCCAGTGATGCCGCGCACCTGATCGTTGAGACTTTCCAGATGCTGAACGTTGACCGTGGTGAACACGTCGATGCCGGCGGACAGCAGTTCCTGAATGTCTTGCCAGCGTTTGGCGTGGCGACTGCCGGGGGCGTTGCTGTGAGCCAGCTCGTCGACCAGCACGAGTTTTGGTTTGGCGGCGAGCAGGCCGTCGAGGTCCATTTCTTCGAGGGTCACGCCACGGTATTCCGAGCGCACCAGCGGTTGCTGCGGCAGACCGCCGAGCAGCGCTTCGGTCTCGGCGCGGCCATGGGTTTCGACCACTCCGGCGATGACTTTCACGCCTTGGCGCAACTGGCTGTGGGCCGCTTGCAGCATGGCGTAGGTCTTGCCCACGCCCGGCGCGGCGCCGAGGAATACCTTGAGCCGGCCACGACCGTCGCGGGGCAGGTCAGCTAACAGCGCATCGGCGCGGCCGGAGTCACTCATGCTTGAAGTTCTCTGTCATTGATCATCGGTTAGAGCTTTTCCAGCGCCATGTTCAGCGCCAGCACATTGACCACCGGTGGTCCCACCAGCGGCTGTTCGATATGCGCATCCAGCAACTGCTGCAAGGTCGACACCGGCATATTGCGCGCCGCCGCAACACGCGCCAGTTGATAGGCAATCGCGGCCGGTGGCAAGTGCGGATCGAGGCCGCTGCCGGAGGTGGTCAACAGTGCCAGCGGCACCGGGCCTTGACCGGGAACCTGCAACTTGTTGGCGTCATCGATCACCCGCGTGGCCAGTGCCGGGTTGCTCGGTGCCAGGTTGCTCGCGCTGCTGGAGACCGTAGCAAAGGCACCGGCCGAAGGACGTGGGTGGAACCACGCATCGCCGACAAAATCCTGAGCGATCAGGGCAGAGCCGCGCACTTTGCCTTGAGCATCGTGGACAAGGCTGCCATTGGCCTGCTCGGGGAACGCGACCTGCGCGACACCGGTGACCACCAGCGGATAGGCAACGCCGGTAACCAGGGTCATCAGCACCAGCAGGCTCAGGGCCGGACGTATCATTGTGGACATTTTTTGAATCCTCGAATTCGTTAGTGGGTGGGGTGTCAGGGAGATCGTTTCCCCCTCACCCCAGCCCTCTCCCCCAAGGGGGAGAGGGGGAAAGGGAGCCGATCTGCATGCTTTTCAAAATCCGCATTCGGCTTGAGGAAATTGTGTTTTTTTGCAAGGCCTGAGATCAGCTCGATCTCTCAGGTCGATGTAGCTCGTCCATACACCCCGGTCAGTCCCCTCTCCCTCCGGGAGAGGGCTAGGGTGAGGGGAAAAGATCTCATGCCTTACCCAGACCTCGCGAACGCCACATCACCTAAACCAGATGCAACGCCGTCAACAGCATGTCGATCGCCTTGATCCCCACAAACGGCACCAGCAACCCGCCCACCCCATAGATCAACAGATTGCGTCGCAACAACGCCGCCGCACTCGCTGCCTGCACTCGAACACCGCGCAGCGCCAGCGGAATCAGCACCACGATGATCAGCGCGTTAAACACGATGGCCGAAAGAATCGCGCTCTGCGGGCTGCTCAAATGCATGATGTTCAACACGCCGAGCTGCGGATAAATCGCGGCAAACAGCGCCGGCAGAATCGCAAAGTATTTGGCGACGTCGTTGGCGATGGAAAAGGTCGTCAGCGCACCACGGGTGACCAGCAATTCCTTGCCGATCTGCACCACGTCCAGCAACTTGGTGGGGTCGCTGTCGAGGTCGACCATGTTCGCCGCTTCGCGCGCCGCCTGGGTGCCGTCGTTCATTGCCATGCCGACGTCAGCCTGGGCCAACGCCGGAGCGTCGTTGGCGCCGTCGCCGCACATTGCGACCAGACGACCGTCGTTCTGCTCGAGACGAATCCGTGCGAGTTTTTTCTCCGGCGTGGCTTCAGCCAACACATCATCGACACCGGCTTCAGCGGCAATCGCCGCAGCGGTCAGCGGGTTGTCGCCGGTGACCATCACCGTGCGAATTCCCAGCTTGCGCAGCTCGGCAAACCGCTCGCGAATACCCGGTTTGACCACGTCTTTCAGATGGATCGCGCCGAGCAGTTTGCCGTCGACGCACACCAGCAACGGCGTGCCGCCGCTCTGCGCAATCTTGTCGATTTCCCGCGACAGTGGCGCAGCCAGATCGGCACGGGTCTGACCGATAAATGCCAGCAGCGAATCCACCGCGCCTTTGCGGTACACGCGGCCCTGATAATCGACACCGGACAGCCGGGTTTCAGCGCTGAACGGCACCGCGGTCAGGGTTTCCGGCGACGGTTCCGGTTGCGGATGCAGACCACGCAGAAACTCGACGATTGATTTGCCTTCGGCGGTTTCATCCGCCAGAGAGGCAAACAGCGCGCCTTCGGCCAGATCACGACCGCTCACACCCGGCGCGGCATACACCGCGCTGCAGCGACGGTTACCGAAGGTGATAGTGCCAGTCTTGTCCAGCAGCAGTACGTGCACATCACCCGCGGCCTCGACTGCACGGCCGGATTTGGCGATCACGTTCAGGCGCACCAGACGATCCATCCCGGCGATACCGATGGCCGACAGCAGGCCGCCAATGGTGGTCGGAATCAACGTCACCAACAGTGCCACCAGAAACACCAGCGGCAGGCTGCCATTGGCGAAGTGGGCGAACGGTTGCAGGGTCACGACCACCAGCAGGAAGATCAACGTCAGGCCGATCAGCAGAATATCCAGCGCCACTTCGTTCGGGGTTTTCTGGCGTTTCGCGCCTTCGACCAGCGCGATCATGCGGTCGAGGGTCGACTCACCGGGGTTGGCGGTGATCTGCACCAGCAGCCAGTCAGACACCAGTCGCGTGTTGCCGGTCACGGCCGAGCGGTCGCCGCCGGATTCACGAATCACCGGAGCCGATTCGCCAGTGATCGCTGCTTCGTTGACTGCCGCGATACCCTCGATGACTTCACCGTCACCAGGGATCATTTCCCCGGCTTCGACGCGCACCACATCGCCTTTGCGCAGACTGGTCGCCGGCACCACTTGAAAGCTGCCATTGGCCAATTTACGACGAGCACTGAGGCCTTCGCTGCCAGCCTTGAGGCTGTCGGCGCGGGCCTTGCCACGACCTTCGGCCAAGGCTTCGGCGAAGTTGGCGAACAGCACGGTGAACCACAGCCACAACGCGATTTGTGCCGCGACAAAAGCCGGCACAGTTTCGTCGGGAATGAAGCACAGCACGGTGGTCAGAATCGCCGTCAGTTCGACCACCAGCATCACTGGCGAACGCTTCAGCTGGCGCGGATCGAGTTTGACGAAGGCTTGCACCAGCGCCGGGCGCCACAGGGCGCTGATCGCGGTTTTAGGGGCTTCGGCCGACTTGGCAGGCGCCACTGGTTTTGAAGCAGGAACATGCATATTCATGATGGTTTCCTTAGAAGCCCATGCTCAAGTGTTCAGCAATCGGACCCAGCGCCAGCGTCGGCAAAAAGGTCAGGCCGCCCACCAGCAAAATGGTCACGGTCAGCAACGTCACGAACAGTGCGCCGTGGGTCGGGAAGCTGTTCTGGCCAATCGGCGCGGTTTTCTTCATCGCCAGGCTGCCGGCCAGAGCCAGTACCGGGAGGATGTAACCGAAGCGACCGATCAACATGCCCAAGCCCAACATCAGGTTGTGGAACGGCGTGTTAGCACCCAGGCCACCGAACGCCGAGCCGTTGTTGGCGCTGGCCGAGGTGTAGGCATAGAGCAACTGACTGAAACCGTGCGGGCCGGGGTTGCTGATGGCTGCGGCCGGGCCGGGCAGACTGGCGGCTATCGCGCCGAGCACCAGCACACCGACCGGCATCACCAGCAAGGTCACCACCAGCAGTTGCACTTCACGCGCCTGGAGTTTCTTGCCGAGGTATTCCGGGGTACGGCCGATCATCAAACCGGCAAGGAACACCGCAATCAACACGTTGAGCAACATGCCGTACAGCCCGGCACCGACGCCGCCGAAGATCACTTCGCCGACCATCATGTTGACCAGCGCGACCATGCCGCTCAGCGGGTTGAGGCTGTCGTGCATGCCGTTGACCGAGCCGTTCGACGCCGCCGTGGTGGTCACCGACCACAACACGGTAGCGGTGGTGCCGAAGCGTGCTTCTTTACCTTCCAGCGGCGCAGTCTGTTCGACGGCGACGTTGTTCAGTGTCGGGTTTGGCTGAGATTCGGCCCACAGCGAAGTCGCGCCGCCGATGATGAACAGCGCGAGCATGCAAGCGAGGATCGCGCGGCTCTGACGCAGGTCTTTGACGTAGTGACCGAAGGTGAACACCAGCGCCACCGGGATCAGAATGATCGAGCCCACTTCAAACAGGTTGCTCCACGCCGTCGGGTTCTCGAACGGATGCGCCGAGTTGACGCCGAAGAAACCACCACCGTTGGTGCCCAGTTGCTTGATCGCAATCTGACTCGCTGCCGGGCCGAGCGGGATTACTTGATCGACGCCCTGCATGGTCACTGCGTTCACATATTGCGCGAAGGTTTGCGGCACGCCCTGCCACACCAGATACAGCGCCAGCAGCAGACACAGCGGCAGCAATCCATAGAGCGTGGCGCGGGTCATGTCGACCCAGAAATTGCCCAGAGTTTTGGTCGATTTGCGACCAATGCCACGGCACAGCGCGACCAGCACGGCCAGACCGGTAGCGGCGCTGACGAAGTTCTGCACGGTGAGGCCGACCATCTGGCTCAGATAGCTGAGCGTCGCTTCACCACTGTAGGACTGCCAGTTGGTGTTGGTCATGAAACTGACGGCGGTGTTGAACGCCTGCGTCCATTCCTGACCCGGAAGGTTTTGCGGGTTCAGCGGCAGGTGATCCTGGAACAGCAAAATAGTGAACAACAGCAGGAAACCCGCCAGGTTGAACGCCAGCAGCGCCAGCGTGTATTTCTGCCAGCTCTGTTCATCCTGCGGATTGACCCCGGCGACGCGATAGCAACCACGCTCGACCGGCCCGAGGATTGGCGACAGCCACGTGCGCTGACCTTCCATCACCTTGTAGTAAAAGCGCCCGAGGAACGGCGCCGGCAGCAAAACCAGCGCGAAGAACGCGATGATCAGCCAATAGTCATAACTGTGCATAGCCGCTCCTAGTTCCGATCCGCGCGCAACAGCGCAACCAACAGATAAATGAACAGCCCCACTGCAAGCAGCAGTGACACCCCGTCCAGAACGCTCATGGAAGATCTCCGTGTTACGGCGTATTGCCGCGTGTGGGGGCATTGTCGGAAAGGAGGCTGTAAAGGAACGAGAGCGAGGGGTGCGGCGGGACATAAAGAAAGCGTAAAGAGTGGGTTTACGCGCGGTTTACGGCGGTGTTTGCACGGGCCTCATCGCTGGCAAGCCAGCTCCCACAGGTTTCTCGGGAGAACATAATATTTGTGCACAACACGGGTCACTGTGGGAGCGGGCTTGCCCGCGATGACGGCGGTACTGTCAATATCGCACCCGACTGGCGCATGAAAATCCGCCCTACACCGGTAAACATCCCAGATACGACGGCATTCAACGCATTACGACGCACAAATACAAAATGGCACGCCCACTGCACGCGCCCTCCCCCGAGCTTTCCAAACCGTTCAGGGAGCAAGCGCATGAACACACAACTCAAACCCACACTGGGCACGCTGCACTTGTGGGGTATCGCCGTCGGGCTGGTGATTTCCGGGGAATATTTCGGCTGGAGTTACGGCTGGGGCGTGGCCGGGACGCTGGGTTTTCTGGTGACCTCGTTCATGGTTGCGACCATGTACACCTGCTTCATCTTCAGCTTCACCGAACTGACCACCGCAATTCCCCATGCTGGTGGTCCATTTGCCTATAGCCGCCGGGCATTCGGCGAAAAAGGTGGATTGATCGCCGGGCTGGCGACGCTGATCGAATTCGTCTTCGCCCCACCGGCCATCGCGCTGGCGATTGGCGCCTACCTGAATGTGCAGTTTCCGGCGCTCGATCCGAAGCATGCGGCGGTCGGCGCTTACATCGTATTCATGGGGCTGAACATCCTCGGCGTGAAACTCGCGGCGACCTTCGAGCTGGTGGTCTGCGTACTGGCTGTCGCTGAGTTGCTGGTGTTCATGGGGGTGGTCGCGCCGGCCTTCAGCTTCAGCAACTTCGCCCTGAATGGCTGGGCCGGTTCGGATGTTTTTGGTGCACCTGCGATAGCCGGAATGTTCGCGGCGATTCCGTTTGCGATCTGGTTTTTCCTCGCCATCGAAGGCGCGGCGATGGCTGCCGAAGAAGCCAAGGATCCGAAACGCACGATTCCCAAGGCTTACATCAGCGGCATCCTTACGTTGGTGTTGTTGGCGATGGGCGTGATGTTCTTCGCTGGCGGCGTCGGCGACTGGCGCACCCTGTCAAACATCAACGACCCGCTGCCACAGGCGATGAAAACCGTGGTCGGCGACAATTCCGGTTGGCTGCACATGCTGGTCTGGATTGGCCTGTTCGGACTGGTGGCGAGTTTCCACGGCATCATTCTTGGCTATTCGCGCCAGTTCTTCGCCCTCGCCCGCGCTGGCTATCTGCCGAGCTCGCTGGCCAAACTGTCGCGCTTCCAGACGCCGCACCGAGCGATCATTGCCGGCGGCGTGATCGGCATCGCGGCGATTTACAGCGACGGATTGATCAACCTCGGCGGTATGACCTTGACCGCCGCGATGATCACCATGGCCGTGTTCGGCGCCATCGTCATGTACATCATGAGCATGCTCAGTCTGTTCAAGCTGCGTAAGTCGGAGCCGAATCTGGAGCGCACCTTCCGCGCACCGTGCTATCCGTTGATTCCGATGATTGCGCTGGTATTGGCTGTGGTGTGCCTGGTGGCGATGGTTTGGTTCAACACGCTGATCGGGCTGATCTTCCTGGGGTTCATGGCGGCCGGTTTCGTTTACTTCATGCTGACCGGACAATCGCGTGCGAATGCACCGGCCGATGCGATGTTGACGGGCGTGTGAAGGCAAATCGGATATACCGGGTGTAAGCGGCCTAGAATGGAACCACTGCGAATCAGCATCGCTCAAACGTAATATGCAGCGTCGCACGGCGAAATCCTCGCCCGTCGATCTGCCCTTAAGGAGAGCCGTTATGCCCTGGTATGCCTGGTTGATTCTGGTCGTTGCAATCGGCTCGATCGTTGGCGGTTTGATGATGCTGCGCGACACTGCCACCAAGGTCGAGCTGACCGACGAACAACGCAAACGTATCGCTGAGCGCAATGCTGAAGCGGACGTCAAGGATGCGCAGGATCGTTGAATAAAAAACCCCGCCAGAAATGACGGGGTTTGCTTATGTCGCATTACATGTTTTTCGGTCGGCTTCAGATCGCATTGGACTCATCTGCACGCTTCTAAGAAGTAGAAGTACGGTCACCATTCAATCTTCATTGGTTAAGATGGGGTCCAAGTTGCGGAGAGTTTAAATGCGTTACTCGCAGGATCACAAAGCCCAGACCCATCAACGCATCATCGACGAAGCATCCGCGCGCTTTCGCAAGGATGGCATTGGTGCGACCGGCCTGCAGCCGCTGATGAAGGCGCTAGGGTTGACTCATGGCGGGTTCTATTCGCATTTCAAATCCAAAGACGAGCTTGTGGAAAAGGCTCTGCAAGCGGCCGGCGAACAAGTCGCAGGGTTGTGCGAGCAAATCTTTGCACAGGAAAAGCCGCTGCAAGCGTTCATCGACGCCTATCTGTCCGAATGGCACCAGACCTCGCCGCATGAGGGCTGCCCGTTGCCGACCATTTCTTCGGAGCTGGGGCTGCGCGGTCAAGCGAGCCCGACCAGCGATCAAGTGCTCAACGCTCGCCTGGATCAGATCGAGAATACTCTCGATGGCGAACATACCGCCGACCGGAGCATCGTCATCATGTCGACGCTGGTCGGCGCACTCCTGCTCTCCCGCAGTGTCGCGGATGCGGGGCTTGCCCAACGCATTCTCGATGTCACCCGCGATCACCTGAAACACTCTGACGACTAGTCCTGCCAACGCTTGAACAGCACGCTGGCATTCACCCCACCGAAGCCGAAACCATTGGACAGCGCATATTCGATTGGCATCGAGCGCGCCTGACCATGGACGATGTCCACGCCAACGCTTGCCGGATCGGGGTTTTCGAAGTTGAGCGTGGGCGGCACGTTTTGATCGCGGATCGCCAGCAAGGCGAAGATCGCTTCAAGTCCGCCCGCCGCGCCAAGCAAATGTCCGGTGGCGGATTTGGTCGAGGTCACGGCGATCTTGTTCTCGGTACCGAACAAGGCTTTGATTGCTGCCAACTCGCCCAGATCACCGACGGGGGTGGAGGTTGCATGCGCGTTCAGATGTTGCACCTGATCGGGAGTAATCCCGGCCTGGGCCAGCGCCAATGCCATCGCACGCCGTGCACCGCTGCCATCCTCCGGCCCGGCGGTCAGGTGATAAGCATCGGCGCTGGTGCCGTAGCCGACCAACTCCGCCAACGGCTGTGCACCGCGTGCCAAGGCATGCTCCAGCGACTCAATGACCAGCAGGCCAGCGCCCTCGCCCATGACAAAACCGTCACGGCCGCTGTCGAACGGTCGCGAAGCGCGTTCAGGGGTGTCGTTGTAGCCGCTGGACAACGCCCGCGCCGCCGCGAAACCGGCCAGACTCACCCGGTCAATCGCAGCCTCGGCGCCGCCACACACCGCGATGTCGGCTTCACCACTGCGAATCAACCGCGCAGCATCGCCAATCGCTTGGACACCCGCCGCACACGCGGTAACCGGAGCGCCCAACGGGCCTTTGAAGCCATGCTGGATCGAGACGTGACCGGCCGCGAGATTCACCAGAAACGAAGGAATGGTGAACGGTGACAAGCGCCTTGGGCCTCGGCTGTCGGTGGTGCGCACGGCATCGGCAATCGCACCGAAACCACCGACACCCGAGCCGATAATGGTCGCCGTGCGTTCTTGCGCGTGAGCGTCTTCAGGCTTCCAGCCCGCTTGTTCCACTGCCTGGCGAGCCGCTTCCATGGCGAACATGATGAAGCGGTCCATCTTCTTCTGTTCCTTGGGCGGCGTGGCGCGATCCGGATCAAATCCGGCCTCGGCATCTTCTGCGAGCGTCGGCACCACACCACCGACGCGGGTCGGCAGATCCGCGATCACCGCGTCTGGCAAATTGCGCAGCCCCGAACGCCCGGCCAGCAAACGTTGCCAGACTTGCTCGACGCCAGTTCCCAAAGGTGACACCAGGCCCATGCCCGTGACTACTACTCGACGCTGGCTCATCCTGCTGATCCTTCTGACAATTTCAAAGAGGTATTACTTGTAGCGATCGGCCGCGGAACTGCGCGACAGATTCGGCGCCATTACATGCCGAGCGGCAACGAAGGCATGCCACTCGCCCGCATCGGGAAGTGATGGAATGGTGACCAGTTCGCCCTGATCCAGCCCCGCCAGCGAGGCGTCAACCATTTCCCCGGCTTCCATAACCATCTCGGCCGGTATCCCACTGGCATCGATGCCGGAGCGCTCCCAGATTTCAGTACGGGTTACACCCGGCAACACCGCTTGCAACCGAACACCAGTGCCTTCGAGTTCGGCATTGAGCGATTGCGTGAGGCTCAAGACATAGGCCTTGCTCGCGCTATAGGTTGCATTGAAGCGCTCGGGAAACAACGCGACTACCGAAGCAATATTGATGATCGTGCCGCGGCCGGCCTTGGCGAAACTCGCTGCGGCCGCTGAAGCCAGCCGGGTGACAGTAGTGATGTTGAGCTGGATGAGCCGCTCGAGTTGGTCCAGATCCGCGTTGGCCAACAGACCGTCGGCGGCGACACCGGCGTTGTTCAATAACAACGTGATGGTGGAATCACTGCGCAGACGTTGCTCGAGTTTGAGAACATCGTCCTTTTGCGTCAGGTCGGCTTTCAGTACTTCCACCTGCACGCCGTGAGACTCGCGAAGTTTGCTTGCGGCGGTCTCCAAACGTTCTTGATCGCGGGCCACCAGCAATAGATCAAAACCCCGAGCGGCCAACCGGTCAGCGTAAACCGCGCCGATTCCAGACGAAGCACCAGTGACGAGGGCCGTACCTTGGGACTGAGCGGAATTCATGGCGATACTCCTGCAATGCTTGAGAAATAAATGGATACCGGACCTACAAGGCTCGCAGGCTGCGGAATTTATTATAGGCATAATCTCACGACTATATGATAGCCGTAATTTTTAAGCACAAGACGAAAGGTCCTGAATCGCAGCCTCCTTTCATAACAGCCAGCAAATAAAAAAGGCCGGTCAATGACCGGCCTCTTGGCGTTGAACAATCAGCTTAGTTCACTTCCAGCTTGTCGCGATTGCGATCCAGGATCGCTTTGCCGATACCTTTGACCTCTAACAGCTCATCCACTGAGCTAAACGGACCGTTTGTATCTCTATATGCAACAATCGCCTGAGCTTTCGCCTCACCCACACCCGCCAGCTCCTTCTGCAAAGTTGCCGCATCAGCGCCGTTGAGATCTACTTTTGCAGTTTGTGCAGGAGCGGCCTGCCCCATCACCAGGGGCGCCTTCGTCACACCTTGGGTCGGCTCGGGCGCCGCAATTGCGGCAATCGAAGCGCTGGTGAGCAAGGCAAAAATCAGGGAATAGAAGTAACCAGTACGCATAAGTGACGCTCCATCATCATTTGAGAAAGCAGCTTTTCCGAAGCTGCTCTTCAAAAGTAGGCCATGGGGGAGGCATGTCAAAAATGCGTGCGTTACAGAATGTGAAACAATCAGGGTTCGAGGCGGCGCTGTTGGTAGATCCAGTCTACGATCTCGCCATCGGGGGTGTAGCCGCTGACGGTTTCCCGGAGTAGCTGGCGGACGCGCGAATAGTCATCTTGTTCGACCGCACTCAGCAGATCGCTCAACCTTGCCTTCAATACTTCCCAGGGCAGGTGATCTTCATTGGCGGACATGATCATCGGATGGGAGGTCGCCGCCACGTTGTCACCGATCAACAGCTCTTCGTAGAGCTTTTCACCCGGCCGCAATCCGGTGAACTCGATGGATATGTCGCCTTGAGGATTACGTTCAGACCGAATACTAAGACCTGACAGGTGGATCATTTTCTCTGCCAATTCGACAATCCGCACCGGCTCGCCCATATCCAGAACGAACACATCGCCACCCTGCCCCATTGAGCCTGCCTGAATGACCAATTGCGCGGCTTCAGGGATGGTCATGAAATAGCGCGTGATCTTCGGATGCGTCACCGTCAGCGGTCCACCGGACTTGATCTGACTGTGAAATAACGGAATCACAGAGCCGGACGAACCCAGCACATTACCGAACCGCACCATGGTGAAACGGGTTTTGTTGACGCGGGAAACATTGGACTTGTCGCCGAGCAATACCGGAGCCAGTTCGCGACTGAGAGCCTGCAGCGTCAGTTCCGCAAGACGCTTTGTGCTACCCATGATGTTCGTAGGACGCACGGCCTTATCGGTGGAAATAAGGACAAAATTCGAGACCCCTGACTGCAGCGCTGCTTGTGCTGTGTTCAGAGTTCCAATGACGTTATTGAGTATACCTTCAGCGATGTTGTGCTCGACCATCGGTACATGCTTATAAGCTGCCGCATGGTAAACGGTGTCGACCTTCCAGGTTTTCATCACATCGAGCAATTTGTCCTGGTGCCGTATCGAACCAAGGATAGGCAGAAGACGCACGGGAACCGACTCCCGGCAACCGCGATGTTCCAGCTCCGACAGAATACTGTAAAGGTTGAACTCGCTGTGCTCATACAACAGCAGCGTGGTCGGGCCAAGAGTGAAAATCTGCCGGCACAGCTCCGAGCCGATCGAACCACCTGCGCCAGTGACCATGACAACTTTCCCGGTGACGCAACGCGACAGCAGATCAGGCTGGGCCGGCACCGAGTCGCGTCCCAGAAGATCGGCGATGTCCACTTCTTGAATATCCTCAACCTTGACCCGTCCACTGGCGAGATCAGTGAAGTTGGGGACGCTGCGAACGTGAAGCGGGAAACCTTCCAGCAGATTTAGAATTTCTCGACGCCTTGCCCGGGTAGAGGATGGCAGCGCCAGAAGAATCTCCTGCGCTCCGGTCACATCGATCATTTGTTGTATGTGTTTGGGCTTGTAAACCTGCAGCCCCGAAATCGAACGGTCGGAAATGCCTGGATCATCGTCGATGAATGCCACAGGACGCATGACACGCCCCATCCGCAGGGCGGCGACCAGCTGGTTGCCGGCAACCCCGGCCCCATAAATGGCGACCTTGGTCATGCCGTCATCACGACTGGTAAAGGGCACGTGCTGAGTGGCCGTAAACCAGTCCCCCATGAAAAACTGGCGCATGCACAGCCGCAATCCACCAATGATCATCATGCTCAACCACCAGTAATTGAAGATGATAGATCGCGGCACCACCGCTTCGTGATTGCTGTACCAGTAGACGACAACGGCCAGAATGAGCGAGGAGAGGCTAACCGCTTTGACGATCGCGATCAGCGCATCGTTGCCGAAATAACGCATGACCGCTCGATACATGCCAAAGCGGATGAACAGTGGAATGGCGATGATCGGTGCGCAAGCAAAGAGCCAGATGTGAGCTTTGATGGGGTTGTACATATCATCAATGCCCAAGCGAACGATGAAGGATAACCAGAGGGCACCCCATACCAGAACGACGTCAGTAGCCACCTGAAGCAAACGTTTTTGTTTGCGAGGCAACCCCAGCAAGACCATCCGCACTCTATCCATTCAGCCGTTGGAGCACGTGGCTCCCTCCATTAGCAGTCGATGGACAACATTGTAACCTCAATGCATGAGCGCCAATCTGAATTATTGCCTGCAAAAAAATTGAATCCACCCTCGGCGCGAACGCCGCGACCCTATAGAATTTCAGCAGCGCGTTCTCGCCCTCAATGCACCAGGAAATCTTTAGACAATGACTCCAGTAGTTGTACTCGGCGACTCTCATGCATCGGTATTCAACTCTGAAAAAATGAGAGAGCTGTTTCCCAAGTACTCGTTTGAAGTCACCTCCGTAGGAGGTGCAACCGTATCCGGATTAAAAAACCCTAATGCAGCGACTCAGGCCATGCCGCAGTTCACCTCGGCGCTGGAAGCAACGACTGCCACGCGTGTGATTGTCATGTTAGGTGAAGTCGATACCGGCTTCGTGATCTGGTATCGAGCGCAAAAACATGGCAGTTCCATATATCAAATGCTGCAAATGGCAGTTGATAATTACCAGAAACTTCTCCGAGATATCAATCGGACGCACCATGTAATCTGCGTTAGCACTCCCCTCCCGACTATCAGGGATGGAATGGACTGGGGGGAGGTCGCGAACTTGCGAAAAGAGGTAAAAGCTTCCCTCGCCGAAAGAACCCGACTGACTCTTGAGTTCAACAACCTGATGGGAAAATTTTGTGCCAGTGAAGGAATCAGCTACCTGGATATGGACAGCCTGTCGATGGACGCATCGGGCAACCTTAAAGAATCCCTGCGCAACCCCGATCCCAGCGACCATCATTATGATCCATCTGCGCATGCGTCAATGATTGCGCCATTACTGGCTCCGATACTTGATCGATGGGTGCCCACGCAACAGTCGTGCGATGCCCCCCTCAAGGTCGAAAATCACTTGACCTTGGGGAAGCGCACTCTTTTTAGCAGATTGTGGCGGCAAATATTTCACAGAAACTGAAAAACTTATTTGCCCTGGTTCCAGGAACCCTGCGGACACCCCATCCGAATGTAGTCGGCAAATGGATCGCAGCCGGGAATCTCGACGCCATGCTGTTCGGCATATATATCTGGTTGAAAGTCGCTACGCGGTGACCGTGGGTTTATACCGCTGGCCCATGACCGCACGTAGAGCCGTGCATCCTGCTCAGTAGCATTGAACAAGCCAGAGTCACGAATGGTTTCAACATCCCGCTTTTCCTGTTCGGCAAACTTTGCGGCGTTTATTCCGACAGACTCTAGTTGCGCGACATATTTGTCCATATTGAAATAAACTTTCGACGCCTGATAACTATCATTGACAGCCTGCTCATACAAATCACTGGAATTGGCTAGCGCGAATATTTTGTGAACGGCGCTGTCAACGTCGAGATAATCTGCAACACAGGACTGGCGTAGTCCACAGGTGGAAAGGAAGTCAGAAATACCTGTAGCCTTGTCGAAGCAGAGCACTGGCAATTGTGCATCGAAGGCGTCGATAGCCACGTTGGGCAATGGGTCAAGTCGAGATGAAATAAATAGAAGATCAGCTTCTTCATAAGCCGTTTCGATGACGGAAGTCTCATCAAGCATGACAAAGCGATCCTGTAATCCTGACCGTTTGATCTGATCTGCGAGATACACCGAATAACCGTCTTCGGCGTCAGGGTTATAGCCCTTGCCGATCCAGACATAGCGAAACCTGTCGCCGCCCGGTGCAAGCATAGTTTTGATGGCGCATTGAATGAAGAGGTCAGCACCTTTACGAAAGTTAACGTAACCTGCGCCCAGGACTACGAATTTTCGGTCAGCATCAGCAGCAGGCCGCATCCGGCCGCGCAAGTATTCGGACTCCTTCTTCGCATTCTCTTCACAGACAACTTGTGCGGGCAGTACGCAACGCCCTTGCGGGATGACATGCGCCGTAAGGGACTTCAAGGCAGGACATGAATCCTTGGCGCTTTCCCACGTAATGTCTGCGGAAAACACCTGATCAGCCGACCACAGTCGGGCATCGGAGAACACTGCGCTACAATTCGGGTAAGCAGACGCGAACTCATGGATCAACGGTATAGCGGGCACGAAATTACGGGCCAGCGGTTCCAGAACCACGCGGCATTCCATACTGTTGACCAGCGCAAATTTAAAGTTGAATTTGGTGCACAGAAAATCGACCGCTGGATGCGAATAGGCAACATTGTTTTTCAGTTGCGAGCTTGCCATTGTGGCGACAGCAGCCTCTTCAAAGGCTTCAATAAGTGATCCATGACCTAACAAAAGCGCAACTACGTTGTAACGACTGGACAAACGCTCTACCAAGTTAAGAGCAAGTATCGGCGCTCCTGATCGTGATGCTTCATGGCTTACAACCATGATCGTGTCTCGCGCGGGATCAAAAGTTCGACTGTTGGACAGCTTGATCGCTGGCAAGGTTACAATCCGCCAGCTTTCCTGATATCCGTGATTCAAGTAATGCGCAACAGGATCAATTGATGTGCCAAGATCAGGATTAAGTTTGAGATAGAGTTCGGGATCAAAATTTTCAGGCAGCAGACTTAAATCATATCCAATAGGAACGTTCAACGGTTCTTCCACCACGCCAATTTCAGTAACGTCAGCAACGCTATGACTGGTATCAACCAAGCTTGCCTCAACAAACACCTGCTCTGAGGAAATTTCTGGCTCGCCTGCCTGCTCCTGAGGTGATTTAGTACTTTTCAGGTTTTCTGACCGGTCAGTACACGATTTGAACAGCTTGGAAAAAAAGCTAACGCCAGCCAAAATCTAATCCTTCTAATTGGGCAAAAAAAGACATACGCGCCTGGAGACTTCCATTGATTGCAGGTTCGATGCTATTCGACATCACAATGATGGTGAAAATCTTCAGACTGCTGAAGCGTGCTGGACGTCAACTCGATCTCGTCGTCAACTGGGCGCAGCAAACTTCCATCTGTTGTGCATGATACACATTTTAGGCAGGTTTTTAGCCTCTCCGGGCACGTCTCCGCGGGGGAGCGGACAGCCGCAACAAGATCCCTGGAGTTACAGGTACACCGTTGCCAGCTATCTGATTTCCTCAAGCTCTCCCGCTCGAAATTTGACTGCCAACCAAATGAGCGGCAAATACGCGATCACCAACGCCAGCGCGCCGTCTACCTTAAAGCGGTTCACACAAAGCGCAATTGGGAGCAGCCACAACACATTGATCACCCCAACCATTGAAGTGACAGGTAAATGCTTGCCAAACTTTCGGGATGCAAACTGATAGGCGTGACTACGATGCGCTTCGTAAATCCTGTCTCCGCGAAGCAATCGGCGCATCAATGTGAAGGTCGAATCAACGATAAACACACCCAGCAATATCAGCCAGACCCAGATCAACCCGGGATCGATCCAGGCAGCCTGAAGCGCCAGCAGTCCAAGAATGATGCCTAGAAACCCGCTACCTGCATCCCCCATGAATATCTTCGCTGGTGGAAAATTCCAGCACAGAAAACCGGCAGCGCAAATTGCCAGTAACCCCGGCAGCCACGCCATTTCCGAGATTCCTCCTAGCCAGTAGATCAAACAGGCGCCTGCACAAATCGTTACGGCTTCGACGCCAGCGATACCGTCTATACCATCCATGAAGTTATAAAGATTAAGCATCCAGACCAGATAGACCAGCGCTAATAAATGCCCGAACCAGCTCAACTCAATACTGATACCGCCGACCATCAGCGGAGGCAGGCCTCCGATCCAGTACACACCCCAGCCAGCTGCAAGAAAATGGGCCAAAAGACGCCAACGCGCGGCGATGTGGCCATGGTCATCCAAAAAACCTATAACTGCAGTAATGCCACCAGCACCAGCCAGAGCAATCAACGCGGTTACTGTCGTTTGTCCTTGATAGAACAAGACAGACAATCCACAAAGAAATGTCAGGACAATAGCTACGCCTCCACCGCGAGGAGTCGGGATAGTATGAGAGCTGCGCTGATTGGGAATATCGATCAAACTTCGCGATAACGCATAGCGCCGTAAAAACGCAGTCAAAGCGAAAGAAAACACCGCGACAACCGGGATAAGCCACCAGTCTTTCATTTTTTACAAGATTCCAGAAATGGTTTCACTGTAGCGTCAAGAGCGCATTGAAAACTGACCGGGGGCACCCAGCCTAACAGCCGTTGATTCTTACTGATATCGACCTCGAGCGATCCAAAGATGCGCTGTGCAACGGCACCTTTGCCCACCACGTTCGCCACTGTAATCATCAGGTTCACCGGCATCGGCAATAGAATGGATGAACTGTGCAGAGCCGCAGCTATGCCGCGTAACAGCTCGGTTGTAGAAACCGCAGGCCCGTCGCTGACCAGAAATGTCTGGTTCGCCGCCGCTGGATGATCAATACAGGCAACGATAAAATCAATCAGATTGTCCAGACTGACCAGGCTTCGCTTGTTATGTACAGCGCCAAAAGGTAGAGGAACACCGCGCTGCAACCAACGGATCATACTAAGGAAGTTGGCTTTCACACCCACCCCATAGACCAGTACGGGGCGAAGGATCACTACCTCCATGCCGGTAGTTGTGGAGAGAGCCTGCAGCCCAAGCTCTGCCTCAAGTTTGGATATGCCATAAGGGTCGACTGGAGCAGGAACGTCGTCTGCAGTAAATACGCATCCTGGCCTGGTAGATTCGCCGTTGACCTTGATCGAACTGATGAAGATAAAGCGCTTGACCCCAGCACGGGCAGCCTGCAGAGCAAGGTTCAATGTGGCATCGACATTCACTCGCCGAAATTCGGCCAGAGGGTCAACGGCAGACTCTTCCATGACATGAACCCGGGCAGCTGAATGCACCACGACATCAACCTGGTTCAGCGCATCATGCCAGTTGATGTCATCAGCCGTCAGGTCCGCAAACGCAAAGCGGCGGATTGATTCAGGAAGCTCGCGACACTCTTTGCGCAAAGCGGCAATCAATGAATATTGATCACCCTTCGCAAGATGCCGTAGCAAAGCTCCACCCAAAAAACCTGAGCCACCGGTTACAAATATCTTTTCAACTTTCATTGATCGGGCTCGGCAAATGAAAATTGACTGCTTGGTATTGCATCACGACTATTCACCAGGCAATCGAAGCCCATGGTTAGCGCCTTGTAGACAACGGGTTCATGCATGTGACGTGAAAACGACAATGCGTGAATGCAAATCCAGGCGTCGATCGACTGATTCAGCCTCAACCGACTTTTTCAGCAACGCGTACGGCTAGGTCCCGGGCATATTTTCTGAGTTCTGGCACAGCGGTAGCTTCCCAGAATTGAGCCTTGAGCATCGGCCCGACATAACTCAACCAACTGAGAGGTGCTGCATGCTGGTTGAGTACAGAAAGCGACTGATCCACACAAATGCCCAGACCGAGTCTATCCAAGCGAATCAGCCCTGCCTGACGCAACTGAACGATTAAACGATCATCGACCCGAGCAAGATTTGAATTCGGACCTGTGCAATTGATGATATGCGATACCTCCACCGACTCGACCGCCGTGGAACCCCGCACTCCGATGTGAACTCGTAGACCGCCAGGCAAAACTTCAATATTGTGGATTCGCCCCGCCATAGGCTTAAGCCGACCCTGTTCAATGAGCGCCGAAAAACCTGCATACGAAGCCGGGGCGACTCGATGGCGATGGGCATCCCAATACACTTGCAGATGACGCAGAAACCGTCGTTTTTCTGCCTCGCTCAAGCGCTCCCATAATTGCGCTGTGATCGGGCGCACGGCCGCGACGATATCGCGCCAGTCGACATCATCCCTGGCAGCAACGCGAACCAGTGAACGCATGTGACGCAAGTAGCTCAATACTGTCGGAGCAGAAGACGATAGAGTCTGAACCACGTCTCCCGCGACCGCATCCACATGCCGCGAGCTCCGATGCGACAACGGCTGAACGCCCCGTCGTGAAAGCATGTAAACCGGGCCGCTGTGCCCCTGCTGATCCAGCGTCAACGCCACATCCAGCGCAGTGAGTCCTGCGCCAAGCAGAAGGACGGGAGACTGCGAATCGATCGGCACCTCGATTTCACCGGACCAGGGGTCTGCCAGATAGCGGCCTGCTTCGCGGGGAATGGAAGTAATGTCAGGGTTGAATGGCGAAAAATTTCCGAATGCAAGAATCACGTGATCGGCAATCATCTCCCGACCATCCGCAATTTGTATCCTCGCCTTGCCGTTCATCTCTTCGATGCTGTGTGCTTCGGCAGTGATCCGCTCGAAACTCACACCTTCACGACAGTTGCGCCCAGCGTCTGCAAGCAAACCCGAAAGGTACTCGCCATAGAGCTTACGCGGGACGAAAGATGCCGATGAAGTACCCGGCAAGCGCGTCTCGCAAAAGCGCAGAAAGTGATCTGGCTGATCCACCAGTGCCGACATGTTCCCCGCAGGCACATTCAGCAAGTGCTTGGAACTGTTAGTTCCGTAGGCCAATCCACGCGCCATCTCTCCGGAACGGTTGAGTAAAACCACTCGCGTGCCAGGTTTGCACACTTGCAAGAATTGAACGGCCGTGACCGCGCCACTGAACCCTGCACCAATGATGATCAGCGTTTTCAAGACTCGATTCGCCCGACTAGATACTGCATGATTTTCGCCACCGAAGTGGACACATCTTCTTCAAGTGTATTGATAGATATGTCCGGATTCAGGGGGTGCTCATACAAAGAATCAATGCCGGTGAAATTTTTTATCATGCCCGAACGAGCTTTGCCATAAAGCCCCTTTGGATCCCTACGCTCACACTCAAGCAATGGCGTGCTGATGTAGACCTCGACAAAGAATTCATCACCGATCACTTTCCGGGCCAGTTCCCGATCAAGCCGAAAAGGCGAAATGAATGCACTGACTACTATCAGCCCCGCGTCAACCAGCAGTTTGGCAACTTCGGCAATTCGACGGATATTTTCCGCCCGATCATAATCATTGAACCCAAGATCCTTACACAGACCGAGACGCATATTGTCTCCATCCAGCAAATATGTATGACGATTATGCTCGAGCAATGCCTGCTCCAGAGCGTTTGCTATCGTCGACTTGCCGGCACCGCTGAGCCCGGTAAACCACAGAACCACAGGTCGTTGCTGCTTGAGAGCACTACGCTGCCCCCGATCGACGACCATGTGATGAGCGACAAGATTTTCGGTCATCTAAACCACACCGCAGCTAAATGCATATTGACTTATATTCGGATTTGCAAGGCCAACAAAAACCATGATGTGCAGACCCCGAACCCGGATTCAGAATTAAGCGTGAAGAATAAACCCAGCGACTCTCCGAGCCAAGGAAAACCTCGGAACGAGAACCATACCCGAGTTGACTACATGGATAATTTCCATATCTGCAACAACTCGTCTACATAAACAGAAACAGATTTTGGAGGGGTAGAATTCGAGGCCAGACTCGCCAATAAACCGGGCTCGGCAAGCAATCGTCTCAAGGCGCCTTCAAGCCCCTTCACACTCCCCGGCTCAAACAGCAATCCGTCGACATCGTGCGTGACAGCCTCTGCGATTCCAGGCACATCGGAAGCCACAACCGGACAACCGGCAGCTTGGGCCGAATACACGACCAGGGGCGTATTTTCATTCCATACAGATGGCACTACGAGGGCATCCAATCTACCCAAGACATCGAATATTTCTTCGTTGGCGAATGTGCCACAAAATTTTACCGAGGCATTGCCACTGGCCAATCGACGCAAGCGGGCCACATAGTCGGGAAAGTCAGTTTCCTTGCCATATATTTCGAGTTGTATAACCCGAGTAGAGAAGCACTGCAGAGCTTCCAGAAGCACATGACAACCTTTGTGTGACGCCAGAGTGCCAATGAACCCCAACACCAAGGGACGCTCATCCAACGTACGATCTCGCAGCACAATTTTCGGCTCAAGATTGATTCCGTAGGACGATCTGACGACGATGTCTGACTGCACACCATTGCGCACCAACAATGCTTCGATCATCTGGTTCGGTGCAATGATCCCTTGCAAAAGATTCAGCCGTCGTACATTGCGTTCAAGGCGACCATTCAGCGCGCGCACCTCACCGAGCAGAGACCTGGAGGGCATGCGGGCGGAGCCCAGCACTCGTACCAGCAGGTCGCTGATCCCATCCGGAACCGCTGTAACAAGCGCTCCAATCCGGACAGGAAGCTGACTGGCGGCAAAATGCACGACACAATTACCCGCATCCGCGCTAGGCCCGGCACAGGCCCGCCCCCCACAACGCAGCAATTGCCCGGAGGGACAAATACTCCAGAAGTCCGTGGGCGTGTAATAAGCCGGGACACCGGCATTAACCGCTTTTTCGATCAAGCCTGTGCCGAGGCGATTGAGGTGAAAGAAATGAACGACATCCGGCTTGAATTCTTCCAGCAATTGCTCAAAGAAATCAGCCGCGAGATGATTGTCATAACCGATCTCGATTTTTGAAGTCTGACCACCCATGGCTACATAAGAATGCCGGAAGCGATCCACCAGGATTGAGTCGTAACGATATTGATCGAAGCGATTCTCATCCGCGAGGGTCTCGCTAGTCGGATAGCCAGTAAAGATCCTGACATCATGCCCGCGGGATTTCAGCGCCCGCGCAACGGACAGGGTCAAAACTTCAGTACCCGCAGAAAACTCCGGGAAAAACTGATGAACCGTGAGTAGTACTTTCATTCTCAACCAACGCTATCAGCGAGCAGACGGTAACTCACCCGGTTACCCTCATTTCTGCAGTTCGTTCTTGGCCCACTCAAAGGTTCTGACTATCCCTTCCCTCATCGACACCTTGGGTTCCCACCCCAACTCGTCCCGCGCCAGATCGTTGCTCAGCACACTGACTGGAACATCAAAAGACCGTCCAGGCTTATAGTTCCTGGCAACTGGCTCACCACTGACTTCTTCAATCATGGACATGAGGCTGTTAAGGCTGGTGCCAACACCTGAGCTGATATTAAAGACGCTGGCGCTACCAGAATATGTAGCGGCTTTGGCAAATGCCTCTGCCACATCACTGACATGCAGGAAGTCGCGCTCAACGCTGCCATCCCCCCAGATTTCTATGGGCAACGCCTTCAATACGTTATGGATGAATACGCCCACCGCCCCCTGAGCTGTCTCCACGCGCTGTCGCTCACCATAAGGATTGGCAACCCGCAGAACCACGGGTTTGATGCCGTACAGATGGTTGTACATTTGCAGATATTTCTCGATGGTCAGCTTCGTAATACCATAAGAAACTTCCGGATCTGTCGGGTGCTTTTCGTCGATAGGCAGATACTTCGGTGCACCATAGACTGTGCCCCCCGAAGAAATAAAAACAATTCTGCCAACGTTGTGCGCAACCATCGCATTGAGCAATTGCAAACTTGCGACCACATTGCTCTGCACATCATAAACCGGGTCTTCGTTCGAGCTTTTCGGCAGCGTGGTAGAGACGAGGTGAAAAACAGCGTCTACCCCTTCCACCGCTTTATTTAAATCACTGGTCGACGACAGGTCGCCTGTCATCCATTCGACACATTCATGAGGTAAAAACTTACGATATTCAACTACACGCGGTCGTTCAAACACTCGAATTGAATGGCCGTCTAACAACAAGCGGTCAACAATAGTTGACCCAATAAAACCGCCGCCACCAAACACTGTAATTTTCATAAAAATTCTCGACTAACATCGAATCCATGGCAAATAAATTGACGTCAATCAGTCAATAAAAATGACAAAAAAAGTAACACAAAAGCTACAAAGCGTCAAGAAACCAGCGCTTTCAACTTTCGCAGGATTTTTCTTATCACCGGCTTTTCAAAAAAGTATTCACCCAATCGATGCTGGCGAACTTGCGCAAACAGCGAACGTAAAATTCCACCCTTGATTGGCGCTACGGTTTGAGCTTCGTTTGTCAGACAATGGGTACTATAGAGATAATCCAGATAGGATGTTACACGCCGACTTTCCAATGCCGTCGTTGCCAACTCTTTCGCCAGACCAAGCGGCAAAAACGGGTGCGACGATCGTGCCCGGTTGGCTTGAGCCTCATCCAGTATTTGCAGCCATTTACGATTAGTGGCCGCCGCTGTGTACTGCGCCTCGATCAGTCGTCGGCACGCTTGCGCCTTTTGTTCACGCATTACCGCATAATTCGAGAGCGTTTGTATTACGCCGACATAGTGCCGAACCTCGTCCTCGCCGTGGGGAATCAGATATCCGGTTTCTTCCCCCACCAGCTCATCCTGCCCGCCAACATCTGCGACTACTGGCACAACACCCGCCGCCATGGACTCAAGAAGAGCAACCGAAATCCCCTCATATTCCGAAGGCATCAACAAGACATCGGAAATCGCCAGTAACGAAAGCCAATCGGCATGCGACTTCGAGCCCATCACGTGAACTTCTGCATCCAGGCCATACTGCTTGATCATGTCCTCAAACGCCGGACGCAACTCACCCTCACCGATGATCAATGCATTAAAGCGAATGCCTGCCTGCTTCAATGCATTCAGAATCTCAGCCAACTTTAGCGGTCGCTTCTGGTTACACATACGACCGGCGAAAATGATCGTCAACGCCTGATCATCCAACCCTAAATCACGTTGCTTCTCAGCGCGCTCAGCCAGAGAGAGCGAAACCGGGTGTGACTTGATCCCTGTGTACATGACCCGGATCTTCTCGGAGTCAGCGTTACGCTGCACCATCCATTCCGCTAAATGGCCCGTACTGACCACATTCATGTCCAGCGCATCCTGATAGCCCACTCCGAACCGCGGATGCCCACCGTTGAGCCAGTGCATTTCCTCGGTGTGGCTCAAGTCCACAAACGTTGTTTTCGGTGCCGCAGTTCGCAAATAAGGAAGGAGTTGGTAACCCAACGTACTCCCGGCAACCAACACCGTATCAATGTCCCTGGAGGCAATGAGATATAGCAGGAATCGAGGGAAATCAGACAGTGAGAGAATATTCGGCAGGATAAAAATATCCGGAGTCAGCTCCGCAAACCTGTCCTGCCAGCGATGATCGGCCTCAAGCGTGGCGCAGACCGTCACGCGGGCCCCATCTGCCACCAATCCCTGGATGAGATCGATGTTGACTCGATCAGCCCCACCTTCAACCATCCACGGAAGTAAGAACATAACTCTTCTACCGTGCGTATTGCGCTCCAACGGATTGTTGAAAACAACGCCCTCTGGAAGCGTTTCATAAGCCGATGGATAACGCCGGTGAGGGTTCGGAACATGCTTGAAAGATACGGCAGGTGAGACTTCAACACCTTGACGCAACGGCACTCTGCCGCAGGTCTGCAGGAACTCAGCGATGGTGAAACCCCAATGACCGGCAGCTGCCAAGCGAACAAGCAGCGAAGTAGGCTCTCGACCGTCAGCCAAGAGCGCTACTTCGTCAGACACCTCCAAAATGGCCGACTTGCGGACAACGATGCCTCTGACCTTGGCATGAGGGTGTTCAAGATAATATTTGCCCTCACTCAAGTTCTGCCGAATCTCTCCACCCTCCTCCCCCGGGACCTCACCGAAGGAATTGCAAAAGGCAAATTCAGGGTTCGACTCAAGACACCAGATTGCCTTCTCGATGAAGGTCGGATCGAACACCGTCGCTGCATCAGCCAAAACAACGTATTCAGGATGCGCCCATACATCATTCGCGACAGCGCAATCTGAGCCACTGACAACAAGCACTCGCTTATCGACGGCTACTGCCTGAAGAAAGGCAGGGCTGATTGAATCCTCCTCTCTTACATCACAGCAAATCAACCACCTCCAGGCTTGGAATGTCTGGTCTAGCAGTGACCGGTACAGACCTGAAAAATCAGGCAGGGCTGCAGTCGAACAGCTGACCACGAGGACGTGACTTTGCTCTAGGGCAGCAGGACGCTCAATACTTGCTTTATACCTGTTGGTCATTTCGCGCGAACCAGAAGCAAGGGGGAGATCAATGTGTACGGAGTTTGACATAACGGTGACTCACTTCCCTGCGCCAAAACGCTGAAGACTTTTCAAATACTTTAGTATCGACAAACCATTCACGTCACGAAGCCTTAAAAATGGTCTCTCGACAAAGGTATACGTCAGATGAGCGAGCGCATAAACACACGCAATGAAAATCGGATAGGCCAACCATGGATTAGTGTAGATACTTTCATGCAATCCATATCGATTCAGCACATTTATCACTAATATAAAAGCGAAAATATGACCAAGATAAATAGAATAGGAAATCAGACTAGTATATTTAACAAACCGGTTAAGCACATTTGAACGGGATGCACGCAAACTGAAAAATCCGGGGATCAAAGCCGCGAAAAACATGGCGGAGCACGTAAAAAACAAGGATTGCTCGAGCTTGCTACCAGCCGTCCATGGAAGCCCCTGTCGGGTCAAGACAATCAGCGCGACAGCGAACGCAAATGGCACATACCAGAACGTTGCAAGACGCTCAAAAATTGGTCGGTGCCAAGTATAGACATAGGCGATCAACACCCCGAACCCGATGGCATCCAGTCGATACAGAACAACATATCGGGCGTCGTCATATCGCACTGATTGAATCGGCAGCCCCATACGGGCCAAGAAAGGTACAAGCATGAAGACCACGATAGCGATCATCGCCGCACGCCTGACACCTGCTCCCAGGCCGATCATCAACATCATGACAAGTGGAAAGGTGTAATAAAACCATTCCTCAACCGCAAGGCTCCATGACAAACGATAGAAATCCGTCATATTCCAGGCAAAGTTCTGCGCGAACACCAGATAGTGAAACTGCTCGACAAACGTGGTTGCACCCGCCCAGTCAAAGCGCAGTGAAACGAAAAAGAAAAAGAGATAAAGCGGCAAAGTCCTCATCCACCGCCGATACCAGAAACCTGTCAGCCCGCTTACCTTCTGCTCGCGCCAATGCCCCGCTTCTTTCAGAAGGATTCTGCCGATCAGGAAGCCACTCAGACAAAAGAACAGGTCCACGCCGAACGTCGCAAGAAATGCGAACCCTGCCAATACGGGATGAGGTGTCGAATGCCCCAGCATATGGCCGAAAACGACAAGCAGGCAGGCAATGGTCCGACAGACGTCAAGACCAAACGAACGATGGACACTGGGAGCCGTACTTGTAGCTTGGAGGCTATTCATCAAGTTTCACTTCTTGAGTCCACAAAATGTCGCAGCAACGCCCTTCCGGCATCCTGAACTGGCCAATTGCAACACGTGTAATTGCGACAGGAGAAAACTCAACGCGGTAGCGACAAGAAGCAATGCCTTCCTGATTTAGGGTTTTGTCTGGTGTCAGGGCCTTCAGATTGAACTGCTGATTGATAAATCCCTCGGCTCCTGCGTTCGAAGTGTCCGCCGGATACCGGTGCAGGAAGAACTCATCCTCCAACATGGAGATATCACAAGCCTTTACTTCAAGCGAGACTCCAGCAGGAGTTACTGTCACTTCCAACCCTTGTGGAAGAATCGCCGATGCCACTGGCGGTGCGGGGGGGGCCACCATCTTCCCGACGCCTGCCCAGCGAGCGAAGGACAACACGCCGATCGCAATCAAGACGAAAAAAAGGACACTACTCACTATCTTCAGATCGACCTTCACTTACTGCCTCAACGTCACAGATTACTTCACTTACGACAAAATCGGCGCTGCGCTCAAGTCTTTCGAACACGAAGCACCGGCCTGACCCAGACTCAACGCTTGGTCGGTTGTTGATGCAAATTGACCAATTACAACACGCGAAGCTTGCGCAACACCTTACCGGTAAAACGCCGCAGCGGATTGCTGGCAATTGGTTTGGGCGCCACAGGCGCTACAGCCGCCGGGTTGAAAAAATCTTCCTGGCCAGTGAGCGCAATGAAATCCAGATAAGTGAAGCCATGAATAGCTTCGATATCCGCGCGCTCTTCAGAGTTGTTCATCAACTCATAAAGCAGTTCGACACCGAAAAGCCGCGTGCCCGGGCAGCCGCCGATCTGAATGGCGAACATGGCTAGCAGGTATCCGCTATTGGCTCCGTTAGGAGTTACCCACCTCTCACTTTCGGGAAACGCTTCAACAATGTCAGCCAGTGACATACCAATGTAGTGTTTCTTCTGCAAGTACCATTCCAACCACATCCGGGCACGCCTGTCCGGCCGCTCTCCGCTTTCGTTGGACTGATCCGAGAAAATCCGGTGCAAGGTCAGGCGTTCCTGTACCACATGTATGTCGGCTATCTTCAGTAACCGGGTCCACATTTCAGCATCGTCTGTCTGTGCGTGAGCGCTTCTGTACAGACCGGCCTGCTCATACGCAGTACGTCTGACCAGCGCACTCGGATGGCACAGCTGGTTTTCGTTGAAAAACAGCGAGCGCAACCACGCGGTACGCGGCTTGTTCGGCTGATTGAACCATTCGACAACGAGTGGACGATTGTTTTCGTCAATACATTGAACATGCGAAAATACAGCGCCTACGCCGGGATTCGCCTCCAGCACAGATACTTGTTTCTCCAGTTTCTCCGGCTCCCAAGCATCGTCCGAGTGGTGAATAGCAATGTATTCACCGGTGCTTTGCGACTCGATAGCACGATTAATATTGTAGATATAACGACGCGTTCTATCATTCTGAATCTTTATGATTCTGGGATCATTGTAACTTTCGATAACAGCCCAAGAGCCATCCGGCGAAACATCATCAACGATGATCAGTTCCCAATCAGTAAATGTTTGATTAATGACAGACTCGATCGCCTGCCCAATAAACTTCTCGTGATTATAGGAAGTAAGTACAACTGAAACCTTCGCCACCTTACGCTCCTTTAAGCTCATTAACCTTCAGCTGATCAAGCTCAACCTTCAACTGAACAACCTCATTCCTCGACTGCTCCAACGCGAGCCTTAGAATCTGGCACTCTTCACGTTCCGCAGCTATCTGGACCTCTTGTGCATTACAACGACTATCAAGAGCGTCGAAGTGCGTTTGTTGGGCGCCACAGTGAGCCTCAAGAGCGTACACTTGGTCTTCCTTACTTTTCCCGAATGCCTTCCAGGTTTCGCACTCTTTGATTAGCCAATCCTTATCCTTCTGCAGATCGGACATCTGCTCAATTGAGGATTGCCGCATTTCACCCATGCGCTGATGCCGGCCGCGCAGCAGTTCGATACCTTTGAGCGCCACCGTCAACTGGTCTTGGGTGAATCGCTCCTTCGCGGGCGGAATGACTCTTGAGTAACCATACTCCTCGAAATCTTGGGAATACAGGTCCTCTATCAGCTCTTTGGATCGCGAGCTGATGAACTCCGGAAGGTAGGGGATCATGCTTTCGTTTGCTTTTGTCATCGTAAAAGGACTTACATAAGCATCGGCAAGATGAACCCGCAGCGCTGCGTCAAGCGCTGACGTATCTTCTATCTTTGAAATGACACTGTAGGAAAACAGATCAGGTCGAAGCAAATCATACTGTGGAGTCCAATGACAATCCTTGAACCCATCCCGCTCATAGGCATGGATGTATTCCAGGAAACTCTCGAATGCACCAGCTACATCGGACATGAGTTCAATCGGATATTCGACGAAATCCTGCCCTTGATAAGGACCAATCTGCAAAGGCTCGCGCAAAAGTATTTTAGATTGCCAAGCGGAAAAGATCCGCTTGTAGGGGTTCCTCACTAACGCGAAGCTGAAATACCCGTCTTCCTCGATCTGTACCAACCGCTCGGGTGTACTGACAAACAGATCCGGAGCAACGCTCAGCAACGTGTCATGAATAGCCAGTTCTGGATCGGTTTCGGAACTGCTTTTTTGCTCCTGAACAGCCTGTGCAACACCTTCGAGTTCCGCGAACCACCACTTTAATGATGTACAGGCTACCTTCGGTGTAGCCACATAGAACAACTTTCGCCGGTCCGATGCGCAGCTATTCCAGGAAAAATAGTCCAACAAACGCTGCTTATCACTGCTCGTCATTACTTTCTTCTCAATCTCATTGATTTTCATGCGAAGGAATATTGTTCCGACATGCAACGGCATGTCTGATCCGACGCCCGGCCTTTTTGAGTCTCGCTCGTGCAAGGCATCGGCACATCCCCTAGCAGATCAAAAAATTATTTCAGAACAGTTCCAAAGCTGGCTCATTGATGGAGGCGTCCATATAACCGAAGGATCTCGCCCCCTGATCCGATACCACCCGGAACATCAGCGCGTCCAGGATCCGGTGGCACAAGGTAGGTTCGCTCTCCGACCACACACCGCCGCCGACGAAGTATACCCCCGGAAGCATCACCATCTTGATGCTGAAAGCGATTCTGAACTCGCGCGAATCACCCTCGCAGTCGAAATATTTACCCTCGTCGGGATAGCGCTGACCTGTCACGACCACCCCCGAAACAGTTCGGACATGCATCGCCAGAAATATTCGCGAGACCGCTTCAGTGAGTATGCCTCGCATGACGATATCGTATTCGCCACCGGCCTTCAGGACGTTACAGCGCCGTCCTTCCTTGTCGAATATCTCGAAAGAATCAATTCGGGCACCCTGTTCCGGATACACCGTAGTCGATTCGGGCACCATCCCGGCGTCGAAGTACTGGTCTTGCGGTGAAGCATCCTGAGAAGCCTCGACCTGTTCAGTTTCAATTACAACTTTGTCTGTTCCAATATTCCTGAATTCTTCAATCAGGCGAGGCTGCTCTTCGACGGGGGCGTAGATCAGCTTCTGATAGGCACGCACCACTTCCATCGGCGACCCTGTGCAGATGCGCTCGCCGCGCTCCATCAAAATTGCCCGGTCACAAAGCTCGACGACCTGAGGCCCCGAGTGGGATACAAACAGAATCGAAGTGCCTTTGGCCTTTAACTCATCCAGCCTGGCGAAGCACTTGCGCTGAAAACGTTCATCCCCGACAGCCAGGGCCTCATCGACGATCAGGATGTCAGGGTCAACCATCGCCTGAACGGCAAATGCGAGGCGCACAATCATACCGCTCGAGTACGTCTTGGTCGGTTGATGAATGAACTCGCCAATATCGGCAAAAGCGGCAATGTCGTCATAGCGCGCGTCCACCTCCTCTCGGCTCAAGCCAAGAATTGCCGCATTCATATAGACGTTTTCATGCCCGGTGAACTCTGGATTGAATCCCGATCCCAGTTCAAGCAGAGCACCGATTCGCCCCATGGTCTGAACATCACCCATGCTTTGATTGAGCGTGCCGCAAATGACCTGGAGGAGCGTCGACTTGCCACTACCGTTACGACCAACGATGCCTACGGTCTCGCCCTTCCTGATATCGAACGAGACATCCTTGAGCGCCCAGAACTCGCGAAAATATTGTTTGCGCTGACCGGCGAACATTTGCAAGAGGCGGTCACGGGGCTTGTCATAAATGTGATAGCACTTGCTGACATTCTGAAGATTGATTGCGATTTCAGATGACATCGGCGAACCCCTTTCTAGTCTTCTGGAAAAAGGCGAACCCCAGGTAAGCCACTGCAATAGCAATGCATGCATACACGCCGAGCGCCTGCCAGTCCGGCTGATGCCCGAAAAACAATACAGCCCTTACATTTTCCACGACGACGGTAAGAGGATTGAGTACCAAGAGACCTCGATACTCCTCCGGCACAGCGGTTGCAGGATAAAAAATCGGCGCGAGAAACATCAGGCCGCTCGTCACCAGACCAATGAAATGTGCAACATCTCGCAAGTAGACACCTATCGAGGCAAGCCCCCAGGAAAGACCAAGGATGACCAGCAGCAGAGGCGCGATGACCAGCGGCAAGTAAAACACCGTAACCGGCGGCACGCCAAAAAATACAAAGTATGCCAACAACCAGACGACCAAGCTGACCAACGCATGAAACAAGGAGGACCCTGCTATCACACAGGGCAATATTTCCAGCGGAAACACCACCTTTTTGACGTAATTGGCATTTGAAATGATCAGATTGGGCGCTCTGGTTACGCACTCTGAAAAGAGGTTGAAAACCATCAGCCCCGCAAACAGAATCAATGCAAACTCCGATTTGGAATCACCGGCCCCTGTCCAACGGGAATTGAAAATGAAGCTGAAAACGAATGTATAGATGGAGAGCATCACGATCGGATTGAAAAACGACCAGAGGATCCCCATGAAGGAGCCTCGGTACCGACCGATAACCTCCCGCTTGATCAACGCAACTATAAGCGCTCGATTGCGCCAGACGCTGGAAAACATGACGCCAGGCGCCGCTGAAAACTTCTGCATTAACCTGCAACCTCAAAAAAACTCATATTCATTCCATTTGAAAGCGTTCATTGTCAAATTCCTTTGAAAATGATCGCGACTGCAAGACCCAGATTTCCGAGAAGCGTCTGGCGATATACACCCGAGCGCCATATTCCCGCCACTCGACCTGCCACGCCTCGATTGCGAGCTTGCGCGAAGCGGCGAAGCACCTCGCGATTCTCCTCCGCCAGAAGGCGCTCTACGGTTTCCAGGTCGCTGATATTGCGATCGATCCAATGCCTCAAACGCCCCTGAAACAACTTACGAATGCGCGTCAGGGCCGCTTTGAAGCCCGCGTTGGCGCCAATCGAGTTCGCTTGATGCTGACGATAGAAAAGATGCGGTTCTTGATCGAAATAAAACTGCCCGCCGACCCCGGTGACAAGCAAGTAAGCCCACCAATCATGAGCTACGACGCCCAGAGTCGGGCCGGCCCGAAGTAATTCACGCGCGGCGCGATTAAACACCATCGTGTTTCCGGCGGCGACATTCTGAACCAGAGCATTGGAAAAACTGAAAATGCCGCGATACCCGGGAGTCATCCCTACGTCGACACCGCCCTCATCGACCACTGTCGTTCGGGAAGCATATAGCGCAGGAATATCCGTGGGCACTTGACGCAACCAACTCAACGCAGCGCTCAACTTATCCGCCGCCCAGATATCATCCTGGTCTGACCAGGCGTAAAAATCCGCACTGATGCTTTCCAGGCAAGTAACCGACATAAAGTTATTTGCAAACCCCGATCGCGGACCGGCAAGCAGCGTGACTCGCTCTCCCCCTACGCGCGCTTGAAAGGAACTGAGAATATCCACGGTAGAATCCGTTGATCCATCATCGGAGACGAACAACTGCCAACGCGTATGGTCCTGTCGCTCGATAGATGCCAATTGCTCGGAGAGAAACCGCTCACCGTTGAAAGAGCACATCAATATAGCGACCGACGCGTCCCGTTCCGCCGCTTCGACAGCATCAGTCAGGCGGAAGTTCGCGGAATCCGCTGATAATGGGCTTGACACTATATGCTCCACTGCAATTAAACGTCGGCCGAGAGCTTGAAGAACTATTCCAGTGCTTCGGTCGTACCGGCTTGATTCGCTCCCTTCACAAGACGGGGGGGATTATAGAGAACTTTCATCCCCGGTTGTTAGGCTTCGAACGTGCCGGGCAGAATCGCAATGCCCACTCCAGTCTCGATCAGGGCTTCCTTCCAATAGCAGCCGTCAGACAGCAAACGAAAAAGAACAGATACTTGTCCCGAAGCCGACGACGGCACTGCCCGCCTCGTACCGAAAGCAACAGTAAATCGCGCCGCCTCAAATTCAACCAACCCCTGACAAATGGAGCGTTACCTGCACCGACGAGTAAAGCGATTGTCCTGACTTGCTTGAACCACCACCCTTCATGAATGGTGACGTAGCGCTGGAACAGCGAGGAAATTCCGGTATTGGCACCCACCTGATTACTTTCGTGCTGCCGATAGAGCATGCTTGGGCGCGAATCAATGTACCAATGAAAGCCATGACTACGAGCGAACGCATAGCAATACCAGTCATGCAGAGTGACTTGCTGCACCTGCTCCCAATCATGACTAACCTGCTGGCGCAGCGACTGGGCAAGTACCGAACTCAGCACATACGTGCAGCCGGGTCCCGCCGCCTCGAACAAAAAGTCCCAGGCAACTTGAGGCTGGCTCTTGTCGAGCAGAACTTTCCTGCCGTCTGGCCAAAAGGCTGTGACATTACTCGAATAAGCATCAACACCCAGCGAGTCGATCATTTGAGTGGCACGCAGCAGCTTGTCGGACTGCCAGATATCATCTTGATCTGCGAAGGCCACAGCATCGTAACCAGTCAGATCAACATCGCGGATCAAACGAAAAAAGTTCCGTGCCGCACCACCGAAACGCCCGGCTGGAGGCAGGAGCACAACGCGATCGTCGCCAGCGCCGAGGGCCTCGCACCAGACCTCGGTGCCGTCATCGGACGGGTCAACGCTGATATGAATAGTGACATCGACGGACCGCTGGCCGAGGATCGAGGCTACCTGCTCCTCGATCCACTGCATGCCATTGTAGGCAGCCAGCAAAACCGCAATCTTGGGATGTTTTACTGGCATGCCATTCCTGCTAGCGGCGGTGGAACTCACCGAGTGTAAACGCTGTAGCCTTCGAATCAGCGAGAAGGCGAGTCCAGCAACTTTTGCAGATACTGACCATAACCGGTTTTCTTCAAGGCATGCGCTTGAGAAGCGAGTTGCTCGGCGGTGATCCAGCCATTGTTGTAGGCAATTTCTTCCAGGCATGCCACTTTCAAGCCTTGGCGCTGCTCGATTGTGTGTACAAAATGACTGGCCTCCAGCAGCGAGTCATGAGTACCGGTGTCCAGCCATGCGAAGCCACGACCAAGCATTTCTACATTAAGCGACTTCTGATTGAGGTAGGCGCTATTTACATCGGTGATTTCCAGTTCGCCCCGTTCGGACGGCTTGATGTTCTTGGCAATTTCAACAACCTGATTGTCGTAGAAATACAGCCCGGTAACGGCATAGTTGGACTTTGGCTTAAGTGGCTTTTCTTCGATGCTCAAGGCACGGCCGGTAGAGTCGAACTCGACCACACCGAAACGCTCTGGATCGGAGACGTGGTAGCCAAACACGGTGGCGCCATGTTGTTGCGAGCTGGCGGATCGCAGATTGTCCGAAAAGTGCTGACCGTAGAAGATGTTGTCTCCCAGAATCAGGCAGCAAGGATCCTTGCCAATGAACTCTTCACCAATGATGAACGCCTGCGCCAATCCGTCCGGCGTCGGCTGTTCGGCATAGGTAAGCTTGATGCCGTACAAACTGCCGTCACCGAGCAATTTACGGAAGCATGGAAGGTCTTCAGGGGTGGAAATAATCAGTATTTCACGCATGCCAGCTAGCATGAGTACCGACAGCGGATAGAAAATCATTGGCTTGTCGTAAATCGGCAACATCTGCTTGGAAACACCAAGAGTAAGAGGGTGCAGACGAGTGCCCGAGCCGCCAGCGAGGATGATGCCTTTACGATTTGTCGTGGTCATTTGTTCAGAACTTCCCTAAGCATTCGAGTTACACCACTTTGCCAATCCGGCAAGTGTAGAGAAAAATTGTCGCGCAGCTTCTGAGTATTCAAACGTGAATTCTGAGGGCGACGCGCGGGGGTTGGGTAGGCAACTGCCTCTATCGGATTGATTGCCACAACAGCTAGCTTTTCGCCACTAGCTTCGGCAAAACCAAGTACATGGCTAGCATAACCGTGCCAGGAAACCTCACCACTTGCAGCAAGGTGGTACACGCCCGCAAGCTCCGGCCGAAGCAATGCCTGCTGCAACGCTAGTCCAGTGACATCTGCAATCAGTTCGGCTCCTGTAGGCGCTCCCACCTGGTCAGCGATGACATTCAACTCCTGGCGCTCCCTTGCCAGACGCAGCATGGTCATGGCGAAGTTCTGGCCGCGAGCTGCATAAACCCAGCTGGTACGAAAAATCAGGTGCTTACAACCTGAAGCCTGGATCGCTTGCTCTCCAGCCAACTTGCTTTCGCCGTAGCGATTCAACGGAGCAGCAGTGTCGGTTTCCCGCCAAGGGGTTTGGCCATGACCGTCGAAGACATAGTCGCTCGAATAGTGAATCAGCCAAGCGCCCAAACGCGCGGCTTGTTCTGCCATCACTTGGGTCGCCAAACCATTGACTCGCAGCGCCAGCTCGGATTCCGACTCGGCTTTGTCGACTGCATTGTAAGCAGCCGCATTGACGATTACGTCTGGCTGAACCCGGGCAATGGTTTCACGCAAGACCGATAGATCAGCCAGATCGCCACACAAACCGTTCACAGTGTGCCGATCCAACGCGACCAACTCTCCAAGCGGAGCAAGGGAGCGTTGTAACTCCCACCCCACCTGACCGTTTT
The DNA here is from genome assembly GCF_049897765.1 of Pseudomonas sp. TWP3-2. NCBI lineage: Bacteria > Pseudomonadati > Pseudomonadota > Gammaproteobacteria > Pseudomonadales > Pseudomonadaceae > Pseudomonas > Pseudomonas sp. TWP3-2. Next base: position 319,032 of record NZ_JAFCWW010000003.1, on the reverse strand, counting down.
TACCCAGCAGCAGAATCCTCATGCCTTGTTCGAGCGATCTGCGTAGTTCTGATCAATCCACTGCTGATAGCTACCGCTTTTGACGTGCTCTACCCATTCAGTGTTGGTTAGGTACCACTCGACGGTTTTGCGAATACCAGTCTCAAAGGTTTCCTCCGGCGTCCAGCCCAGCTCACGCTGGATTTTGCTCGCGTCGATTGCATAGCGCTGGTCATGGCCCGGACGATCCTGAACATAAGTGATCAGGCTGGCATGCGGACGGTGAGCAGAATCCGGACGCAGTTCATCAAGCAAGGCGCACAGTGTGTGCACGACTTCGATGTTTTGCTTCTCGTTGTGGCCACCGATGTTGTAGGTCTCGCCGATGACGCCCTCGGTTACGACTTTGTACAACGCACGAGCGTGATCTTCGACATACAGCCAGTCACGAACCTGATTGCCTTTGCCATAGACCGGCAGCGGCTTGCCTTCCAGCGCATTGAGAATGATCAGCGGGATCAACTTCTCAGGGAAGTGGCAAGGGCCATAGTTGTTCGAGCAGTTCGTCACCAGAGTTGGCAGACCGTAGGTACGAGCCCACGCGCGAACCAGATGATCGGAACTTGCCTTGCTGGCCGAGTATGGCGAGCTTGGCTGATAAGGCGTGGTTTCGGTGAAGAGATCTTCCGGACCTTCAAGGTCGCCGTAAACTTCGTCAGTCGAAATATGGTGAAAGCGGAAAGCAGCTTTGCGGGTGTCATCCAGCGCCGACCAGTACTGGCGGGCTGCTTCCAGCAGAGTGTAAGTACCGATGATATTGGTCTGGATAAACTCGGACGGACCAGTGATCGAGCGATCGACATGCGATTCTGCGGCCAGGTGCATGATTGCATCCGGTTGGTGCTCACGCAGGACACGGTCGACTTGGTCACGATCACAGATGTCAACGCGCTCAAATACGTAGCGTGAATCACCGCTGACTTCGGCTAGCGACTCAAGGTTACCAGCATACGTCAGCTTATCGACGTTGATGACTGCGTCGGAAGTATTGGAGATGATGTGACGGATCACTGCGGAACCGATAAACCCGGCGCCGCCGGTTACTAGAATTTTCACGCGAAACCATACCCTTGAGTTGCTGACAGGGCCGTCGAGCGAGCGCTGTCTAATCCATGAATGCAAAAGCCATCATTTCAGCTGTGGCTTCTGACGATGTCAGTCTGAACCGATATGGAAATCTGCCAGTATCGGATAAGCGCAGCATTTTACAGCTTAATGAACGTTTTACTAATGGATATAGACAAGCAGTGGCCAAAGTCTGGATCGCGGTTTGCTTTACGCCGATGTCAGACCAGGCGCTTGCGGTTAGCTCTGGACGTACGCCCCAGGAACCAGCCAAGAACCGGTCCGATCAACATACCGATCAGCAACGCCAGCACGAGAACCACTGACACCGGAAGTTGCGGCCCCGCCCAACCAAGAAACAGCAATGAAACCGATTGCTGGTTCTCCAGAACGAAGGCGAGCACTGCCATTACCAGCACGAGAATAAGCACGGCCAACAGGATGCGTTTTAGATTACGCATGCGCAGTCCCTTTGAGTACGGTAACAATCAAACCCCCTCCTCCTCTTCTTCGTTGACCCGATCTCGCAGTTCCTTTCCAGGCTTGAAATGCGGAACGAACTTGCCGTCCAGACTGACGGACTGACCGGTTTTCGGATTGCGACCTACGCGCGGCGCGCGATAGTGCAGGGAGAAGCTGCCAAACCCACGGATCTCGATGCGATCGCCGGTGGCCAGACATTGGGACATTTGTTCAAGCATGGTCTTGATGGCCAACTCCACATCCTTGGATGAGAGCAGCCCTTGATGGGTGACAATTCGTTCGATCAACTCCGACTTCGTCATATTTTTCCCTTCTTTTTCAAGCAGCTAGATCAGCGCTTGAAAGGTTTTAGCACGCCCGGAAGAATTTGAACAGCCCAGGGATTGACATATCTTCTTCGTCGTCGGAGCGCACTTTTTCAGGGCGGCACAACGTTTGGATATTTGCCCTTTCAACGACAAATCACCAACATGTTGCGCGTGAGATAACCGGCCGGATTGAAACCAAATGGAAAATCATCCTCCTCCTTGGCGTCATCGGATCGCACTACGACCTTGTAACCTGCCCCTTTGCATTCTTTCGCGGCACGCTTCTGGCATTTTTCCCAGCCAGAGCCCAAACCTGAACAGTCGACTTCGATACCACTTACACCACGCACCGCATGGGTTTTGGCGCTGGTGGTACACCCTGCCAACAGCATGACTGCGATCAGAACTATAAACTTGTTCATTCACTTCCTTATGCCAGGCGCACTGCCCGACTACTGCGATCTTCAGCCTAAGCCTAGTCGCGAATAGACATTTGTTCCGACTAAAGAACAGACAGTCCGGCGAAGTGATTGGTTTCATTCACAATCCAGGCAAGCCATCCATGGCACAAACACCAAATCGCAGGCACAAAAAAGGGCGACCGAAGTCGCCCTTTTTACAGCCCAATCAGAACTTAGTTCTGTTTGGCCGCCATTGCCTGGCGCAGAAGGCCAGCCATGGTGGTGTCAGCTGCGCCTTCAGCTTCCGGAGCTTGTTTCAGGCTCTGGATAGCTTCTTTCTCTTCAGCATCATCTTTCGACTTGATGGAGAGTTGGATTACGCGGCTCTTGCGATCAACGCTGATGATCTTGGCTTCTACTTCCTGGCCTTCTTTCAGAACGTTGCGCGCGTCTTCAACGCGGTCACGGCTGATTTCGGAGGCTTTCAGAGTCGCTTCGATATCGTCGGCCAGAACGATGATGGCGCCTTTGGCGTCAACTTCTTTCACGGTGCCAGTAACGATTGCGCCTTTGTCGTTAACCGAGACGTACTCGGAGAACGGATCGCTTTCCAGTTGCTTGATACCCAGGGAGATACGCTCGCGCTCTGGGTCAACCGACAGGATAACGGTGTCCAGCTCGTCGCCCTTCTTGAAGCGGCGAACGGCTTCTTCGCCCACTTCGTTCCAGGAGATGTCGGACAGGTGAACCAGACCGTCGATGCCGCCGTCCAGACCAATGAAGATACCGAAATCGGTGATCGACTTGATGGTGCCGGAGATTTTATCGCCCTTGTTGAACTGGCCAGAGAAATCTTCCCACGGGTTAGATTTGCACTGCTTGATGCCCAGGGAGATACGACGACGCTCTTCGTCGATGTCCAGAACCATAACTTCCACTTCGTCGCCGACTTGTACGACTTTCGAAGGGTGGATGTTCTTGTTGGTCCAGTCCATTTCCGAAACGTGTACCAGACCTTCAACGCCTTCTTCCAGCTCAGCGAAGCAGCCGTAGTCGGTCAGGTTGGTTACACGAGCGGTAACGCGAGTGCTTTCTGGGTAACGGGCTTTGATAGCAACCCATGGATCTTCGCCCAGTTGCTTCAGGCCCAGGGAAACACGATTGCGTTCGCGATCGTACTTCAGAACCTTAACGTCGATTTCGTCGCCAACATTAACGATCTCGGAAGGATGCTTGATGCGCTTCCAGGCCATGTCGGTGATGTGCAGCAGGCCGTCCACGCCACCCAGATCGACGAATGCGCCGTAATCGGTGAGGTTTTTGACGATACCTTTGACTTGCTGGCCTTCCTGCAGGGATTCCAGCAGAGCTTCACGCTCGGCGGAGTTCTCGGCTTCCAGGACACTGCGACGGGAAACGACAACGTTGTTGCGCTTCTGGTCCAGCTTGATGACCTTGAATTCCAGCTCTTTGCCTTCCAGGTGCGTGGTGTCGCGCACTGGACGGACGTCAACCAGGGAACCTGGCAGGAACGCACGGATGCCGTTAACGTCGACAGTGAAGCCGCCTTTAACCTTACCGTTGATAACGCCCTTGACCACTTCCTCAGCTGCGAAGGCTGCTTCCAGAACGATCCAGCACTCAGCGCGCTTGGCTTTCTCACGGGACAGCTTGGTTTCACCAAAGCCATCTTCAACCGAGTCCAGAGCAACGTGAACTTCGTCACCGACATTGATAGTCAGATCGCCAGCATCGTTGTAGAACTGTTCCAGCGGGATCAGAGCTTCAGACTTCAGACCAGCGTGAACGGTTACCCAGCGAGCCTGGTAATCGATATCAACGATAACACCGGTGATGATGGAGCCTGCCTGAAGGTTCAGGGTTTTTAGGCTTTCTTCAAAGAGTTCCGCAAAGCTTTCGCTCATTTTAATTCCTGAGTATAAGGGCGAAGAATACGCCCATCTCCACATCCCAGACGACGTGGGTTACGTTCATTTAAAGAAGCAGCGCAGGACTATGACTGGTCCCCTGCGTCGCTTCTTGGTCACCCGGCGATATCGCGGATTGCGATCTCGCTCATGATGCGTGCAAGCACCTGATCGATGGACAACTCCGTGGAATCCAGCTGTATGGCATCAGCCGCCGGCTTGAGCGGGGCTACTGCGCGCTGGGTATCACGCTCATCGCGTGCACGGATCTCATCTAGCAGACTCGACAGACTAACACCCTCGACTTTGCCCTTCAACTGCAAATATCGGCGGCGCGCTCGCTCCTCGGCACTGGCGGTGAGGAAAATCTTCAGCGGCGCACCTGGAAAAACCACGGTACCCATGTCACGACCATCCGCCACCAGGCCCGGCGCTTCCTGAAAAGCACGCTGACGCTGCAGCAGCGCCTCGCGCACAGCGGGCAATGCAGCCACTTGCGAGGCCCCCGAACCGACGGTCTCGGTGCGGATCACATCGCTGACCTCATCACCTTCCAGAATGATCCGCTGCAGTTGACCTTCGGTCGCCGCGATGAACTGAACATCCAGATGAGCGGCAAGTTTTTTCAGCAGCTCTTCATTGGTCAGATCGACACCATGGTTATGCGCAGCGAATGCCAGCAGGCGATACAGCGCACCGGAATCCAGCAGATTCCAGCCCAGACGCTTGGCCAGAATTCCGGCTATCGTGCCTTTGCCCGAACCGCTTGGCCCATCGATGGTGATGACCGGTGCAATGTTGTTCACGACTGAGCCTCTTGTGCCACACGAATGCCGACCTGCGCGCACAGCGCGAGGAAGTTCGGGAACGACGTCGCGACGTTGGCACAATCATGGATGCGGATCGGCGCAGTGGCGCGCAGCGAAGCCACGCTGAATGCCATGGCAATCCGGTGATCGCCGTGACCATGCACTTCACCGCCGCCGATCTGCCCGCCATCAATAATGATGCCGTCCGGAGTCGGCTCGCACTTGACACCCAGCGCCAGCAAACCGTCGGCCATGACCTGGATGCGATCCGATTCCTTGACCCGCAGCTCTTCGGCGCCAGTCAAAACGGTACGGCCCTCGGCGCAAGCAGCCGCCACGAACAGCACCGGGAATTCGTCGATAGCCAGCGGAACCAGTGCTTCCGGGATTTCGATACCTTTGAGTTTAGCTGCCCGCACGCGCAGGTCGGCTACCGGCTCGCCGCCGACTTCACGCTGGTTTTCCAGCGTGATATCTGCACCCATCAGACGCAGGATGTCGATCACACCAGTACGGGTCGGATTGATGCCGACATGCTCCAGTACCAGCTCTGAACCCTCGGCAATCGATGCCGCCACAAGGAAGAACGCCGACGAAGAGATATCGCCCGGTACTTCGATGTGGGTTGCGGTCAGCTTGCTACCGGACTCGACCGAGGCCGTCGCGCCATCGACGCTGACCGGGTAGCCGAAGCCGCGCAGCATGCGCTCGGTGTGATCGCGAGTGGGTGCAGGCTCGGTGACGGTGGTTTTGCCTTCGGCGTACAGACCGGCGAGCAGCAGGCAGGATTTCACCTGGGCACTGGCCATCGGCATGGTGTAGGTCAGGCCTTTGAGCTTGTGACCACCGCGAATGACCATCGGCGGACGACCTTCGGCGGCGGTCTCGATCACTGCGCCCATTTCGCGCAGCGGATTGGCCACGCGATTCATCGGACGCTTGGACAGCGAAGCATCGCCGGTCAAAGTGCTGTCGAAGTTCTGCGCGGCCAACAGACCGGAGAGCAGACGCATCGACGTGCCGGAGTTGCCCAGATAGATCGGGCCCGGCGCAGGCTTCAGACCATGCAGGCCGACACCGTGAATGGTCACGCGGCCGTGGTGCGGGCCTTCGATGACCACGCCCATGTCGCGGAACGCCTGCAAGGTTGCCAGAGCGTCTTCGCCCTCGAGGAAACCTTCGACTTCTGTGACGCCCTCAGCGAGGGAACCAAGCATGATCGAACGGTGGGAAATCGATTTGTCACCCGGTACGCGAATCCGACCGGAGAGGCGTCCACCAGGTTGAGCCAGGAAAATCAGATCGTTGGAATTCATAGCGTCCACATAGGCCCGGCGGGCCAGGATTTTACTGAAATGCTCGCGGGCAACCCGGGCGCGCGTGAAGACGCCCAACAATTGGTGCCCATCCCCTGCATCGACCGCGTCGCGCAAGGCGTCGAGATCGCTGCGAAATGTATCAAGTGTGCGCAGAACAGCCTCGCGGTTGGCGAGAAAGATGTCGTGCCACATGACCGGGTCGCTTCCGGCGATTCTTGTGAAATCGCGAAAACCGCCCGCAGCGTACCGGAAGATCTCAAGGTTTTCATTGCGCTTGGCCAACGAATCGACCAGACCGAATGCCAGCAGGTGCGGCAAATGACTGGTCGCAGCCAGCACTTCGTCGTGACGCTCGACCTGCATGTGCTCGACATCGGCACCCAGTTCGCGCCACAAGCGATCTACCACTGCCAGTGCCTGCGGATCGGTTTGCGCCAGCGGCGTGAGGATCACTTTGTGCCGACGGAACAGCTCGGAATTGGAAGCTTCCACCCCGCTCTGCTCGGAGCCGGCAATCGGATGCCCCGGCACGAAGCGCGCCGGCATGCCGCCGAACGCTTCAGTTGCTGCGCGCACCACATTGCCCTTGGCGCTGCCGACGTCAGTCAGAATCGCCTGCCCCAGTTCCATGCTCGCCAACCGCGCCAGCACTTTCTCCATGGCCAGGATCGGCACCGCCAGTTGAATCACGTCCGCGCCCTGGCAAGCAGCCACCAGATCTTCTTCGCAACGGTCAACCACACCCAACTCGACCGCCAGCTTGCGCGATTGCGGATCGAGATCGACGCCGACCACTTCGCGGCACACGCCGCTTTCACGCAAGCCTTTGGCAAACGAACCACCGATCAATCCCAGACCGACCACTACAAGGCGACCGATCATAGGTGCAGCAGATTGCAGTGCAGTGACATCAACCACGGGCCAGAACCTTGCGCAGCGCTTCAAGGAAGCGGCTGTTTTCCGCTGGCAGACCAATGGTCACTCGCAGGTGGTTCGGCATGCCGTAGTTGGCCACCGGACGCACGATTACGCCTTCGCGCAGCAAACCCTCAAACACCGGGGCTGCGACCTGAGCGAGATCGACGCAGATGAAATTGCCTTTGGATTCGATCCAGCCCAGCCCCAACTCACGGAAACCCGCTTGCAATTGCTGCATGCCGGCTTCGTTGAGCGCACGGCTTTGCGCCAGATATTCCTCGTCCTTCAACGCCGCACACGCCGCAGCCAGAGCCAGGCTGTTGACGTTGAATGGCTGGCGAACACGGTTCAATACGTCCGCCACCACCGGGGTGGACAAACCGTAACCAACGCGCAGCGCTGCCAGACCGTAGGCCTTGGAGAAAGTGCGCGAGACCAGCAGGTTCGGATAGGCCGCGAGGAAATCCAGACCGTCCGGCAGATCGCTGCCTTCGGCGTATTCGATATAGGCCTCATCGAGCACTACCAACACATGCTCAGGCACGTCTTGCAGGAAATCGTCCAGCGCTTCAGCGCCGAACCAGGTGCCGGTCGGGTTGTTCGGGTTGGCGATGAACACCACGCGGGTGTTGGCGTCGATAGCCGCCAGCATCGCCGGTAGGTCATGCCCCCAATCCTTGGCCGGAACCACTTTGGCCTGCGCGCCGACAGCTTGCGTGGCGATCGGATAGACCGCAAACGCGTGCTCGCTGAACACCGCATTCAGACCCGGCGCCAGGTAGGCACGCGCGACCAACTCGAGAATGTCGTTAGAGCCATTGCCCAGCGTCACTTGATTGAGCTCGACGCGGCACTGTTCGGCCAGCAATGACTTCAGCGCGAAGCCATTGCCGTCCGGATAACGGGTCAGCTCGGCCAACTCATTACGGATCGCCTCAAGCACCTTCGGGCTCGCGCCCAGCGGATTTTCGTTACTCGCCAGTTTGACGATGCTCGCCGGATCCAGATCCAGCTCGCGCGCCAGTTCGTCCACAGGCTTGCCCGGAACGTATGGCGAAAGTTGTTGCACGCCCGGCTGTGCCAGAGCGAGGAAGTTGCCACTCATTTGCTACTGCCCCTTAGAGAACTGCTTTCGGGTAAGAACCCAGCACTTTGAGTGCGACTGCTTCCTGACTGATCTTCTCCAGCACACCCTTGATCAGCGGATCACGGTGGTGGCCGACGAAATCGATGAAGAACACATAAGTCCACTTGCCGCTGCGCGACGGACGGGTTTCGATCCGGGTCAGGTCGATGCCGTTTTCATGGAACGGCACCAGCAGCTCATGCAGCGCACCGGGCTTGTTGCTCATGGAGACGATGATCGAGGTCTTGTCGTCGCCAGTCGGCGGCACTTCCTGGTTACCGATCATCAGGAAGCGCGTCGAGTTGTCCGGGCGATCTTCGATCTTCTCGGCCAGACGCGTCAGGCCATACAGACCGGCCGCCATGTCGCCGGCAATCGCCGCCGAATTCCACTCACCCTTGACCCGCTTGGCCGCTTCGGCGTTGCTCGAAACCGCCACGCGCTCGACATTCGGGTAATGCGCGTCCAGCCACTTGCGGCACTGGGCCAGCGACTGCGCGTGGGAGTAGATACGGCTGATGCTGTCGGTCTTGGTGTTCTCGCCAACCAACAGGTGATGGTGGATGCGCAGCTCGACTTCGCCGCAGATCACCATGTCGTGCTCGAGGAAGCTGTCGAGGGTGTGGTTGACCGCGCCTTCGGTGGAGTTCTCCACCGGCACCACGCCGAAATTCACCGCACCGGCAGCGACTTCACGGAACACTTCATCGATCGCTGCCATCGGCTTGCTGATCACCGCGTGACCGAAGTGCTTCATGGCCGCCGCTTGCGTGAAGGTGCCTTCCGGGCCGAGATACGCCACTTTCAGCGGCTGCTCCAGCGCCAGGCACGAGGACATGATTTCGCGGAACAACCGCGCCATTTCTTCGTTGCCCAGCGGCCCCTGATTGCGCTCCATCACTCGCTTGAGCACCTGAGCTTCACGCTCGGGGCGATAGAACACCGGCACTTCGCCTTCGGCCAGCGAGGCCATTTTTACGCGCGCGACTTCCTGGGCGCAGCGCGCGCGCTCACTGATCAGCTCCATGACCTTGGTGTCCAGAGCGTCAATGCGTACGCGCAGCGCCTTGAGTTCTTGCTCAGACATTAGCCGTGTTCCTTCTCGAACTCTGCCATGTACGCCACCAGCGCGTTGACGGCGTTGATGTCGACGGCGTTATAGATGGAGGCGCGCATGCCGCCCACGGAGCGATGGCCCTTGAGGTTGAGCAGACCGCGCTCTTCGGCACCGACCAGAAACGGCTTGTCCAGACGATCGTCAGCCAGACGGAACGGCACGTTCATCCACGAGCGATCCGACTTGTTGATCGGGTTGCTGTAGAGACCGCTGGCGTCGATGAAGTCATACAGCGTGCGCTGCTTGACTTCGTTGAGCTTGCCGATGGCTTCTACGCCACCCTGCTCTTTCAGCCACTGGAACACCAGACCGGACAGATACCAGGCCAGGGTCGGAGGCGTGTTGTACATCGAGCCGTTATCCGCTGCGACTTTATAGTCGAGCATGGTCGGGCAGAACGAGCGCGCCTTGCCCAGGAGATCTTCGCGGATGATGTTGACGACGATGCCGCTCGGGCCGATGTTCTTCTGCGCGCCGGCGTAGATCATGCCGAAACGCGAGATATCCACCGGACGCGAGAGAATGTCGGAAGACATGTCGGCCACCAGCGGTACATCACCGGTTTCCGGGATCCACTGGAATTCCAGACCGCCGATGGTTTCGTTCGGCGCGTAGTGAACGTAGGCCGCGTCTTTCGACAGGCTCCATTCATTCTGGCCGGGAATAGCGAAATAGTCGTAAGGCTTGGAGGTAGCAGCCACATTGACGTGACCGTAGCGCGAAGCTTCTTCGATAGCTTTCTGCGACCAGATACCGGTGTCGATGTAGTCGGCGCTGGCGCCTTCAGGCAACAGGTTCAGCGGGATCTGCGCAAATTGCTGGCTGGCGCCACCTTGCAGAAACAGCACTTTGTAGTTCGAAGGGATATCCAGCAGGTCACGCAGATCCTGCTCGGCCTGGGTCGCAATGGACACGAACTCATCGCTGCGATGGCTCATTTCCATGACCGACAGGCCTTTGCCGTGCCAGTCAAGCAATTCGCCCTGGGCGCGTTTGAGGACAGCTTCGGGAAGCGCCGCGGGACCGGCACAGAAGTTATAGGCTCGCTTGCTCACATCCAATCTCGCTCTGATCTGTTGGTAATCAACGCTGCTTCAAACAATTCATACGGGACAAACAACAAGGGGGCGAATTCTCATCCGCCCCCTGTTTGTCCGCTTATTCCTGCGGTTCTTCGTCAGCTGCGGCGTCGAGTTGCTGGTCCTCGGCAACGTCGTCGATCACGACGTCCGCACCGGTCACCAGCCCTTCTTCACCTTCAAGCTCTTCGCCTTCGACTTCCGATGGCTCCTGAACCCGCTCCAGCCCGACCAAGGTTTCATCAGTGGCCAGTTTGATCAGCGTCACGCCTTGGGTGTTACGACCCAGGCTCGACACTTCATCAACCCGGGTACGCACCAGCGTGCCCTGGTCGGAAATCAGCATGACTTCCTCGCCTTCCTGCACCTGGATCGCACCGACCAGCTTGCCGTTGCGGTCTTTGGTGACCATCGCGATCACACCCTGACCACCGCGACCGCGGCGTGGGAACTTGTTCAGCGCGGTGCGTTTGCCGAAACCACGCTCGGAAGCGGTCAGAATCTGCGCCCCCGACTCAGGAATCAGCATGGAGATCAGCTTCTGATCCTTGAGGATACGCATGCCGCGAATACCGCGAGCACCACGACCCATTTCACGCACGGCCGCTTCAGCGAAACGAATCACCTTGCCAGCGTCGGAGAACAGCATGATTTCTTTCGAGCCATCGGTGATGGCCGCCGCGATCAGCGTGTCGCCTTCTTTCAGCTTCAAGGCGATCAGGCCGTTGGAGCGCGGACGAGCGAAGCGTGCCAGCGGGGTCTTCTTGACGGTACCGGAAGCGGTGGCCATGAAGATGAACTCGCCAGTCGGCTCAGCCACCAGCTCGGACGTTTCGCCGTCGACTTCTTCCAGCTCGGCGACTTCTTCAGCTTCAACCAGTTCACCTTCGATGATTGCATCGTCGGCGTCATCTTCATCTTCGGCGCCAGCGCGTTTTTGCAGCGCTTCGAGATCTACCGGCAGCATCGCGGTGATGGTCTCGTCCTTGTCCAACGGCAACAGGTTGACCAGTGGACGACCACGGGCAGCGCGCGAGGCTTCAGGAATCTCGTAGGTCTTCAGCCAGTACACCTTGCCTTTGCTGGAGAACAGCAGGAGCGTGGTGTGGCTGTTGGCGACCAGCAGGTGAGCGATGTAGTCCTCATCCTTGACGCCGGTTGCCGATTTGCCTTTGCCGCCACGACGCTGAGCCTGGTACGCAGCCAATGGCTGGGTCTTGGCATAGCCGCCGTTGGAAATGGTCACGACGCGCTCTTCTTCCGGGATCATGTCACCCAGGGTCAGATCGAGACGCGCATCGAGAATCTCGGTGCGGCGCACGTCGCCGTATTCGGCGCGGATCACTTCCAGCTCTTCGCGGATCACTTCCATCAGGCGCACAGCGCTGTTGAGGATGCGGATCAGCTCGCCGATCTGGTTGAGGATCTCTTGATACTCGGCCAGCAGCTTCTCGTGTTCCAGACCGGTCAGACGGTGCAGACGCAGTTCGAGAATGGCTTGCGCCTGTTCTGGCGACAGGAAGTACTTGCCTTCGCGCAGACCGTATTGCGGATCCAGGGTCTCTGGACGGCAAGAGTCGGCACCGGCACGCTCAACCATCGCGACCACAGCGGAGGATTCCCACGCAGTCTTGATCAGCGCTTCCTTGGCTTCCGACGGCGTCGGCGAAGCCTTGATCAGGGCGATGACCGGGTCGATGTTCGACAGGGCAACCGCTTGACCTTCAAGGATGTGACCACGCTCGCGCGCTTTACGCAGCTCGAACACGGTACGGCGGGTCACCACTTCGCGACGGTGACGAACGAAGGCTTCCAGCAGATCCTTGAGATTCAGAATCCGTGGACGGCCGTCGATCAGTGCAACGATGTTGATGCCGAACACGCTTTGCAGCTGGGTCTGGGCGTAGAGGTTGTTGAGGATCACCTCAGGCACTTCGCCGCGACGCAGCTCGATCACAACGCGCATACCGTCCTTGTCGGACTCGTCGCGCAGTTCGGTGATGCCTTCGAGCTTCTTCTCTTTGACCAGCTCGGCGATCTTCTCGATCAGACGCGCCTTGTTCAGCTGGTACGGCAGCTCGGTGATGACGATCTGCTGACGGCCACCGACCTTGTCGATGTCTTCAATGATCGAGCGGGCGCGCATATAAATGCGGCCACGGCCGGTACGGTAGGCCTCGATGATGCCGGCGCGACCGTTGATGATCGCCGCAGTCGGGAAGTCCGGACCGGGGATGTATTGCATCAGCTCATCGACAGTCAGCTCGGGATTGTCGATAAGGGCCAGGCAACCGTCGATGACTTCACCGAGGTTGTGCGGCGGAATGTTGGTCGCCATGCCCACGGCGATACCGCTGGAGCCGTTGACCAGCAGGTTGGGAATACGCGTTGGCATGACCGCCGGGATCATTTCGGTGCCGTCGTAGTTCGGCACCCAGTCCACGGTTTCTTTGTGCAGGTCGGCCAGCAGCTCGTGCGCCAGCTTGGTCATGCGCACTTCGGTGTATCGCATGGCCGCGGCGTTGTCGCCGTCCACCGAACCGAAGTTGCCCTGACCGTCAACCAGCAAGTAACGCAGCGAGAATGGCTGCGCCATGCGGACGATGGTGTCGTACACCGCGGTATCACCGTGCGGGTGATACTTACCGATCACGTCACCGACAACACGGGCAGATTTCTTGTACGGCTTGTTGTAGTCGTTGCCCAGCTCGCTCATCGCGAACAGCACGCGACGGTGCACGGGCTTCAAGCCATCGCGCGCATCCGGCAGTGCACGGCCCACGATCACGCTCATCGCGTAGTCGAGGTAGGACTGTTTCAGCTCGTCTTCGATATTGACCGGGAGGATTTCTTTGGCCAGTTCGCCCATGAGAAGCCTGATTCCTTTTTCTGGTGAAACTTCGTCATATCCATAGGGATCACGAAGCTCGTCGATGCAGGCCGAGTGCCACGCGCCGACTTACGACAAATCAACAAGTTGAACCCTGGATTTGCGCAGTGAAGACAACCCCGTGGGACTGCCTCGGAAAACGCCGGATGCTACCACAAACGCCGCCACGCACCTATCCCCCACAAGCGCATGGAGCATAGTTAGTTGAGCGGTATTCGTCTGAAAGGGGGACGAGAGAGGCTTAGAGACTCTGCGAATGCAAAATTCTGGTTTGGTTTAGGGATGTTTATTGACTTTTAGGGCCTCATCGCTGGCAAGCCAGCTCCCACAGGATTTGCGGTACTCACGAATCGTGTGGGAGCTGGCTTGCCAGCGATGGCGTCCTTTCAGGCGCCAATGGCAATCAATGCAGGCGCTTGCGGCACATCAGTTGCGCCATTTTCGCGGTATCCGGGCGCTCGACGATGCCTTTCTCGGTGACGATCGCATCGATCAGATCCGCCGGGGTCACGTCGAACACCGGGTTGAACGCCTCGACATCCGCGCCGACGCGTTTGCCGCCGACTTCGAGCAATTCGGCACCGTCACGTTCTTCGATAGGAATGTCATCGCCGCTGACAAGGTTCATGTCGATGGTCGAACTTGGCGCCACCACCATGAAGCGCACGCCGTGGTGCATGGCGTTGACCGCCAGTTGATAGGTACCGATCTTGTTGGCTACGTCGCCATTGGCAGTGATGCGGTCGGCGCCGACGATCACCCAGGTCACGCCCTTGGTTTTCATGATGTGCGCGGCTGCAGAGTCAGCGTTGAGGGTCACCGGAATGCCTTCATTGGCCAGTTCCCACGCAGTCAGGCGCGAGCCTTGCAGCCACGGCCGGGTTTCGTCGGCGTAGACACGTTCGACCATGCCTTCGAGGAACGCTGCGCGGATCACCCCCAGCGCCGTGCCGAAACCGCCGGTGGCGAGTGCGCCAGTGTTGCAGTGGGTCAAAATCGCCTGCGCATTGCCCTGATGCTTGCGGATCAGGTCGACACCGAGTTGCGCCATGGTCAGGTTGGCCTCGCGATCACTTTCATGAATCGCGATGGCTTCGGCCTCAAGTGCGGCCAGCGGATCGGCGTTTTGTTTCAGGCGATCGAGCCGGTCGTGCATGCGCCCCAGCGCCCAGAACAGGTTGACGGCGGTCGGGCGGGAGTCGGCCAGCAGCGCGAAATCCTCTTCCAGCGCCGCGTACCAGTCGCCACCTTCGGCAACCCGAGCACGCGCGGCGAGCACGATGCCATAGGCCGCGCTGATGCCGATGGCTGGCGCGCCGCGCACGACCATAGAGCGAATCGCTTCGGCCACGCCCGCGGCGCTGGTGTAGGCGATCCAGTTTTCCTCGAACGGCAAAACACGCTGATCCAGCAGGTAGAGCGCGCCATCGCGCCAATCGATGGCCTTAACTTTCTCCGCAGCCAACAGTCGATCGCGCATCCCACACCCCGCACTCATGAACAAAAGCCGCCGATTATAGCGATCCCCCCGCGAAGACGCTCGGGTATACTTCGCCATCCTTTACAAAAGCACTGGAACCGACCCTCGATGCCGAAACCTGCCATTGCGCTCGACTTATTATTGCTGCCGACCTGGCTGGTACCCGTCGAACCCGCAGGCGTGGTGCTCAAGGAGCATGGTCTGGGCATCCGCGACGGTCGCATCGTGTTTATCGGCCCGCGTGCCGAAGCGCTGAAGTGTAACGCCACCGAAGTGCGCGAATTGCCGGACGTGCTGCTAAGCCCCGGCCTGATCAATGCCCACGGCCACGCGGCGATGACACTGTTCCGCGGTCTGGCTGACGATCTGCCGTTGATGACCTGGCTGGAAAAGCACATCTGGCCGGCCGAGGCCAAGTGGGTCGATGAAGATTTCGTCCGTGACGGCACCGATCTGGCCATCGCCGAGCAGATAAAAGGCGGCATTACCTGCTTCTCGGACATGTATTTCTTCCCCAAGGTTGCCAGCGAGCGCGTGCACAACAGCGGCATCCGCGCGCAGATCGCGATTCCGATCCTCGATTTCCCGATCCCGGGCGCCAGCAGCGCCGATGAAGCCATTCGCCAGGGCGTCGAACTGTTCGGCGATCTCAAGCACCACGAGCGGATCAAGATCACTTTCGGCCCTCACGCACCCTACACCGTGGGCGATGAGAACCTGGAGAAAATCCGCGTGATCGCCGAGGAGCTGGACGCCGCGATCCACATGCACGTCCACGAGACTGCATTCGAAGTGCAGCAAGCCGTCGAGCAAACCGGCGAGCGCCCACTGGCGCGTCTCGGCCGCCTGGGCTTGCTCGGGCCGCGTTTCCAGGCCGTGCACATGACCCAGATCAGCGATGAAGACCTGGCGTTGCTGGTAGAAAGCAACACCAATGTGATCCATTGCCCGGAATCCAACCTGAAACTCGCCAGCGGCTTCTGCCCCGTCGAGCGTCTGTGGCAGGCTGGCGTCAACGTCGCGGTCGGCACCGATGGCGCGGCGAGCAACAATGATCTCGATCTGCTCGGCGAAACCCGCACCGCCGCACTGCTGGCCAAGGCCGTCGCCGGCTCGGCCACCGCCCTCGACGCCCACCGCGCGTTGCGCATGGCTACGTTGAACGGTGCGCGGGCGCTGGGGATCGAAGCTGAAACCGGCTCGCTGGAAATCGGCAAAGCTGCCGACATCGTGGCTTTTGACCTGTCCGGACTGGCGCAGCAACCGGTGTACGACCCGGTTTCGCAACTGATCTACGCCACTGGCCGCGACTGCGTGAAACACCTGTGGGTCGCCGGCAAACAATTGCTCGACGATCGTCGCCTGACGCGCATGGACGAACAACAGCTCGGCGCCACCGCCAGAGCCTGGGGCCAGCGCATCAGCGGCCACACCGAATCGTAAACACTGCGGAGCAAACTCCGCAGCTACAGCCTTTTTCAAGTTTTAGAGGATTGCACCATGAGCAACGTCGACCACGCCGAAATCGCCAAATTCGAAGCCCTGGCCCATCGCTGGTGGGACCGTGAAAGCGAATTCAAACCGCTGCACGACATCAACCCGCTGCGCGTCAACTGGATCGACGAACGGGTCAATCTGGCCGGCAAGAAGGTGCTCGACGTCGGTTGCGGCGGCGGCATCCTCAGCGAAGCCATGGCCCAGCGCGGCGCGACCGTGATGGGCATCGACATGGGCGAAGCGCCGCTGGCGGTCGCGCAATTGCATCAACTGGAATCCGGCGTCAGCGTCGAATACCGCCAGATCACTGCCGAAGATCTCGCTGAAGAAATGCCTGAGCAGTTCGACGTCGTGACCTGTCTGGAAATGCTTGAACACGTACCCGATCCATCTTCGGTGATCCGCGCCTGCTTCCGCATGGTCAAGCCTGGCGGCCAAGTGTTCTTCTCGACCATCAACCGCAACCCGAAGGCGTATCTGTTCGCCATTGTCGGCGCCGAATACATCATGAAGCTGCTGCCGCGCGGCACTCACGACTTCAAGAAATTCATCCGCCCGTCCGAGCTCGGCGCGTGGAGCCGTATGGCTGGCCTGACCGTCAAGGACATCATCGGTTTGACCTACAACCCGCTGACCAAGCACTACAAGCTGGCGGCGGACGTTGACGTCAACTACATGATCCAGACCCTGCGCGAGGAGTAAATCGATGGCCATCAGAGCAGTCCTTTTCGACATGGACGGCACCCTGCTCGACACCGCGCCGGATTTCATCGCGATTTGCCAGGCGATGCGCGCGGACCGTGGTTTGCCGCCGATCAACGACCAACACATTCGCGACGAAATTTCCGGTGGCGCCAAAGCCATGGTCGCGGTGACCTTCTCGATGGACCCGGAATCGCCAGGCTTCGAGGAGCTGCGCCTGGAGTTTCTCGAGCGCTACGTCGTCGGCTGCGCGGTGCACAGCAAGCTGTTCGACGGCATGGGCGAACTGCTGGCCGATATCGAAAAAGCCAATCTGATCTGGGGCGTGGTCACCAACAAACCGCTGCGTTTTGCCGAGCCGATCATGCAACAACTGGGGCTGGCCGAGCGTTCGGCGCTGCTGATCTGCCCGGATCATGTGAAGAACAGCAAGCCGGATCCTGAGCCATTGATCCTCGCGTGCAAGATGCTTGATCTGGATCCGGCGACGGTTCTGTTTGTGGGCGATGATCTGCGCGATATCGAGTCCGGCCGCGATGCCGGGACCAAGACCTGCGCCGTGACCTATGGCTACATTCACCCGGACGACAACCCGCGGCATTGGGGCGCGGACGTGGTGGTGGATCATCCGCTGGAGTTGCGCAAAGTCCTCGATAACGCGCTCTGCAGCTGCTGACCGAAATCAAAATGGATTTGTGTAGAGGTTTTTATGTTTGATTATTCCGCTCGTCCCGAATTGCTCAAGGATCGGGTCATTCTGGTCACCGGTGCCGGTCGTGGCATTGGTGCGGCTGCGGCGAAAACCTACGCCGCGCATGGTGCGACCGTGCTGCTGCTGGGCAAGACCGAAGCCAATCTGTCGCAGGTCTACGACGAAATCGAAGCCGCCGGCCATCCGCAACCCGCGGTGATCCCGTTCAATCTGGAAACCGCCCTGCCCCATCAATACGATGAACTGGCAGCGATGATCGAAACCGAGTTCGGCCACCTCGACGGCCTGCTGCACAACGCATCGATCATTGGCCCGCGCACGCCGATTGAGCAGCTGTCCGGCGAAAACTTCATGCGCGTCATGCAGGTCAACGTCAACGCGATGTTCATGCTGACCAGCACGCTGCTGCCACTGCTCAAGCTGTCGCAGGACGCTTCGGTGGTGTTCACCTCCAGCAGTGTCGGGCGCAAGGGCCGCGCGTACTGGGGCGCCTATGGCGTTTCCAAGTTCGCCACCGAAGGGCTGATGCAAACTCTGGCTGACGAGGTCGAGACCGTCGCGCCGGTGCGTTCCAACAGCATCAACCCGGGCGCGACTCGCACCAGCATGCGTGCCCAGGCGTATCCGGGGGAAAACCCGCTGAACAACCCGACGCCGGAAGAGATCATGCCGGTCTATCTGTACCTCATGGGTCCAGACAGTACCGGCATCAACGGCCAGGCTTTCAACGCCCAGTAGTGCCATACGTCGCATTTGTTGCCGTGGCGGTTTCCCGTCGCGGCATACATTTGCCGCTATCAGCCGAGCTAATTCAGTCAAATAACCAGCGCTGCATCTCGCCAACAACCTTCAAGCCATTGATTCAAAACGGTTTTAATAAACATGAACCGAATGGCATGACTTTCGCTCTAATTTCCCACGAAGCACGCCGTGTGAAGGCACTGGGGCATGACTTGATTCGATAGCTTACTAATCGACATCAGGCAGACTAAACTTACGCCATACGTCCTACGGGACTGATGGATCAGTATGACGCGCAGCCCATAGCCGCTCTCACCCAGCCTGTAAGACAGACTTACTGCTTAGGGGCTCACGCCATATGAAATCACCTTCCCAGACCAATGCAATTGACTTCGACAGTGCCAAATTGCAACGCCTGGGCTTCGGTCAGCAGCTTGCGCTTTTGCAACGCCCGGTCAGTCTGGCGCAACTGCGCCAACAACTGAGCTTGCAGCTGCAAACCAGTCTTGAGCCGCAACGGATCCTCGGTCTGTTTTTTCGCGAAATTCAACGCCTTGTGCCGCTTGATGCCTTGAGCTATGTGCATCAGGGCAGTGATTTGCGCCTGGAGCTCGGCACCCGCGGTCATCACTCGCTCAGCTACAGCCTCAGCCATGAAGGCGAGCACATGGGCGAGCTGGTGTTCCGCCGCAATCAGCGATTCAGCGAGCAAGAACAAGGCAATCTCGAATCATTGCTGTCATCGCTGCTGTTCCCGATGCGCAATGCGCTGCTGTACCGCGCGGCGACTCAGAGCGCCCTGCGCGATCCGTTGACCGGCACCGGCAACCGCATCGCCATGGAGCAGACCCTGCAGCGCGAAATCGAGATGTCACGCCGGCATCAGCAACCGCTATCGCTGCTGATGCTCGATATCGACCATTTCAAACGGGTCAACGACAGTCACGGTCACAGCGCCGGCGACGATGTACTCAAAGCCGTGGCCGCGTCGATCAAGGGCCAGTTGCGCAATGTCGACATGGTGTTCCGTTACGGTGGCGAAGAGTTTTTGATCTTGCTGTCGAACACCAGCCGCGATGCTGCAGCGATGGTCGGCGAGCGCTTGCGCAGCGCCGCACAGGCTCAGGAATATTACGCCAATGATCAGTTGATCGAGCTGACCGTGAGCCTCGGCTGTTCGACGCTGCTGCCGGGCGAGTCGGCCGACAGTCTGTTGCGCCGCGCCGACAGCGCGCTGTATGTCGCCAAGCGCGAGGGCCGTAATCGCCTGGCGATGGCCGGTTAGATCCACACCAACCAAAACGGGAGCCTTGCGGCTCCCGTTTTTTTATCAGCTGAAATCAGCTTTCAACCAGCGCTCGGCGTTCGCGCCCGACCATTACTCGCTCCGACAACTCGAGCTGCATGCAACGCTCGAGAAACAGGAACATGTAGTCGTAGCTCTTGCACACGGCCTGACGCAGTTCCGCCTGCAATGCCCTGCTCGGGTTCATCCCGGCCAGCGTGCAGATGATTTCCAGCGCTTCCCAAGGATGCGCATCGTCGTACTGGGCGTGCATCTTCAGCCACTTCATCGCACGCTTTCGATCCTCTTCCGGGAACGCAGCAGCGTATACCCCGGTGGAACAGACCACCGCTGACCACTCCCCGGTCGCGCCCTCGATTGCATAGTTGGTCGCAGCGATCGCCACGATCAGCGAATCCGCCGAACTGGTGTGCCAGCACCAATGACTCAGCGCATGCAGTTCCGGTGGCACTTGTTGCGCCTGCAAGTCTTCGAGGCTCACGCCGTGCGCCCGACTCCAATGCACCCAGTAATCGGCGTGGTTGAGTTCGACGCGGATATTGCGCATCAACCAGCGCCGCGCCATGTCTTCGCCCGGATGCCGGGCGAACTTGGTTTTAGTCAGATTCTGCGCCATGTACAACGCGAATTGCTCAACGACGGGCCAGCCCCCGATCAGGTACTGGCGCATGGTTTTGGCGCTGAGCTTGTTATCACGCATGCGCAGATAAAGTTCATGTTCGACAACCCGGCGTTTGCTCTCGCTGCAATCCTGGATCAACTGTTGTGCCCAGGCGGGGTAACTTGCAGCTTCCATGAGTGGTCCGGTTCGGTTGAATGTGTCGATCACTGTTCGGCTCCTTTTGATTTGTGATTATACGGATCGGCGAGAGACTTCAACGGAACGTGCCAGGCGCTTTGAATAACAGCGGTTGCGGTCTGGCGGGGCGACTTTGCAAACTGTCGCAGGTAAACAACTGCGGGCGTTCAATCACATAACCCTGAGCGTAATCCACACCGATCTCAAGCAATGCCTGCTCGATCTGCGCTGTTTCGACAAACTCGGCAATTGTCTGTTTACCCATGACATGCCCAATGTGATTGATCACTTCGACCATTGCGCGGTTAATCGGGTCGTCCAGCATATCCTTTACGAAACTCCCGTCGATCTTCAGGAAGTCTACAGGCAAATGTTTCAGATAAGCGAATGAAGACATTCCGGCGCAAAAGTCATCAAGCGAAAAGTAACAACCCAAGCCTTTGAGTTCATTGATAAAACGGATTGCACTACCCAAATTCGCAATAGCGCTGGTTTCAGTAATTTCAAAACAAATCATTTCAGGAGGTATGCAGTAGTTATCAAACTGTTCGCGCAGGAAGTGCAAAAACGCGTCATCTCCTATAGTAATGCCTGAAAGATTAATCGCACACATCGCCAATGGACCTTCGTGCTGCTCTTTAATACATTGAGCAATTAACTTGAATACGTTAGTAACTACCCAGCGATCCAGCGAAGTCATCAAGCCGTAACGTTCGGCTGCCGGTATGAAGCTGTCCGGAAGAATCATGCGCCCCGCCTCGTCATGCAGACGCAACAGAATCTCGATGTGCCCGCGACCACCGGCGCCAGATCCCAACGGGGCTATTTCCTGGGCGTAGAGACAGAAACGGTTTTCTTCCAGGGCCATGTGCAGACGCTGGACCCAGGCCATCTCGCCGAAGCGCAGCGACAACTCGGAATCGTCGGCGTGATACACCTGCACTCGATTCCGCCCCTTTTCCTTGGCCATATAGCAGGCCATATCGGCCGCGCGCAGTGAGGCTTCAAGGGTGGTCGGGGCCTGCGCAACGTGCACCAGGCCGATGCTCACGGTGGTCAGAAACGGCCGGCCCTTCCAGACGAAGTGCAGGTTCTGTACGGTCTGCCGCAGGCTGTCGGCAATCTTCTCGGCCGCTTCTGGCGCGCAGTTCTCCAGCAGAATGCCGAACTCGTCGCCACCCAGGCGCGCCAGCGTGTCGCCCTCGCGCAGGCCCGATTGCAAAAGAGCACAGATATGCCGCAGCAGTTCATCGCCCGCCGCATGCCCGCAGGTGTCGTTGACCAGTTTGAATTGATCCAGATCGAGGAACATCAGCGCATGGCGCCCGGGCTGGCGCGTGAGATTGTGCAGTGCCTGCTCGAGGCGATATTCGAACTCGCGGCGGTTGGCCAGCCCGGTCAAAGCATCGTGAGTCGCCTGCCACGACAGGTTGGCGATGTACTGCCGTTCTTGAGTCATGTCATGCAACACCAGCACGGTGCCGCTGACCTTGCCGGCGTTGCGGATCGGCGCGCCGACCAGCGTCACCGAAACCGTGCTGCCATCGAGGCGCTGGATCAGTTTCGAATGCTCGCTACCACCGCTGAGCTGACCGCTGAGAATGTGCTCGATCAGCGTCAGCCCCTCGGTCTGGGCGTTGTCATCCAGCAAGTTGAATAACGCAGCCAGTGGCAGGCCGGCAGCCTGCTCGGCTTTCCAGTGAGTCATGGCCTCGGCGGCGGGGTTCATGTAGTCGATCGCGCCGTCGACATCGGTGGTGATGACGCCATCGCCGATCGATTGCAGCGTGACGTGCGCGCGATCCTTTTCCATCTGCAGCGCCTCGGCAAACGCATGCCGCTGCTTGAGCAATTTGTCGGTGCGCCACAGCGCCAGCACGATCAGCCCGAGCGCCGTGGCCAGATTGGTCAAGAGCAGCAGGCGCAGGATCATCCGTGAGCCTTCACCCAATGCATCGCTGAAACCCTTGGCGGCCGGGGTCACGCTGTCATTGATGGCGAAGATGCGGTCTTTCCAGCGCCGGATATCGCCTGCGCTGGCAGCATTCGTGCTGATGCGCTGATGCATCTCCTGCGCGACGTTATCAAGCTCCACCAGATAAGCATCACCGACGGTCCAGCGCTCGATGGCGGTTTCCAGATAACTGAAGTGACGAAAATTCAGATACAGCCAGATCAGGCTGGAGACATCGTCGGGATGGTTGCCGCCCTTGAGGATGCCCTCACGCGCCGCTTGCAGATCCGGCGGTTGCCGATCCAGCGCCAGACGCAACTGATGACCGCCCTGCGGCACGGCAATCGCACTCTGGTACTTGAGGAAAATCTCTTCATCGCGACTGTCGGCGTACAGGTTGAGGTAATAGATGGCGTCCTTCTGGCCCTTGGACCAGAGGCTCTCGCCCGCCACATACCCGCGCACGGCGGAAAGAACATAGAGGCTCACACCGCCCAACAACGCTTGAAACAACACGACGGCAATAAATGGCCAGACGATGCCCAACAACCGTGGGGTCCCGAGAGTGCGCTTTTGCTTCATGGTTTTCCTTGCATGAGCACTGTCCGCTCGTCATCCGGACGAAATCGCTAGGAGGAGACTAGGTGGGGTTCAGGGTCTAGGCAAGCGGCACTTTGGTCAGTCTTCAGCCACAGAATCGCCAGCCTGCAGCCAACACCGTCCAGCACAGCGGATCTCGCCCCCCATCGACACTGCATATATATGTACCGCCGTAGAGACCCGCGTTCTCGGTTTACTGCGATCAGCTTCCATGACTTGCCCGCTCAGCTCGGACAGAAGCTCCCCCAGTACTCCTCCTCTACAGGTAGTCCGCTATGCACGAAGCTTCATCTCAACTACTGACAACATCACCGTCGACGCCCGCGTCGCGTTATCAGGGTCTGCTCAACGACTACGACATCCTGCTGTCGCTCCTGCGCGACACGAAAAAATCATCTGCTGTGTTGGCGAAGACATCCTTCAGACCCGCACCCTCATCACCACTGGAACTTGCCAGGCGCCTGGGGATGTCACCGTGGAACACCGAGGATGCCAACGAACATCGCGCAGCTATCAACGCACTGGCAGAAAGACGCGCCAGTCACATCTTGCAATTGAACAATGGCGTTAGCGTCGAAGACTTGAGCTCTGCGCTGACGGATGCTGATCGCACAGCCATCAGAGCCGCGCGGCGCACGCCGGAAAAACGTGGATGGACCACCGCGCAATTGCTGGCCGACTTGACCCAACGAAAAATACACGAAGCTGTGCAGCAGTTTTTGCCCGAGGGGGAAACGTCGCTGCTCGAATATCTCGTCACCACCAGCCGGCTGTACATCAACACCCAAAATGTGCGCGCAACACCGATGGCCTATCTGGAGAAAATCCTTAACACGCCTCAATCCGCTCAGTTGGCCAAGGCGTTGCTGGAAAAGCTGAATTGGTACGGTGCAAAAGCCGATGAAGCTGCATCTCCGCACATACGCATCAAACTATTGAGCCACGCCATCCGCCTGTGGGAGGCACGATCGAAATCGCATAGCGCCAGAGATATAGCCGGATATGCCTGGCACCAGCGCTCCAACTACGGGGAGAGTTATCAGGCCATCTGGAAAAAATTCGAGGATCATCTACTCGAGTCCGGGCAAGCCACCACGGAGATGGACGCGATCTTTCTGGCGCGTTTATACCAGCATCAGTTTCCGGGTGACTTCCAGATCCCTGATGTTGCGCCAGAACTGTCCTACCGAGGCTCGGCCGTCTGGGTCAACTTCGCCCACGGCGTGAGCCTTGCGCAAGTTCTTGAGCCGGAAAGTATTGCGCAAATGAGTTTCCAGCAGCTGCTCGAATTTCCTATCGAAACATTGGCCAATGCTGCCGAGGCGGAAACACAACTGGTTGCCGCGTGCCGGATCCCGCCCACTCTCGAATGGGCCGTCGCCCATGGCATCCTACAAGAACGAATCGACTCTGATTACTCGGATGAAGAACAGACACGCGCCCTGACCGCACTGGACAAACATAACGACGCGTTGAAGAAAGCCATCGCCGAGCTCGACGTAGATGTACCGCAGCGACCGTTGATTGCGGATCGGGAATACACCCGCATCTTCCAGAATCAGCTGTTCAGCTCTGGCGGACACAAATTGAAGCGGCATTTCGAGGAATCTGGTGGTGACTCCACCCGCTCTGCGCCAGGCCAGTTCAACGACAAGAGCTATTCGTTTCGGGACGTCTACATGGCGGGACAACTAAGCCACAAGACATGGTCCATCACGCTGCGCGACGGCGTTACTCCAAGTACGGCAAAAATCGGTCTGGACGCCAACCGCCGAATTGTTTCCACGGCAGGCTGGATCACGGAGGAGATGAAACAGACAGCACTGCCCGATGTGGAAGCATTGTTCTCCTCGGAGTACAGCGCCTATCTGTCCTCAAGCAAACTCGCCTACCAGACATTGCTGCACAGTCTGTTTTGCTCGATTCCTCAGCTTGATCGAGAAGCCATTGAACATGGCGAGGTCCGGATCTACACCCTGAGAGGGAGCAGCGGCAAAGACAAAAGTGAAGACACATCGACTATTACCGACGCACTCAAACTGCGCATGGGGTTCATCCTCCACCTGACTTACAAGGGTCAGACTTGCAGTTATGAATGCCATGCCCGCGCCGGGCTCATTCGCAAATGTGCAGATATTTCACTGGATATGCTTGGCGGCAGGGTTGACTCGCAAGTCTTCAAAAGTTTTCCAACCGTGACCAAGCGGCACATGCGAGTCGGGATCAAGGTGCCATTCGATTGGGCAGCGTATGAATCCGGTAGCCTGCCGAAGAGCAACGCGACATGCGAGGCGATAATCGAGCAACTTGGGCAAACCTTCGAACCTATTGCTCCTACTGGCTATCCAGTACCGATATCCTGCGGCCGCGCCACTGAATTAGCGGCATTTATTGCCAAAAACTTCTTCTATTACCATGAAGACAAACTATTGGAATTTGCCAGGGCGGAAACCGATCTGGATCGCAGAATTGCACGCCCGCACTGGCTGCATTCAGTCAAAAGCTTCCTACCGTTTTTCGGCAGCATCGAAGACCTGCAATCCGACGACTCCACCCGCAGGGCATGGGGCATATTCGGGCTGATTGTCGACATCGTGTCCTTCGCTTTTCCGATTGGAAAGTTTATCTCGGGAATAGTGAAGCTGGCAGCGGTGATCATTCGGTCGGGCTTCAGAGCGGCCCTGCCGAAATTCGCCTCTATATCGCGGAATTTTTTGACCGCATCCCTGAGGAATATGAACCCGCTGGACGGCGTACCTTCGCTATTGAAGATGTCTTTGCGCGGCGTATATACGATCAACAAGATTGCTTTGAGGGCTGCAGGGAGACAAACCTACAAAGCCCTTGGCCGCTCGGGACAGTATGACCTCATCAAGGGATTACCTCAGATATCGGATCCGGGTACCTATAGAGCTCTCGCGGCCTCCGACGATTTGGCCATGACTCGTGGCATCAACGATATTCCGGTACGCCGGATGGGTAACCCCGATGTACCCGAGTATCGAATGATCGACCCGCTTTCCAATAAACCCTACGGCCCGGCATTGCCTGACAAGATTTCCCGGCTGTCGGTCGGACGCTCCAGTTATAAATCCCTGGAGGTTGCAGACAACCATGTAACGGTAGAACTGGCCGAGCATGCCAAGGTGCGCGAGGTGCTCGAGATCGACGGTCGCACTACGGTCTTTATCAACGACGTGCCCTACCGGCTGGACGGTGATGCGCTACGGCGGATCGAATTGATAGATGACACCACGCGGATGAAGCGCATCCCGTGCCGGATCAAACGCATGCCGGGGGGAGCGGTCTGTATCAATCAATACGTCACCCACACGCCCCACGCCGATACGCCCGCACTCGGGTCATTCGATGAAGCAAAGGATTACGCACCATGGTTCGGCGAGCGTCAATGCACTCCGGGGGCGCGCAGTGGACTGCCGGGAGAGTTTTACGTGCGAGATGGCAGGCTCTACCAAGTATTGAACGGTGCTGCGAAGCAGTGGACAGGTGACCTTGTGACCGCGGGTTTTCCCACCCGATTGCTGGTCCCCAAACAGCAACTTCTGGCCAATATGCAATTTCGCAAAGGCATTTATGTGCGCATCGAGATTCAAGGCGCGTACGAGGGGAGTAATGAATTACATCGGGTCGGAGCGATCATAGTGCCGAACCTTGACGAGACCACGACGCATATTTTCGCCCGTCCGAATTCTGATACGTGCTATCTCGCAACTCTGCCCGCAGGCGAAACACTCAACGCCCATAACACCCTGCTCATGAAAAAACTGACAGCTGCCGAACTGCACGAAAGCCAACTCGGAGGAGAACTGCAACGCGTCTATGACGGTTCCGTCACGGCCAATAACGTCGCGGCCATTTACGGCGTTCCGGCAATCAATCGAGCAATGACCACCATGGAGCGGATTGCCATCCCAATCGGCACCACTGCCAATCCGCCCGCCAACATGAAATGGCTCAAAGTCGACACAAGTCCGGGCGAGGCATTGATGTTCGACAATTCGACTCGCATGATCGTGACGCAACTACCGGCAGGTTCGACCACCTGGTCGCGCAGCCGTGATGCCTCGGACGTTCTGAAACAAAGAACAGCCGAGGTGTTCGACACGCTGTTCGATGGGCCGGCGATCAATCAGACCGCGGGCAGTGTTTATCGAATCAACAACACAATGCAGAGACTTAATAATTCGCTGGGTCACCTGCGCAGGCCCAACCCTAGAAATATCGCCTATGCCGAAGTGATAAAAGCAGACGGTGCGCGCGAGGTCTACGTCAGCGTTTCCGGCGGGCAGAAGGTCACCGCGAAGCTGCCGCTATTCAAGAACAACCCCGGATCGGATCGAGTCGTGAAGGACGGCACGCTCTACATCAATGCTGATTGGGGACCACGCCCACCCACCACCGCGTTGCGCGTGGACGGCTCGGATAATCTGCTGGCGATCCCGAGAACGCCGGCGCAATTGCCCGTAATGCCCACCTCACTGGACAGCGAAAGCAAGTTGATCAGCGCTATCGGAAGGGCGTATCCCGATAAACAATCGATCCAATCGGTGAACATCGCCACCACCATGGCACCGTGCCAATCATGCGCGGTGGTGATGAAAGCCTTTGGTCATGATGGAGGACAAGATTTTCTCAACGTCGTTTGGTCGTGATTTACAACCGCTGCAAATGCCCATAAAGCTTGGCGTACAACCCGCCATCGGCAATCAGTTGCTGATGGTCGCCATCCTCGGCCACTTGCCCGCCATCAAACACCAGTACCCGATCAGCCTGCTTCACCGCTGACAGGCGATGGGCAATGATCAGCGTGGTGCGGCCATGGAGAAAGCGCGCCATGGCCTGATGCAGGTTGTATTCGGTGGCGGCGTCGAGGGCCGAGGTGGCTTCGTCGAGGATCACCACTTTCGGCTCGGCGAGGATCATCCGCGCAATCGCCAGGCGTTGGCGCTGGCCGCCGGAAAGGCGCACGCCGGAGCGGCCGACGATGCTGTCGAGCCCTTCCGGCAGCGCGCGAATGGTCGCTTCGAGCTGGGCAATTTCCAGCGCCTGCCAGCACGCTTCGTCACTGCGCGTGCGGCCCATGGTCAGGTTCGCGCGTACTGTGTCGTTGAACAGCGCCGGATGTTGCAGCACCACGGCGACGTTTTCGCGCACGGTGTCGAGGCCGATTTCCTGCTGGGTCGAACCGCCAAAACGGATGGTCCCGGACAACGGCGTGTACAGCCCGAGCAGCAATTGCACCAGAGTACTTTTGCCACCGCCGCTGGCCCCGACAATCGCGACTTTCTCGCCCGGTGCAATCGACAGATCGAGCTGATCCAGCACCAGCTCATCGCCATACCCGAAGCTCAGTCCTTGCACCTGAATGCCCACGGTTTCGCGGCCCTTGAACGGATCGACGCCGCCCGGATATTGCGGCTCGTCGGCCCGCGCCAACAGCTCGTTGATCCGCGTCAGCGCACCGCCGGCCGCGTAGTAGGCATATTGCAGATTGAGCAGTTGTTCGACCGGGCCGATCATGAACCACAGGTAACTGAACACCGCCAACATCTGCCCGATCGACAGGTCGGAAAACAGCACGGTCAGCATGGCCGCCGCGCGAAAGATATCGATGCCGAACTGAAACAACAGACCGCTGGCGCGGTTGGAAGCATCAGTCTTCCACTGCGAATTGACCGCGTAGTTGCGCACTTCCTGCGCGCGCAAACCAAGCCGTCCGAGGAAGAATCCCTGACGGTTGCCGGCGCGCACTTCCTGAATCGCATCGAGGGTTTCGCTCAGCGCCTGGGTGAAGCGCGCGGTGCTGTCGTTCTCGAGTTTCTTAAGATGTTTGACCCGTTTGCCCAACTGCACCGTGGCGTAGATCACCAGTGGATTGAACAGCAGAATCAGCAGCGCGAGTTTCCAGTGCATCCACATCAGAATGCTCGCGGTGCCGACCAGCGTCAGCATCGCCACCAGAAACCGGCTGAGGGTTTCGCCGACAAACTTGTCCAGCGTGTCGAGATCGGTGACCAGATGCGTGGTCACCGTGCCGCTGCCAAGGCTTTCGTACTCGGCGAGGGAAATGCGTTTCAGACGATCAATCAGACGCACGCGAATGCGGTAGACGATGTCCTTGGCCAGCCGCGCAAATAGCCGCGACTGCAGGACGCCAAAGCATAGCGAGCCGCAGCGCAGGGTCAGTGTGACCAGTAGCATCAGGCCGATATAGCCCGCCGCTTGCTGCCACATCGATGGCAGCAGATGGTTCATGACTTTCAGTGCGGAATCGCCGTGGCCGAGCAGGACTTCGTCCACCAGCAACGGCAGCAGCAACGGAATCGGCACGCTGCACAGCGTCGCCAGTACGGCCACGCCGTTGGCGATCCACAGGGATTTTTTGTGATGCAGTGCCAGTCGCCGGACTTCTGCCCAGCTCAGCCGGTCGACACGCTTTACGGCTGGCGTGTCATCGGCCGGGTCAGACACAGGCGGCGCGCTCCAGCCATCGGCCGAGCAGCGGCGACAGTTCGCTGAGCGGCTGATAACCGTTGGTCAACAGCGCCAGTTGGCCATTGCGCTCGGCGAGCAGCGTCGGGAATCCGGCGATACCCAGATCCTGCACCCAAGTGAAATCCGCTTCGGTAGCAACGTGTTGATCGGCACGGTCGAACGCCGCTGCGAACTCGATACGCGGTACGCCGGCCTGTTCCGCTAATTCCACCAGCACGCTGGCGCGGGTGACATCGCGGCCTTCCACGTAGAACGCTTGCTGAATCAGGCCGAGCAGAATCCATGCGCAATCCGGCGCCAGGCTGCGCGCGGTGACGATGGCGCGACAGGCAGGCTCGGTGTCGTAGACAAAACCATCCGGCAACGCACCGTCGAAATTGAACGGCTGACCGGTGGTGTCGGTGACTGCTTGCCAGTGCTCGAGGATATAGCGCCGGGTGGTCGGCTCCAGCGCCGAACCACTGCCGGTGCGCAAGCCGCCGACCACCAGGTGCAGCTCGACCCCGGCTGCCTGCGCCTGCTCGACCAGTGCCTTGGCCACCGGAGCGAACCCCCAGCACCAGGAACACATCGGATCCATCACATAGAGCAGGCGCGCAGACATGGTTCAGGCCTCGGTGGATGCTTGCTTATAGTTGTAGCCGATCGGGTGCGGCATGTTGCGGGCCTTGGCCAGTTCGATCTGCTTCTGGCGGTCGATCGCACTGCGGCGAGTCTTCTCGCTCAGCGTGTCCCAGCAATGTGGGCAACTAATGCCGGCCACGTAGTGCTCGGAGGCGCGATCTTCAACGCTGACCGGCGTGCGGCAGGCATGACATTGATCGTAGTCGCCTTCGCTGAGGTCGTGGCGCACGGTCACGCGGTTGTCGAACACGAAGCAGTCGCCCTGCCACTTGGTTTCTTCCTGCGGCACTTCTTCGAGGTACTTCAGGATGCCGCCCTTGAGGTGGTAGACCTCTTCGTAGCCCTCGCCGAGCATGTAGCTCGAGGCCTTCTCGCAGCGGATGCCACCGGTGCAGAACATCGCGACCTTCTTGTGCACGGCCGGGTTGAAGTGAGCTTTGATGTAATCAGGGAATTCGCGAAAACTGGTGGTTTTCGGATCGATGGCGCCTTCGAAGGTGCCGATCGACACTTCGTAGTCGTTGCGCGTGTCGATCAACAGCACTTCCGGGTCGCTGATCAACGCGTTCCAGTCTTGCGGATCAACGTAGGTGCCAACCTTTTTGTTCGGGTCAACGCCTTCGACACCGAGGGTCACGATCTCTTTCTTGAGTTTGACCTTGGTGCGGTAGAACGGCTGGTCGTCGCAGTACGATTCCTTGTGATCGATGTCGACCATACGCGGATCGCTGCGCAGCCAGGTGAGCAGGCCATCAATGCCTTCGCGGCTGCCGGAAACGGTGCCGTTGATGCCTTCTTCGGCGATCAGCAGCGTGCCTTTGATGCCGTTGTCGACCATCGCTTGCAGCAGTGGCTCGCGCAGGTTGACGTAATCTTCGAGGGTGACGAACTTATACAGTGCCGCCACGACAATCGGTTGTGTCATGGTAATTCTCCAGGTGGCTACCCTCGTAAAGGGTGAACCGGATGCGAAAAAAAACGCGCCGGGTGAGCGGCGCGTTGCGGATTCTAGCAAAAACACGAAGATTTTAGGATGCACAGTTCTCTATGTGGCGAGGGAGCTTGCTCCCGCTCGGCTGCGAAGCAGTCGTAAAATCAGCAATCGCGCTGCTTCAGTCACAACATCGTTGCAGGTTTTGGGAGTGCTGCGCACTCCAGCGGGAGCAAGCTCCCTCGCCACAGAAGCCCTCCATACGTCTTTAGTGCTTGCTGCCGCCGGCACACGTTGGCGATGCCGGAGCGGCGCCAACGTCTACCCATTCCTGCGGGGTGTAGGTGTGCAGCGCCAACGCATGAAACTCGCCCATCAGCTCGCCGAGCGTGCCGTAGACTTTCTGGTGGCGCTTGACCCGGCTCAGGCCCTCGAACTGCGCGCTGACTACCACAGCCTTGTAGTGGGTCTGTAACCCGCGACTGTGCATGTGGCTCTCATCCAGCACTTGCAGATGCTCGGGCTGTAGCAGGCCCAGCGTCGATTCGATGCGTTGTTGCATGCTCATCACGAACTCCGCTTATGGCTTTTTCTTGGCCGGAGCGGCGCCTTTAGGCTCCAGCTCGGCGGTCATGTCAGCCAGCAGTTTGTTGACCACAGGCACCGCGCTTTCCAGCTTGGCCTGAGTCATCTGGGCCGATTGCTGAGTCAGCTGCGGCATTTTTTCCAGGACTTTCTTGCCCAGTGGCGACTTGTAGAACGCGACCAGGTCTTTCAGCTCGGATTCGCTGAAGTTGGTGGTGTAGAGCTTGACCATGTCCGGCTTGAGCTTGTTCCAGCCAATGGCCTGATCCAGCGCGGCGTTGGCCTTGGCCTGATAGGTTTCCAGAAGGGCTTTCTTGGATTCCGGGGCTTTGGTCTGCTCGAAGCGCTGAGCGAACATTTGCTGAACTTGCATGTACACCGGAGTGCCCAGTTTGTCAGCGTGTGCCAGGGTCAGGAAAGCTTCGGCACTGGCGTTATGGCTGGCGGTATCGGCAAAAACCGGGCCGCTGGCGCAAACCAGAGCTACCGCGGTACAGATGGCACGAAGACGAGTCATCGAGTTTCCTTTTCTAGCAGGCGAGGTAATACCCCAAGGGCGACCATTCTGCGCCTGAATAACGCTGCGGCTCAACCCCCCGAGCCTTGCCGCGCTTGATTGCCCGGCGTTGGCGGTCAACAATCGGATCGATGGAACCACTTGGGTCGAGTCCGGCCTAAACAGCGCAAACAGACCAACAGGAGTGTGCACGATGAGCCGTATCGAAACCGACAGCCTGGGCCAGATCGATGTCCCGGACGACGCCTACTGGGGCGCTCAGACGCAACGCTCGCTGATCAATTTCGCCATCGGCCAGGAAAAAATGCCGCTGCCGGTGCTGCACGCGCTGGCCCTGATCAAGAAAGCCGCAGCCCGGGTCAACGACCGCAACGGTGACCTGCCGGCGGATATCGCCCGGCTGATCGAACAGGCTGCCGACGAAATCCTCGACGGCCAGCACGACGAGCACTTTCCGCTGGTGGTGTGGCAGACCGGCAGCGGCACGCAAAGCAATATGAACGTCAACGAGGTGATTGCCGGACGCGCCAACGAACTGGCCGGCAAACCGCGCGGCGGCAAGTCGCCGGTGCACCCGAACGATCACGTCAACCGCTCGCAAAGTTCCAACGATTGTTTCCCGACCGCCATGAGCATCGCCACCGTGCAAGCGGTGCAGGCGCAACTGTTGCCGGCCATCGCCGAGCTGTCCGGCGGTCTGGCTGAACTGGCGGCGCGCCATATGAAACTGGTGAAAACCGGGCGCACGCACATGATGGACGCGACGCCGATCACCTTCGGCCAGGAAATTTCGGCGTACATCGCCCAACTGGATTACGCCGAACGCGCGATTCGTGCGGCATTGCCGGCAGTGTGTGAGCTGGCGCAGGGCGGCACCGCGGTCGGCACCGGGCTGAATTCGCCGCATGGTTTTGGTGAAGCGATTGCCGCAGAACTGGCGGCGTTGTCCGGTTTGCCGTTCGTCACGGCGCCGAACAAGTTTGCCGCGCTGGCCGGTCACGAGCCGCTGACCACCCTCTCCGGCGCGCTGAAAACCCTCGCCGTGGCGCTGATGAAAATCGCCAACGACCTGCGTCTGCTCGGCTCAGGTCCCCGCGCGGGTTTTGCCGAAGTGCGGCTGCCGGCCAACGAACCGGGCAGCTCGATCATGCCCGGCAAGGTCAACCCGACGCAGTGTGAAGCGCTGTCGATGCTCGCCTGCCAGGTCATGGGCAATGACGTGGCAATCGGTTTCGCCGCGAGTCAGGGTCACCTGCAATTGAATGTGTTCAAACCGGTGATCATCCATAACCTGCTGCAATCGATTCGCCTGCTGGCCGATGGCTGCAGCAACTTCCAGCAGCACTGCATTGCCGGGCTGGAACCGGATGCCGAAGTCATGGCCAAGCATCTGGAACGTGGCTTGATGCTGGTGACGGCACTCAATCCGCATATCGGTTATGACAAATCGGCGGAGATTGCCAAAAAGGCTTACAGCGAGGGGCTGACCTTGCGTGAAGCGGCGTTGCAATTGGGTTATCTGACCGATGCCGAGTTTGATACGTGGGTGCGGCCGGAGAACATGATCGAGGCTGGTGCCAAGGGCTGAAATTTGTAGTGATTTATAGTCCGCCATCGCGGGCAAGCCACGCTCCCACAGGAAATTGCATAACCCTGTGGGAGCGTGGCTTGCCCGCGATGAACGATGACGCGGTTAACCGGCAGCCATCCGTAACCGCCGCGCGCGTAATCCGGCAATCAACGAAGGCCCCAACGCCACCAGCGCCGAGCCAACCACCACCAACACAGCCCCGCCGTAGCCCAGCGCATTGATCTGCTCGGCATGCACATATTCCGGCCATACCCGCGCCGCAATCGCCACCGCACCGAACGTCACCAATGGTGTGATCGCCAGCGTTGCGCTGACTCTTGATGCCTCCCAATGCGCCAGCGCTTCGGCAAACGCGCCGTATGCGATCAAGGTATTCATGCAGCACGCCAGCAGCAGCCAGCCTTGCAATGGGCTCAGTTCCAAGGCCTCGAGCGGATGCACCCACGGCGTCAGTAACAGCGCGCAAAACAGGTAGATCACCATCATCACTTGCAGCGAATTCCACACCGTCAGCAACTGCTTCTGGCCCAACGCATAAAACGTCCACACCGTCGAAGCCAGCAGCACCAGCAGCACGCCTGCGGTGTAATCGGACAACGAGGTCAGCAGCTCAGCCAGGCGCTGATTGAAGAACAGCGCAAAGCCAAGCAACAGCACCAGCAGGCCGATGCCCTGGCCGATGCTGAAGCGCTCCTTGAACACGAACAGACTGGCGATCAGCAGCATGATCGGCCCCATCTGCACCACCAGTTGCGCGGTGCCGGGGCTGAGCAGGTTGAGGCCCATCAGGTACAACACGTAGTTGCCAACCAGCCCGAGCACCGCCATCAGCACCAGCCAGCCGCCCTTCGGCCCGAGCACCTTGCGACTCGGCAAACGTCGGGTAGCCGCCAGATAAATGAACAGACAGCCGCCTGACACCAACAAACGAAACCAGGTCACGGTGACCGGGTCCATCACCAGCAGCACCTGTTTGAGTTTGATCGGCAGAACTCCCCACAGCACCGCGGTCAGCAAGGCAAGGAACATTCCGTAGACCCAGCGACCCGATGAAACGTGCATGAGAACTCCAAATGAATACCATCAGAGCGGCCATTCTAGGCGCAGCGGCACAGGCGACACAGAGACAGTTGCGCTCCAGCCGCAAACGCAACTGTGCAGGTCGCAGCGCAAATTTGACGGATCGCCGTTGATCGGCTGACCGGGCGTGGTAAGTGGTTCAGGCATAAGCTCGATGGATTCATTGCAACCAGACCAAGGAGACCCATCATGTTCGGCATGCGCGCCCAGGATCCTGCCCCAGCCACGCGTTTTCGCAGCGATCGCCTGTGCCGGGTGAATGGTGAACTGTTTTTCAGTACGCGGGAGAATACGCTTGAGGGGCCGTTTGACAGTCCCGAAAAAGCCGAGCAAGAGATCCGCGCCTATGTCGCGCGGATGCAACTGCTGGATTCCAACAGGTAAGTTGTGGTGATCCAATTGCTGGCAAGCCAGCTCCCACAGTGTTCGCTGGTGTACACAATATCGGTGTCTACCCCGAAAACCTGTGGGAGCTGGCTTGCCAGCGATGACTATCCAACTGACAAAAAATATCTCAGAGCTTAACGAACCGCCTCAAACAACCCCGTCGCCCCCATCCCGCCCCCCACGCACATGGTCACAATCCCATAACGCAAATTGCGCCGCTGCAACTCGCGCACCAGATGTCCGACCTGCCGCGATCCGGTCATGCCGAATGGGTGACCAATTGAAATCGAGCCGCCATTGACGTTGTACTTCTCGTTGTCGATCTCCAGCCGATCACGGCTGTACAGGCACTGCGAAGCGAACGCTTCGTTCAGTTCCCACAAGTCGATATCCGCCACTTGCAAACCTTTGGCCTTGAGCAGTTTCGGCACCGAGAACACCGGACCGATGCCCATTTCATCCGGCGCGCAACCGGCCACGGTGAAACCACGGAAAAACGCTTTCGGCTTGAGTCCCAATTGCAGGGCTTTTTCCAGGCTCATCACCAACGTCATCGACGCACCGTCGGACAGTTGCGATGAATTACCAGCGGTCACCGAACCGTCCTCGGCGAATACCGGTTTCAGTCCGGCAAGGCTTTCGTAAGTAGTGTCAGGCCGGTTGCAGTCGTCGCGATCAACGATGCCGTCGAGAATCTGCACGACGCCAGTGTTCTTGTCCTCGACCCGGTATTTCACCGCCATCGGCACGATTTCATCGTTGAACAAACCCGCCGCCTGCGCCTGTGCGGTGCGAATCTGACTTTGCAGCGCATAACGATCCTGCGCCTCACGGCTGACGTCATAGCGACGTGCGACGATTTCGGCAGTCTGGCCCATGGTGTAATAGATGCCCGGCGCCTGCTGCTTGAGCAGCGGGTTGATCAGGTGATCGGTGTTTACGCTCTTCATGGTCAGGCTGATCGACTCGACGCCACCCGCGACAATGATCTCGCTGCAGCCCGAGGCAATCTGGTTGGCGGCAATCGCAATCGCCTGCAAGCCCGACGAACAGAAACGGTTGAGGGTCATGCCCGCCGTGCCAGTGCCCAATTGCGAGAGCACCGCCACATTGCGGCCGATGTTGTAGCCCTGCGCGCCCTCGTTGGAACCGGCGCCGACGATGCAATCCTCGACGCTGGCCGGGTCGATGTCATTGCGCGAGAGCAGCGCGTTGACGCAATGCGCGGCCATGTCATCGGGGCGGGTCTGGTTGAACTTGCCGCGAAAGGATTTGGCCAGGCCGGTCCGTACGCTGTCTACGATCACCACTTCACGCATGGCATACCTCATTGTTGTTGTCGGTTGAGAGTGGACCGAGCATAAGTCCACCCGATTCCCGACCGCGACAATCATTCACCTCGCGTATGCGTGTTCATCGTTTTCAGTCTTTGTGTTTTTTGGCCTTCTTGTCGGATTTCTCGAATGCCTCTTCCAGCGCCTGGTTGATGGTGCGCAAGACTTTGACCCGCGCCCAGCGCTTGTCATTGGCCTCGACCAGCGTCCACGGCGAAATTTCGGTGCTGGTGCGGTCGACCATGTCGCCGACTGCCGAGCGATACGCGTCCCACTTGTCGCGGTTGCGCCAGTCGTCTTCGGTGATCTTGAAGCGCTTGAACGGGATTTCCTCGCGCTCCTGGAAACGCTCCATTTGCGTGTCCTTGTCGATCGCCAGCCAGAACTTGACCACGATCACCCCGGCATCGGCGATCTGCTCTTCGAAGTCGTTGATTTCACCGTAGGCACGCATCCAGTCGGCGGTGCTGCAAAAGCCTTCGACGCGCTCGACCAGCACCCGGCCGTACCACGAGCGGTCGAACACGGTGAACTTGCCGCGTGCCGGAATGTGTCGCCAGAAACGCCACAGATAGGGCTGCGCACGTTCTTCTTCAGTCGGCGCGGCAATCGGCACGATGTTGTACTGACGCGGATCGAGCGCCGCCGCCACCCGGCGAATCGCCCCGCCCTTGCCCGCCGCATCATTGCCCTCGAACACCGCAATCAAAGCGTGGCGACGCATGCGTTTGTCGCGCATCAGACCCGACAGCCGCGCCTGCTCGGTGATCAGTTGTTCTTCGTAGTCTTTCTTGTCCAGATGCTGGGTCAGTTTGAGGCTGTCGAGCAGGTTCAACTGATCGACAGCGATACCCAGCGGCTGCGCGCTGACATCTTTTGGACGGACATCCGGACGCTTCAGCGCCGCTTGCAGCCCTTCGAGCAAAATCTTCCCGACTGCGAGGCTGCGGTAATGCGCGTCCATGCCTTCAATCACATGCCACGGCGCGTAATCACGACTGGTGCGGCGCAACACGCGCTCGCCGAATTTGACGAACTTGTCGTAAGTTGCCGATTGCTGCCAGTCCAGCGGGCTGATGCGCCAGCTGTGCAGCGGGTCGTCGGCGAGTGCCTTGAGGCGTGCCTTCATCTGCTTCTTGGACAGGTGGAACCAGAATTTGAAGATCAGCGCGCCTTCGTCGCAGAGCATCTTTTCCAGGCGCTCGGCACCCGCGATGGCCTGATCGAGTCTCGGGTCCTTGAACATCCCGTGCACTCGCGCCTGCAGCATCTGGCTGTACCAGTTGCCGAAGAAAATCCCCATGCGCCCCTTGGCCGGGAGCATCCGCCAGTAGCGCCAGGCCGGTGGTCGCGCCAGTTCTTCATCGGTCTGCTGGTCGAAGGTGCGCACTTCGATCAGACGCGGGTCCATCCACTCGTTGAGCAGTTTGACCGTCTCGCCCTTGCCGGCGCCTTCGATGCCGTTGATCAAAATGATCACCGGAAAACGCTTTTGCTGCTGCAACTCGAACTGCGCTTCGAGCAGCGCTTCACGCAGCGCAGGGACTGCGGCCTCGTAAGTTTCTTTGTCGATGGCGTGACCGATTTCAGCGGATTCGAACATGGGCGACTCCTTTTCAGAATGCAGCAAGACTAGCGGATTGGGCACCGATGCAGGGCGGAAATTACCCGGAGGGGCTTTGTGAATATAAAACCTGTGGCGAGGGGATTTATCCCCGTTCGGCTGCGCAGCAGTCGTAATCCGTCAAACGAGGTTTATCTGAGGAAACAGTGTTGAATGGTTTCGGGGCTGCTTCGCAACCCAACGGGGATAAATCCCCTCACCACAGGGGTATCTGCCGTGGCATCAAATCGGTGATTGTGCTTGAACTGGTGAACCCGCCGCTTGCCATGGATCAAGCGCCGCCCGCCTGATCGGCTAGAATGGCGCCCTTGCCGTTGCCGAGCCTGCCATGAAACCTGTATTGCCCCACGCCCAACTCGACTGGGATGACCAGGGACTCCCGCGTTCGCGGGTGTTCGATGATGTGTATTTTTCCGACCTGTCGGGGCTGGATGAAACCCGTTATGTGTTCCTCGAACAGAACCGCTTGGCCGAGCGCTTCGCTGAACTGGGGCCGAACGGGCGGCTGGTGATTGGCGAAACCGGGTTTGGCACCGGGCTGAATTTTCTCTGCGCGTGGCAACTGTTCGAACAGCACGCGGTAGCCGGTGCGCGGCTGCATTTTGTCAGCGTGGAAAAGTACCCACTGAGTCCTGCGGATCTGCAACGCGCATTGGCACTGTGGCCAGAACTCAAGCCGATGGCCGATCAGTTGCTGACGCAGTATGTGGCGATCCATCAAGGCTTTCAGCGGCTGGTACTGGCGGGCGGGCGCGTGACTTTAACGCTACTGATCGGCGATGCGCTGGAGCAACTGCCGCAACTCGACGCGCAGATCGACGCATGGTTTCTCGACGGTTTCGCCCCGGCGAAAAACCCCGACATGTGGACGGCTGAACTGTTCGCCGAACTGGCGCGACTGGCAGCGCCTGGCTCGACCATCAGCACCTTCACCAGCACCGGTTGGGTGCGGCGCTTGCTCAACGCTGCCGGTTTCAAGATGAAGCGCACACCGGGCATTGGCCATAAATGGGAAATCCTGCGTGGCGCGTTTCTTGGCTGGCCAGAAGATGCAGCGCCACCGCTCGCGGCCAAACCATGGTTCGCCCGCCCTGCGCCTCTAAGCGGTGAACGCCGCGCGCTGGTGATCGGCGCTGGTCTGGCGGGTTGCGCCAGCGCTGCCAGTCTCGCCGCACGCGGTTGGCAGGTCAGCCTGCTGGAGCGTCACGATGCGGTGGCGCAGGAGGCCTCGGGCAATCCGCAAGGCGTGCTCTATCTGAAATTGTCCGCGCATGGCACGGCGCTTTCGCAAATGATTGTCAGCGGTTTCGGTTACACCCGCCGCCTGCTCGAAAGTCTGCAACGCGGCACCGACTGGGACGATTGCGGGGTGCTGCAACTGGCGTTCA
This sequence comes from Pseudomonas sp. TWP3-2, assembly GCF_049897765.1. Classification (NCBI taxonomy): domain Bacteria; kingdom Pseudomonadati; phylum Pseudomonadota; class Gammaproteobacteria; order Pseudomonadales; family Pseudomonadaceae; genus Pseudomonas; species Pseudomonas sp. TWP3-2. Next base: position 279,182 of record NZ_JAFCWW010000003.1, on the reverse strand, counting down.
ATGCCAAGGAAGCCGAGCGTCATGCGCAAATCGCGGCGGCGTTCCCCGCGGATCTGGTGCACTGGCTCGACCAACCTGCGGCGCAAGCCCGCGCCGGTGTCGCGCTGGCCCACGGTGGTCTGTTCTACCCGGAAGGTGGCTGGGTGCATCCGCCGGCGTTGTGTCAGGCACAAGCCGCGCGACCGGGGATTGAATTGCTCAGCCATCAAGAAGCCGTGGAACTGCGCAAAGTCGGCGATCAGTGGCAGGCGTTCGATGGCGAACGGTTGATAGCCGAAGCACCCGTGGTGATTTTGGCTGGCGCTGCCGAGATCAAGCGCTTTGCGCAAAGCGCTGACTTGCCACTCAAGCGCATTCGCGGACAAATCACCCGTCTCGCGCAGACCGACCAGAGTCAGGCTCTGACTACCGTGGTGTGCGCCGAAGGCTACGTCGCCCCGGCGCGTCTGGGTGAACACACGCTTGGCGCGAGTTTCGATTTCAACAGCGATGACCTGACCCCGACCACTGCCGAGCACCAGGGCAATCTGGCAATGCTTGAAGAAATTTCCTCGGACCTGGTCAGCCGTCTACACATCAGCGAACTCGACGCCGACAGCCTTCAGGGCCGCGCCGCATTTCGTTGCACCAGTCCGGATTATCTGCCGATCGTCGGCCCGCTCGCCGATCGTGAAGCCTTCGCCGAAGCGTACGCCGCGCTGGGCAAAGACGCCCGCCAAGTGCCAGACATCGCCTGCCCGTGGCTCGGCGGTTTGTACGTCAACAGCGGCCACGGTTCGCGCGGTTTGATCACCGCGCCGCTGTCCGGCGAATTGCTCGCAGCGTGGCTGGACAACGAGCCGCTGCCACTGCCGCGCGCCGTCGCCGAGGCCTGTCATCCCAACCGTTTCGCCTTGCGCCAGCTTATTCGAGGCAAATAAATCCAGCGCGGCGGATGGCCCTTCCGCCCGTCAGCCACTGCGGCTTATAACTTATCGTTCTAAAACTCCCACATCCGCACCGGGTCAGTTTCTGAGTGCGCGCCCTTCTGGCGCAGAAACGATTGACCCTCCCCAACGGAAAAACCGGTAAGGAATTTATGTGCGGATTAGCTGGCGAGTTACGTTTTGATCATCAACCTGCAGACCTTGCAGCAGTAGAACGAATCACCCATCACCTGGCGCCTCGCGGGCCTGACGCGTGGGGCTTCCATGCTCAAGGGCCGATTGCCCTGGGCCATCGGCGGCTGAAAATCATGGACCTGTCGGACGGCTCGGCGCAGCCGATGATCGACAGTCAATTGGGCTTGTCCCTGGCCTTCAACGGCGCGATCTACAACTTCCCTGAACTGCGCGCCGAACTCGAAGCGCTCGGTTACGCGTTCTATTCCGGTGGCGACACCGAAGTGCTGCTCAAGGGCTACCACGCCTGGGGCGAAGCACTGCTGCCCAAGCTCAACGGCATGTTTGCTTTCGCGATCTGGGAGCGTGATGCGCAGCGGCTGTTCATCGCCCGCGACCGCCTCGGCGTGAAGCCGTTGTACCTGTCGCGCACCGGCCAGCGCCTGCGCTTTGCCTCGGCTTTGCCGGCGCTGCTCAAGGGTGGCGACATCAACCCGATCCTCGATCCGGTGGCGCTCAACCATTACCTGAATTTTCACGCTGTGGTGCCTGCGCCGCGCACCCTGCTGGCCGGTATCGAGAAACTGCCGCCAGCCACCTGGATGCGCGTAGAAGCGGATGGCCGCACCGAGCAGAAAACCTGGTGGACCCTGCCGTACGGCCCGCATGACGACGAGAAAAACCTGACGCTGGAAGACTGGCGCGACCGCGTGCTCGACAGCACTCGTGAAGCGGTAGCAATCCGTCAACGTGCGGCAGTGGACGTCGGCGTGCTGCTCTCGGGCGGTGTCGATTCGAGCATGCTCGTCGGTTTGTTGCGCGAAGTCGGCGTAGAAAATCTGTCGACCTTCTCCATCGGTTTTCAGGATGCCGGCGGCGAGCGCGGTGACGAGTTCCAGTACTCGGATCTGATCGCCAAGCACTACGGCACTCAGCATCATCAACTGCGTATCGACGAAAAAGAAATCATCGAGCAACTTCCCGCCGCGTTCCGCGCGATGAGCGAGCCGATGGTCAGCCACGACTGCATCGCCTTCTATCTGCTGTCGCGCGAAGTGGCCAAGCACTGCAAAGTTGTGCAGAGCGGCCAGGGCGCCGACGAGTTGTTCGCCGGTTATCACTGGTACCCGCAGGTCGACGGCGCGGCCGATCCATATGCGGCTTATCGCGATGCGTTTTTTGATCGCAGCTACGACGACTACGCAGCCACTGTGCAACCGAAATGGCTGACCGCGAATGACGCTGCCGGCGACTTCGTGAAGGAACATTTCGCCCAACCCGGCGCCAGCGCAGCGGTCGACAAAGCCCTGCGTCTGGACAGCACGGTGATGCTGGTCGATGACCCGGTAAAACGCGTCGACAACATGACCATGGCCTGGGGCCTGGAAGCGCGCACGCCGTTTCTCGACTATCGCCTGGTCGAGCTTTCGGCACGCATTCCCGGCCAGTTCAAACTGCCCGATGGCGGCAAGCAAGTGTTGAAAGAAGCCGCGCGGCTGGTGATTCCAAGCGAAGTGATCGACCGCAAGAAAGGTTATTTCCCGGTGCCGGGTCTCAAGCATTTGCAGGGCGACACGTTGAATTGGGTACGCGACCTGCTGCTCGATCCGAGTCAGGATCGCGGCCTGTTCAACCCGACCATGCTCGACAAACTGCTGACCGATCCACAAGGTCAACTGACCCCGTTGCGCGGCTCCAAGTTGTGGCAACTGGCGGCGTTGAACCTGTGGCTCAGCGAACAAGGAATCTGATCGATGAAACCTCACGCCACGGCGATCAACCAACGCCTGCTGCGCGGTCAGACACCGTCCTACGAACGCTTGCAGGCGCGTCTGGCCGAAGACGGCAGCGCGCTGAGTGCCGAGCCGATTGCCGTCCACTGCGGCTGGGGCCGGTTGCTGATCGGGCATACCTTTCCCGACCCGGCGAGTCTGGCTCAGGAGCTGCTCAACGAGCAGCAAGGCGAGCGTGATATCGCGCTGTACGTCGCCGCGCCGCAACAGATTCTCGGCCTCGAACCGACGCAATTATTCCTCGATCCGTCGGACACCCTGCGCCTGTGGTTCAGCGATTATCGTCAGGCCACCCGGGTATTTCGTGGTTTCCGCATCCGTCGTGCGCAAAGCGAAGCCGACTGGCAAGCGATCAATCAGCTGTATCAGGCGCGCGGCATGTTGCCGATCGACCCTGCCCTCCTGACGCCTCGGCATCAGGGCGGGCCGGTGTACTGGCTCGCAGAGGATGAAGACAGCGGCGCGGTGATTGGCAGCGTCATGGGCCTGAATCATGACAAGGCGTTCAACGACCCGGAACGCGGCAGCAGTCTGTGGTGCCTGGCAGTTGATCCTGTGTGCTCGCGGCCGGGTGTCGGCGAAGTGTTGGTCCGCCATTTGATTGAGCACTTCATGAGCCGTGGTCTGAGCTATCTCGACCTGTCGGTTTTGCACGACAACAAACAGGCTAAAAACCTCTACAACAAGCTCGGCTTTCGCACGCTCTCGACGTTCGCCGTCAAGCGCAAGAACGGCATCAACCAGACGCTGTTTCTCGGGCCGGGGCCGGAAGCCAACTTCAATCCGTATGCGCGGATCATCGTTGAAGAGGCGCATCGGCGCGGTATCGATGTGCAGGTGGACGACGCCGATGCCGGGCTGTTCACGCTGAGCCACGGTGGACGCCGCGTGCGTTGCCGCGAATCGCTGAGCGACCTGACCAGCGCGATCAGCATGAGCTTGTGTCAGGACAAGAGCCTGACGCACAAGGTACTGAAGGCTGCCGGACTGCAACTGCCGTCGCAGCAATTGGCGGGCAATGCCGACGACAATCTGGCGTTTCTCGATGAGCACCAACGAGTGGTGGTCAAGCCACTCGACGGTGAACAGGGCCAGGGCGTGGCGGTCGATTTGCGAAGCATCGAAGACGTACAGCAGGCCATCGAAGCGGCCAGGCAGTTCGACAGCCGCGTGCTGCTGGAAAGCTTCCACGAAGGCCTCGATCTGCGGATTCTGGTGATTGGCTTTGAGGTAGTCGCTGCCGCCATTCGGCGTCCGGCGGAAGTGGTCGGCGACGGTCAGCATTCGATCGGTGCGCTGATCGAAGCGCAGAGCCGGCGTCGGCAAGCGGCCACCGGCGGCGAGAGCAAGATTCCGCTGGATCATGAAACCCAGCGCACCCTGCACGCAGCGGGTTACGACTACAGCAGCATCCTGCCGGCCGGCGAGCATCTGTTCGTGCGGCGCACGGCGAATCTGCACACTGGCGGCACCCTGGAAGATGTCACGGCGATTCTGCATCCGACGCTGATCGACGCCGCAGTACGCGCGGCACGAGCGCTGGATATTCCAATGGTCGGCCTCGATTTGCTGGTGCCAGCGGCGGATCAGCCGGAGTACGTGTTCATCGAAGCCAACGAACGCGCCGGACTGGCCAACCATGAACCGCAGCCGACGGCTGAGCGCTTTGTGGATTTATTGTTTCCGCACAGTCAACCGGCAGTCTCGTAATCATGTAGTGCTCGTTATGGCCTCATCGCGGGCAAGCCTGCTCCCACAGGATTTGTGGCCGCCGCCGAACCTGTGGGAGCTGGCTTGCCAGCGATGAGGCCCTGACAGCCGCGACAAATCCTCCCGCCTCATCGAAACCATCGATGTGCCCAACCCATCAGGAGTTTCCATGACCACCCAAATTCCCGAACCGGATCTCGTCTACCTGCAAAAAGTCCTGCTGGAAATGCTCGCCATTCCCAGCCCTACCGGCTTCACCGACACCATCGTGCGTTACGTCGCCGAGCGGCTTGAAGAACTCGGCATTCCGTTCGAAATGACTCGACGCGGGACCATTCGCGCCACGCTCAAGGGCCGCAAGAACAGCCCTGACCGCGCGGTGTCGGCGCACCTCGATACCATTGGCGCCGCGGTGCGGGCGATCAAGGACAATGGTCGCCTGACCCTCGCCCCGGTTGGCTGCTGGTCGAGCCGTTTCGCCGAGGGTAGCCGCGTCAGTCTGTTTACCGACAACGGTGTGATTCGCGGCAGCGTGTTGCCATTGATGGCATCCGGGCATGCGTTCAACACAGCTGTCGATGAAATGCCGATCAGTTGGGATCACGTCGAACTGCGCCTGGATGCCTATTGCGCGACCAAGGCCGATTGCGAGTCGATGGGCATCAACGTCGGCGACGTGGTGGCATTCGATCCACTGCCGGAGTTCACCGAAAGCGGCCACATCAGCGCCCGCCATCTGGATGACAAGGCCGGGGTTGCAGCACTGCTGGCGGCGTTGAAAGCGATTGTCGACAGTGGTCAGGAATTGATGATCGATTGCCATCCGCTGTTCACCATCACCGAAGAAACCGGCAGCGGCGCGGCGGCGGCATTGCCGTGGGATGTCAGCGAATTCGTCGGCATCGACATCGCACCGGTCGCACCGGGTCAACACTCCAGCGAACACGCAGTGAGTGTGGCGATGCAGGATTCGGGCGGGCCGTACGACTATCACCTGTCGCGGCACTTGCTGCGCCTGGCCGGTGAACATGAACTGCCGGTGCGGCGTGACCTGTTCCGCTACTACTTCAGCGATGCGCACTCGGCAGTCACCGCCGGCCACGACATTCGCACCGCCCTGCTCGCCTTCGGCTGCGACGCGACTCACGGCTATGAGCGCACGCACATCGACAGTCTCGCGGCGCTGAGTCGCCTGTTGGGCGCGTACATCCTCAGCCCGCCGGTATTCGCCAGCGACGCACAGCCGGCGAATGCTTCACTGGATCGCTTCAGTCATCAGATCGAACATGACACGCAGATGGAGAGCGAGACCCGCGTGCCGCCGGTGGACAGTCTGGTCGGGCAGCGGTCAGACAGTTGAGTCTGGCCCTCGGCGTTCATTCGCCGTAGCATCGCGACATTGATTTGACCGAGGTGCCCATGCTCATTCCCCACGACCAACTTGAAGTCGACACCCTGACCCGTCTGATCGAGGATTTCGTCACCCGCGACGGTACCGACAACGGTGACGACACCCCGCTGGAAACCCGCGTGCTGCGGGTTCGCCAGGCGCTGAGCAAAGGCCAGGCACTGATCGTGTTCGACCCCGAAAGCGAGCAGTGCCAGTTGATGCTCAAGCACGACGTGCCCAAGCATCTGTTCGACTGAAACTGTCAGCTGCTTTTGGCGCTGGCGGCGTTTTTGCGCTGGATGCGTTCATAGACTTCGGCGCGGTGCACGTTGACATGCTGCGGCGCTTCGACCCCGAAGCGCACGCTGGAGCCGTTGACCGCGAGCACGCGCAGAGTGATGTTGTCGCCGATGGAAATCAGTTCGCCTACAACCCGACTGAGTACAAGCATGGGGATCGTCCTTCAAGGTTTGCCAGCCTTGAAGATGCGCGGCTTGCGGCCGCTCTACAATGCGCTGCGGGCAAATCAGTCATGCCCTACACAGGCTCGCGCGATAGCCTTCAGACGTTTCCTGCAAGCCCGGTAAATTTTCCCGCGAGTCAGCTGGCGGAAAACTTCGGCCCGAACAGAATCACACTGGCGCCGATCACGCACAACGCCACGCCGATCCAGTCCGAACCCAGCGGACGAATGCGCTCGACCACCGCCAGCCAGCCAATCGAAGCAATGATGTAGATGCCACCGTAGGCGGCATAGGCACGCCCGGCGTAGGTCGCTTCAACCCGGGTCAACAGCAGCGCAAACAACGTCAGGCTGAGTAGTGCCGGGATCACCCACAAGGCACTTTTGCCCTGACGCAACCACATCCAGAACGCGAAGCAACCGGCGATTTCAAACAGCGCGGCGAGGAAAAACCATAAGTAATTAAGCATGTACACGTCTCGTCAGGGTGACCGTTGCGGCCATCCTGACGATGCAACTACAGCAGAGCAAGTTCAGCTGGGGCTGTGCTTGGCCTTGGCGCGCATTTTCTCGGCCATGGAAATCATTTCGTTGTAGAGCAGTTGTGGATTTTTCTGTTTGATCGCCCAGGCCATGCGTCCTTGTTCGTGGGGCAGAATCATGAACTCGCCAGCGGCTACTTGCTGGTAGATGTAGTCGGCAATGTCCGCAGCGGAAATCGGCGAGCTTTCCAGCAACTTGCCGACCTGAGCTTTCATCGCCGGGGTCGGGCCGCGGAACGAGTCGAGCAAGTTGGTCTGGAAGAACGACGGGCAGACCACATGTACCGCGACTTCCTGCTGCGCCAGTTCGATCAACAGGCTCTCGGACAATGCAACTACGCCGGCCTTGGCCACGTTGTAGTTACTCATCGCCGGCCCCTGCATCAGCGCGGCCATCGAGGCGATGTTGATGATCTTGCCCTTGCTTTGCTCGAGCAGCGGCAGGAACGCCTTGCAGCCCTTGACCACGCCCATCAGGTTGATCGCGATCTGCCAGTCCCAGTCCTCCAGCGACAACTCGCCGAAGAAACCGCCCGAGGCCACACCGGCGTTATTGACGATGATGTCGATGCCGCCGAGTTTCTCTTCACACGATTGAGCGAACGCGGTGAGCTGGCTGTAATCGCGCACATCGCAGCGCTGAGTGAAGCCGTCACCACCGGCCTCGCGCACCAGTTTCAGGGTTTCCTGCAAACCGGCTTCGCTGACATCGGACAAGGCCAGCCGCCAGCCTTCACGCGCCCAGCGCAGCGCGATTTCGCGACCCAGGCCTGAGCCTGCACCAGTGATCATCATGCGATTTTGCATAGCGGACAGCCTTGTTGTTCTGGAGAAGTTGCCCGCAGTGTAGCGAAGGACATGCGCTGGACCACGCTTCATCAAGTTGCTGAATGGTGCGGAAAAACCGGGGCGCTCTTTTTCGCCGAAACGAAATAAGCCTGCGTTCCAAATACATTAAAAAAACATTGAATTTTCTTTCACTGGCACCGGTCGGAATTTGTAAGCCCGCTGGATCTAGTTCACATCCAGCTGCCTCTAGAACATCAAGACTTCTCGAACGCTATAAACAAGGAAAATCGCCATGGGCACAATTCTAATCATCATCCTGATCCTGTTGCTGATCGGTGGTCTGCCGGTCTTCCCGCACTCCAGAAGTTGGGGTTATGGTCCGTCGGGCATCATCGGCGTGGTATTGGTAGTACTGTTGGTGCTGCTGTTACTCGGTCGGATATAACGATCTGACAGGCAAAAAAAGAGGCCCTTGAAAAAGGGCCTCTTTTTTATTGCGCGGACTAATCAGTCCGGCTTGCCATCAACTACACCAGCGGTGTTGTCGATCAGGCTTTTGGTCGCAGTCTGAATGAACGACTCGAGTTTCTGCTTCAGGGCAGCTTCATCTTCCGATGCCGGGATCACTTCGCCTTTCGGATTGGCGCCGAGTTCGTAACGGTAGAGTTTCGGCGGCATTTCCTTGGGCAATACCAGCACGCGGTCAGCGGTGAGCAACGCCACGGTCTGGTCGCTGCCAGACGGTTTGATCACGCCGAAACCCTTGTCGCCTTCCGGCAGGTTCAGCAGGTCACGACCCCAGCACTGGTGCAGGACTTCGCCACCGATGCGACCCATGATCGTCGGCACGATGTCGATCTGGGTGCCCACGGTATGGTCACGCTGACCGAATTTCTCCTGCACGCCCGGCCCGATCAGCAGCATCGGCACGTTGAAACGACCGAGGTCCATTTCGGTGATCTGCTGCTCGTTGCCAAAACCATGGTCGCCGACAACAACGAACAGGGTTTCCTTGAAGTACGGCTCCTTGCGGGCCTTCTCGAAGAACTGACCGAGTGCCCAGTCGGAGTAGCGCATGGCGGTCAAGTGTTCGTTGAGGCTGCCACGGTCGGTCACGCGCTCGACCGGCAAAGGCGTCGGCAGTGCGTACGGCGTGTGGTTGGACAGGGTTTGCAGCAAGGCATAGAACGGTTTCTTGTCCTTGCCATCACGCGCTTTCAACTCTTCCAGACCACGGTCGAACATGTCCTGATCGGACACACCCCACGTCGGGTCGGAGAACACCGGGTTAACGAAATCGTTACGCCCGATAAAGTTGGTCATGCCCTGGTTGCTGAAGAAACCCGACTGGTTGTCCCAGGCGAAATCGCCGTTGTAGACATACACGTCGTCGTAGTCACGCGCGCTGAGCAACTGCGGCAGGCCGGACAGTTTGTGGCTGCCTTCCGGGGTCTGCATCAGGTATTCGAAGCCCGGCAGATTGGGGAAGCACGCCATCGTGGCGAACATGCCCTGGTGGGTGTGCGTGCCGTTGGAGAAGAAGCGATCGAACAACAGGCCTTCTTTGGACAGTTGGTCGAAGTACGGCGTGATGTTGCCCGGACGGCCGAGCGCGCCAACCGAGTGACCGGCGAAGCTTTCCATCAGGATCACTACGACGTTCTTGATCGGCAGGGTTTTGTCGGCATTCGGCGTGTAGTTACGGCGAACGGCGGCAGTCTCGGCATCGACCAGTTTGTCGCTCGGGGTCAGCAGCATGTCACGCACGGTCTGCTGCGCCACGGGTTGCTCGATGGTGGCTTTCCAGATGTTGTCGCGATCCTCACCCAATCGGCTCTTGGCGGCGGCGATCAGCGACAGCGTGCCGTTGAGGCCGAGCTGGTTGGCGAAGTTCGAATCGGTGGTGTAGACGTCACCCCAACGCAGTGGCGGGCCTTGACGCAGGGTGCCACGCGCGGCAACCACACAGATCAGCAGGCAAACCACGAACACTGCCGCACGTGCATACCACGGAGCAATCTGCCGCGTGCCGACGCTGCCGCCGCTGAACGGGCCGCGTGGACGGGTCGCGCGGTCGGCGCCTTTGAATGCAAGGGTGAGGATCAGCGTGCCAACGGCCCAGGCCAGCAGGTAACGCACCACCGGGAAACCGTACCAGAGCATGCTCATCACGGTTTTCGGGTCTTCCCTCACGTACTGGAACACCAGGCCGTTGAGGCGCTGGTGAAACTCGCGGTAGAAGTCCATCTCCATCAGGCCGAGGAACAGCGCGATGCTCGAGGCAATGGTCAGCCACAGACGGAAGAAACCGCGCGCAGCCATCGCGCGGGCACTGAACAGTGCCAGCACCAGCGGAATGCACAGGTAAACCACCAGGCGCAGGTCGAAACGCAGGCCGTTGAAGAAAGCTTCGAGGAACGTCGAAGCCGGGGTATCGAGGATCATCTCGCGGTTGTAGACCAGCAGCGCGAGGCGCAGCACGGAAAACATCACCATCATGACCAGCGCACACAACAGTGTGTAGGCCAGATGCGATTTGACGGTCGGTTGCAGCAGGCGACTGGAAGATCGCTGCTGATTCAGGGCGTCCGGGTTTGCCATGTCGTTTTAGGACCCATTGGAAGTTTAAGTTGCAAAAATACAGCTGCGCTTTGCCCTCTGTTGGCCAATCCAGGCCCCGGGGCTTGCGCGGTGCGCAAATGTTGCACGATCAATCGCGCCAATGCCATTGATTACTGTCTCGGCGCTCGACTGTTTCATCCAGGCCATGCATTAGCGGGACAGGTGCAATCAGCGCGGGCGGATTGTCTTGGAGGCTTTGTGAAAATTTCGTGCAACGCATATCCGGAAACACAATTTACCCACAAAACAAAACGCCCCGAATCACTCGGGGCGTTTGTGCATTGAACCAGACGATTACTTCTCGGCGCGTTCTTTCAAAGCTTGCAGGGTTTTGAACGGTGCATCGACCACGAACTTGTTGGCGATCATCGACGGCACGCTGCCACCTGGCTCGGTGTGCACTTGATAGGTGACTTCAACCTGATCACCTTTTGGCACGAACTTCCAGAAGCCTTTGACCTGAGTAACTCGCACGAAACCCTTTTCTTCAGGTAAGTATTTCGGCACGCCTTCGAGATTGCGCGTCAAGCTGCCATCGGCGCCTTCGACCGTGGTGACATGGATCACGGAATCGCGCGGTGTAACCGGCCATGGCGTGTTGAACTGACTGTAAGTCCAGCTCTGATCGCCTTCATGCTTGAGCAACTTCTGCGATTTGCACTCGTGAATCCAGGCACAGGCGCCAGCAACGTCTTCCTGCAATGCACGCAGTTTGGCGACAGTGGTCTTCATCATGGCAACGCCCTGATACGACTTGTAGTCCGAACCCGGAATTTCGCTCAGGGAAACCTTGATCCCGTCTTCGTTCTTGGCGACTTTCCAGTCTTCAGCCTGCGCGGCCGAGGTGGCCAATACAGCAGTCAAACCAACCAACACAGCAATACGATGCAGCGAACCCATAGTCTTATTCCTTATTGTTGAAGTTCCGTTCGTTCGACTCATCACGCCGCCGTCATTTCTTCCCACCAGCCGATCAATCTGATCGCGTCTTGCTGGCTGCTGCCACAGACTTCGACATCCGCCTTGAATCCGGAACAGACGGCCGGACGCTCGGCCCGACCGAAAATGTTGCACAGGTTTTCGACCGAAAGCTGCACACAACGTTCGCCCGCCGGTTTGCCCTCGGGCATGCCGGGAATCGGTGAACTGATGGAAGGGGCAATGCAGCATGCGCCACAGCCTTCGCGGCATTTCATTTCGGCGAGTTCCTCGCGGCGGGTGATTTGTGAAAGGGACGCGGCACAGAGTAACCGCTAAGACGGTTGTTTCAAATTGCTTCAGGCGGGGTTTTTGCGCTTAAACCAATGTGACTGACCAGTCTCCGACAAAGTGTCTGGCCCGCGGGTCTCGGATCGCAGTGATTTACTGTTTGAACTCGAAATCCAGCGCCGCGCCTTCAACTTCGCGACGCTCCTCGTTGCGCAGTTGCAACTGCATTTCGTTGCTGAGCAGACGGCCGTTGAGCTGGAATCCGGTGTTCTTGTCACCGAACATCTGCGGCAGGATCGGCTCGCGCTTGGGCATGATCACCGTGCCCGGCGGTTTCAATTCCTGAACCAGTTCCTTGGGCAGGCTCAAGTCGAGCCTGGCCGGCGGCAATGGAGTTTTGGCGATTTGTTTGGCGGACTTGGACTTCGAGGCGATCGGTGCCCGTTTCTTCGCTGGAGCAGCTTTTTTGCTGGCTACCGGTTTTTTTGCCGTTGTGGCTGTCGGGGTCTTTTCCTGAACGGAAGCCGCCATGACACCGGGCACTTGGCCCATCATCAACAGGCAGATCACAACCCAGGCGGCAGGAAAAATCGCTTTCATGAACCCAACGCGGCTAACGGCAGAGGGCCATATGCTCGCCTTTTGGGCGGCACATGACAAGCTCTGCCTTGTGTTCAGAAACCGCTGGCCGTCTCCTGGCAGAGTTGGGTGGCCAACATGCCGAGGGTCATCAGCGCCCGCTCTGCCTCGCGATTCCACGGGATTCCGCAGTTCAAACGGATGCAGTGATTGAATTGCTCGGTGTTACTGAAGATCAGCCCCGGTGCAATGCTGATGCCTTGTTGCAGGGCGCGCACGTGCAGTTCCTGAGTGTTGACCCGCCCCGGGAGGCTCACCCACAGAATGAAGCCGCCAGTGGGCCGGGTCATCTGTGTACCTTCGGGGAAGTACTGCTGAACCGCCAGCTGGAATGCGCTGAGATTTTTTCGGTATTCCTGGCGGATGTACCGTAAATGCCGGTCATAGCCGCCGTTTTCCAGATACGCGGCAATGGCCATCTGCGTGACGCTGCACGCGGAGTGCGTGCTGAAGGTCTGCAAGCGCTGGATTTCCTGCTGGTACTTGCCGGCGAGCATCCAGCCGATGCGCACGCCCGGCGACAGGGTCTTGGAAAAACTCGAGCAGTAGATCACCCGGTCGAGCCGGTCGTAAGCCTTGAGCGCTTTGGTGCGGCCCTGCTCGAACATCAACTCGCCGTAGATGTCGTCTTCGACAATCTGGATATCGAAATCCGAGGCCAGCCGCAGCAGCTGTTTCTGGCGCTCCTCGGGCATGGTGCCGCCGAGTGGATTGCTCAGGCGTGTAGTCAGCACCAGTGCCTTGATCGACCATTGGTTGGCCGCCAGTTGCAAGGCTTCGAGGCTCATGCCGGTGGCGGGATCACTGGGGATTTCGATGACTTTCAGGCCAAGCAGATCGGCCAGTTGCAGCAAGCCGTAATAGGTCGGCGATTCGGCGGCGATCAGATCACCCGGCCGCGTGAGTACGCGCAACGACATCTGCAACGCATCGACACAACCGTGAGTGATCACCACTTCCGACGGATCGACCACCACGCCGGCATCACGCATGCGGATCGCCACTTGCCGGCGCAGCGGTTCGAACCCTGGGCTGAACATGTAGCTGAATGCGCGTGGGCTATGAAACCGGGTGACCTTGGCCAGTTGCTGGTGCAGCGCACGCACCGGCAGGTAATCGACACTCGGCACCGCAGCGCCCAGCGGAAACACGCCTTCGCGGCGCGATTCGACCAATACTTGCTGAATGATGCTGCTGCGCGTAACCAGACCGGGCCGCTCGACCCGGGCGATGTCCGGGGTCGGTGCGGTCAGCGCAGGCGTCTGGTGCACGTAATAGCCGGACTGCGGCCGCGCGCGAATCAGGCCCTGATCCTCGAGATTGGCGTAAGCCTGCAACACCGTGGCATGGCTGACGTTGAGCTGCGAACTCATCTTGCGCACCGAAGGCACGCGCTCCCCCGGTTGATAGACACCACGGCGGATGTCCTCGGCCAGTTGCTGAGCAATACGTTGGTAGAGCAAGAGATTGGTCATGACGCAGCACTCGATTTCACGGGCATTTTATTCTTGTGTGAAACAATACCGGAACAGTTTAGAAGTGTACTGGGACAGTTGCCACAATACTCGACCATACAGTGCAGTGTCAGCCACAGCTGTACTGTTTTTGCCAGTCATTCGACAGACGTAAAAAAGCCCGGCACTGCATGACAGGCCGGGCTTTCCAGAGACGCAGCCCTTAGCGGGCGGCGCCGAGCTGGCCTTTTTCGTCGGAGAACACAATTTCCACTCGACGGTTCTGCGCACGCCCACGTTCGGAAGCATTGGCGTCTACCGGGTATTCATCGCCATAGCCTTCGACCTGAATGCGTTTTTCGTCAATGCCCAGGTCAGTCAGCACGTCAGCCACTGACTGCGCACGATCGCGCGACAATTTGAGATTTTCCTGCTTGCCGCCGGTGCTGTCGGCATAGCCTTCGATGCGCACCACGCGTTTAGGGTTGAGTTGCAGGAATTGCACAATCTTCAACACCACACGGTTCGCGGAGTTTTTCAGCTCGGCTTCGCCGGTGTCGAACAACACATCGCCGAGGGTCATCACCAGACCGCGATCAGTCTGGGTGGTGGCCAGTGCAACGATCTGCTCTTCCAGCCACTTGCCCTGCTGCTGCACGCTGAGCAGTTTGGATTCGCGCAAGGCCAGTTGCAGGCGTTGACGCTCGAGTTCCAGTTTCGCCGCGCGCTCCTCGTTGAGCACTTGATTGGTGTGCTCGCGGGCAATCGCGCTGTAGCGCTGGCTCAGGTAGGAGTAATGCACCACGTCCGAACCGCTGCCCCAATAGGTGGACAAACGATCGGCGCGGGCCAGGGATTCACCCGCGCGGATCACGTCTTTCGGCGCGATACGCAGCACGTTGGAATCTTCCTTGACCTTCTGGAAATCGGCACTCGCCTCTTGCAAGGCAGATTCGCTGTGCTGACCGGCGCAGCCGAACAGGCCGACGCAACCGGTGAGGATCACGCCGCCAAGGATTCTGGATTGGAGGCTCATTGGGCATCTCCCAGTTGCTTGCGCAGGCGGACGATGCGGGTGTTGAGTACGTTCAGTTGCGCTTCACTTTTCTGGGTCAGGACTTTGGCTTCGGCCAGACGTGCATCCAGCTCGGCCTGCTCAAGACGCATGCGCGCGTTCTTGAAGGATTCGCCGGCCATGCTGCCTTTGGCGCGGTTGAACTTGTCTTCGGCCAGTTTCATTTCCGGTACTTCGTCAGCGGTGGCGCCGACAGCTTTGGCTTGTTCGAGGGCCTGTTCGGTCAGGCGCATTTGTTCATTGGGTGCCGGATCGCTGGCGCAACCGGCCAGAGCCAGAACGGCCAGGGCCGCGAAAAGAAGTCGATTACTCACTAAGGATCCCTACTGTTTTGGGGCACTGACGGGTTGTTGCGGCTGTTGCTGCTGCGCCTTCCAGCGCTCGATATTGCGCTGCAGCGCGGCTTCCGTCAGTCCGGACGCGGGCAATTCTGTCATCTTTTTGGCCAGCTGTCCGCGCAACCACGGGTCGTTGCAGGCCGAGTTATGCGAAAGCGCGAGAAACAGGCCGGGCCGGTCGACCGGTTGTTCGAAGGCGAGCAAGTCGTTGGCCATGCCCAATGCCTGCGCGGCGGCCATGCCTGAGTAGCGGCCAGCGAGTACATATTCCACCTCGCCCAACAGAAGTTTCTGCAGGGCCTGAGTGAGGTTTGCTGTCCGCGTGAGGGTCAATTGCTGCTCGGCGAAAGTGAAAAATGCCTGGGTCATTCGAGACTTTTCCGACACCGCACCGCTATGACCATGCAGATCCTGCGCTGCGCTGTAGACCAGCGTCGAGCCTTTTCGCGTCCACACCAGATAGTCGTTTTCCAGCAGTGGCGGATGGATGTAGTCGAGGTTTTCCAGCTCATTGAGGGTCAGTGACGCGTCGGCCAGCATGTCCATGCGTCCGCTGCGCACTTCATCCAGCGCCTGCGCGCGTTTGCCGGCGTAGAGCAATTCGACTTTGATCCCCAGATCCTTGGCCACTTGCTGCAACAGATCAGCGCTGGCACCGATCAACTGTTTGGGATTCTGCGGGTCCTGCCACAAATACGGCGGTGCATCCGGGCTGCCGGTGACAATCAGCCGCTCGCACTTGCCTGCGGCCGTGGCCAAACCTGGCAACAGGGCCAATCCGAACAACAATCCGCAGCGCAGATCCATGGCAAAACGCTCCCACTCAAATCCGAGACAAAAAAAAGCCCGACCAAAAGGCCGGGCTCTTTATAGTTTAAGCCGCTGGTTTAGACCAGCTTCTCGAACTCGGGGATTGCTTCGAACAGATCAGCTACCAGACCGTAATCGGCTACCTGGAAGATCGGCGCTTCTTCGTCCTTGTTGATCGCTACGATCACTTTGGAGTCTTTCATGCCGGCCAGATGCTGGATCGCGCCGGAGATACCGACGGCGATGTACAGCTGTGGCGCAACGATTTTGCCGGTCTGACCGACCTGCATGTCGTTCGGTACGAAACCTGCGTCGACCGCAGCGCGCGAGGCGCCAACAGCAGCGCCCAGCTTGTCGGCCAGAGCGTACAGGTGCTTGAAGTTGTCGCCGTTCTGCATGCCGCGACCGCCGGAAACGACGATCTTGGCAGCGGTCAGCTCTGGACGATCAGACTTGGCCAGTTCTTCGCCAACGAAGCTCGAAGTGCCCGCGTCGTGTGCCGCGCCAACGGCTTCAACAGCAGCCGAACCACCTTCAGCAGCAACCGGGTCGAAACCGGTGGCACGCACGGTGATCACTTTCACAGCGGCGGTCGATTGCACGGTGGCAATCGCGTTACCGGCGTAGATCGGACGCTTGAAGGTGTCGGCGCTTTCTACCGAGATGATCTCGGAGATCTGGTCAACGTCCAGCTGAGCGGCAACGCGCGGCAGGATGTTTTTGCCGTTGGACGTGGCGGCAGCCAGGATGTGGCTGTAACCAGCGCCAAGCTCTGCAACCAGCGGAGCAACGTTTTCTGGCAGTTGGTGAGCGTAAGCAGCGTTGTCGGCCACCAGCACTTTAGCCACGCCAGCGATTTTCGCAGCGGCTTCAGCCACGGCGCCAGCGCCAAGACCTGCAACCAGAACGTGGATGTCGCCGCCGATTTTGGCAGCAGCAGCCACGGTGTTCAGCGTGGCCGGAGCCAGCACTTTGTTGTCGTGTTCAGCGATTACCAAGATAGTCATGATCAGATTACCTTCGCTTCGTTTTTCAGTTTCTCGACCAGTTCAGCCACCGACTTGACCTTGATGCCTGCGCTGCGTGCAGCCGGCGCTTCGACTTTCAGGGTCTTGTTGGTGGAGGCGGTGGAAACGCCCAAAGCGTCCGGAGTCAGCACTTCGAGAGGCTTCTTCTTGGCTTTCATGATGTTTGGCAGGGACGCATAGCGCGGCTCGTTCAAACGCAGGTCGGTGGTGACGATGGCCGGCAGTTTCAGGGAAACAGTCTGCGCGCCGCCGTCGATTTCGCGAGTCACGGCAACGCTGTCGCCGGAAACTTCGACTTTCGAGGCGAACGTGCCCTGACCGTAGCCGCTCAGTGCAGCGAGCATCTGGCCGGTCTGGTTGTTGTCGCTGTCGATGGCTTGTTTGCCAAGGATCACCAACTGCGGTTGTTCCTTGTCGACAACGGCCTTGAGCAGCTTGGCCACGGCCAGCGAAGTCAGCTCTTCAGCGGATTCGACGAGGATGGCGCGGTCGGCACCCAGAGCCAGTGCGGTACGCAGCTGTTCCTGAGCGGTGGTCGGGCCGATGGAGACGACGACGATTTCAGTCGCAACACCCTTCTCTTTCAGGCGTACGGCTTCTTCCACTGCGATTTCGCAGAACGGGTTCATCGACATCTTGACGTTGGCGAGGTCTACGCCGGAATTGTCCGCCTTGACGCGAACCTTGACGTTGTAATCCACAACACGTTTGACAGCTACAAGAACCTTCATGGATTCCTCGTTACTCTCCGGTGAAAAGAAGTCGCCTAGGCGAACCTGGCGGTTGATGCTCATCGGGCACAAGGGCACCTCTAAAAACGCCGGCTTGTGTACAGGGTGATCTCACGTCGCAAAGGAGTGTGACCGTTCGTCAGTGGTGACCGACAAGTCATGCATCTTTGCGGTGTGTAAACTGCGCGCCAGACTTGCGCTACGCATCACCGGGTACCGCCTGCGCCCTGTCTTTAGAGGTGCTCTTGAAACCACCATTCAGCCTACGGCGAACGCAAAACCGACCGTATCTTGACCGGAACGCCCATTCTGGTCAATACGCCAAAATGCCCTGTCATAAGCCGCGCTTCTTTGATTTCTCTGGGCTGGAGGCAATTCAAACAAACGTTTGTATTG
This sequence comes from Pseudomonas sp. TWP3-2, assembly GCF_049897765.1. NCBI lineage: Bacteria > Pseudomonadati > Pseudomonadota > Gammaproteobacteria > Pseudomonadales > Pseudomonadaceae > Pseudomonas > Pseudomonas sp. TWP3-2. The sequence goes on along the minus strand of NZ_JAFCWW010000003.1, from coordinate 261,093 downwards.
GACGCTAGGAGTGGTGTAGATATAATGCGCCGCCTAGAGAGAACGGTGGTTTCTCCTATATTCCCTTTGACGTTAACGTAAAGGCAATAAAGGATGCGACATCAAACCTCCAAATTAGAAAAAAAACTGTTGAGCCTTGAGTAGGAGATAGCCTGTGGAACGCGAATTTATGGAATTCGACGTGGTCATCGTCGGTGCCGGCCCCGCTGGCCTGTCCGCCGCCTGCCGTCTGAAGCAGAAGGCCGCCGAAGCCGGTAAGGAAATCAGCGTCTGCGTGGTCGAAAAAGGCTCCGAAGTCGGCGCACACATCCTGTCTGGCGCGGTATTCGAACCACGGGCGCTGAACGAACTGTTCCCGGACTGGAAAGAACTCGGCGCGCCGCTGAACACGCCAGTCACCCGCGATGACATTTTCGTGCTAAAAAACGCCGAAAGTGCGCAGAAAATCCCTGACCTCTTTGTGCCCAAGACCATGCACAACGAAGGCAACTACATTATTTCCCTCGGCAACCTGTGCCGCTGGCTGGCCCAGCAGGCCGAGAACCTCGGCGTGGAAATCTACCCAGGCTTCGCCGCTCAGGAAGCGCTGATCGACGAAAACGGCATCGTACGCGGGATCATCACCGGTGACCTCGGCGTCGATCGCGAAGGCCATCCGAAAGACGGCCTGTACACCCCCGGCATGGAATTGCGTGGCAAGTACACGCTGTTCGCCGAAGGCTGCCGTGGCCACATCGGCAAGCAACTGATCAAGCGTTTCAACCTCGACAGCGAGGCCGACGCCCAGCACTACGGCATCGGCCTGAAAGAAATCTGGGAAATCGATCCGGCCAAACACCAGCCGGGCCTGGTGGTGCACACCGCCGGCTGGCCGCTGGACATCATGGGCACCGAGAACACCGGCGGCTCGTTCCTTTATCACCTGGAAAACAATCAGGTGGTGGTTGGTCTGATCGTCGATCTGTCCTACAGCAACACCTACCTGTCGCCGTTCGACGAATTCCAGCGCCTCAAGCACCACCCGGTGCTCAAGCAATATCTGGAAGGCGGCAAGCGCATCAGCTACGGCGCGCGCGCCATCTGCAAGGGTGGCCTGAACTCGCTGCCGAAGATGGTATTCAAGGGCGGCGCGCTGATCGGTTGCGACCTCGGCACGCTGAACTTCGCCAAGATCAAAGGCAGCCACACCGCGATGAAGTCGGGCATGCTCGCTGCTGAGTCGGTGGCTGAAGCGCTATTCGCTGAAAAGGACGGCACTGAAGAACTGACCGCTTACGTCGACGCGTTCAAAAAGAGCTGGCTCTACGACGAACTGTTCGCCAGCCGCAACTTCGGCCCGGCGATCCACAAGTTCGGCGCTATTGTCGGCGGCGGTTTCAACTGGCTCGATCAGAACATCTTCGGCGGCAAACTGCCGTTCACCCTGCACGACACCAAGCCGGATTACGCCTGCCTCAAGCTCGCGGCCGACTGCAAGAAGATCGACTACCCGAAACCCGACGGCAAACTCAGCTTCGACAAACTCAGCTCGGTGTTCATCTCCGGTACCAACCATGAAGAAGAACAGCCGTGCCACCTGAAGCTGACCGACCCGAGCATCCCGATCAGCAAGAACCTGCCGCTGTACGATGAACCGGCGCAGCGTTACTGCCCGGCCGGCGTGTACGAAGTGATCACCAAGGAAGACGGCGAGAAGCGCTTCCAGATCAACGCCCAGAACTGCGTGCACTGCAAGACCTGTGACATCAAGGACCCTTCGCAGAACATCACCTGGGTTACGCCGGAAGGCGCTGGCGGCCCGACTTACCCGAATATGTAAGTTGAACCGTTGACCATCAAGGCTCCCGAAATGGGGGCCTTTTTTTTTGCCCGCGATTCGGTACATCACCTCAATCCCTGTGGGAGCTGGCAGATCAGGCCGCGCGCTCATCTCCCGGGCTACGCTCAAAGTAGCGCTTGTACTCGCGACTGAACTGCGACGTGCTCTGATACCCGACCCGATGCGCCACCTGCGCCACACCCAGTCCTTCTGCGACCAGCAGTGTCTGCGCCTTGAGCAAGCGCAAGCGCTTCAGATACTGCACCGGCGACAACAACGTGCTGCGCTTGAAATGCTCGTGAAAGGTCGAAACGCTCATGTTCGCGCAACTGGCCAGCGTCTCGACATTCAACGGCTCGGTGTAATGCGCATGCAGATGGCTGATCGACGCGGCCACCCGCGCGAACTGGCCCTGCTGCTCGACCAAGGCGCGCAACACATCCGCCTGCGGCCCGCGCAATGCGACGAACAACAATTCACGCACTCGCGCCGGCCCGAGAATCTGGCATTCCAGCGGATCGTGCAGACAGCGCAACAACCGCTCGACACAACCGCGCATATCATCGTCGAGCACCACCGAGGTCATCGACTCCGGTGTCTGCGCCGGAATATGCCGCCCCGGCGCCAGGCCCATGGCCAATACCAACTCGCCGAGCAACACCCGATCAATCGCCACCGAAACCGCAAACAATGGCGCATCCGGCAAGGCGAAGGTCTCGCATTCGAACGGCACCGGCAGCGCCTGGATCAAGTAATGTCCGGCACCATATTCCATGGTGCGCGGCCCCAGATACGCGAGTTTGCTGCCCTGCGCGACAATCATCAGGCTCGGCTCGTACATATGCGGGCCACGCGCGACGTCGCTGCTGGCGCGCAACACTTGCACGCCCGGCACTCCGGTCGGACTGTAACCATCGCGCAGAGCCAGCGGTTCGATCAACGAAACCAGCGTGGCATTGGCATCAAGGTGACGGGTTAACTGCATCGAAAGTCTTCACAAAAAAGTTACGGAAAAAGGCACGAAAGCATCATCGCAGATCCCTGCGCCGATGCGACCGTGCAAACCCGCACGCCGGAGGATTAGGCATGAGACCCGGAGGAATCGTCATGGCCGCACGCGCGCACGACGCCCAAAATGCACCGCCTCACCTGTCACTGCTTTTGCGAGGTTCACCATGTACACCGCTATCGGATACGCCGCTCAATCGGCCACCACTCCCCTCGCCCCGATGAAATTCGAACGCCGCAGCCCGCGCGCCGACGACGTCGCCATCGAAATCATGTACTGCGGCGTCTGCCACTCCGACATTCACCAGGCACGCAACGAATGGGGTATCGCGGTTTACCCGTTAATGCCCGGCCACGAGATCGTCGGCAAAGTTACCGCCATCGGTACGAATGTCACCAAGCATAAAGTCGGCGATCTGGTCGGCGTCGGCTGCATGGTCGACTCGTGCCGCAGCTGCGAAGCCTGTCAGGCCAACCTCGAGCAATACTGCCTCGAAGGTCCGACCATGACTTACGCCACCCCGGACCGGGTCGACGGCAGCAACACCATGGGCGGTTATTCCGACAGCATCGTGGTCAGCGAGCACTTCGTGGTACGCATCCCGAAAAAACTCGATCTGGCGGCGGCCGCGCCGATTCTTTGCGCCGGCATCACCACTTACTCGCCGCTCAAGCACTACGGCGTCAAGGCTGGCGACAAGGTCGGGATTCTCGGCATGGGCGGCCTCGGCCACATGGGCATCAAGTTCGCCAAGGCCATGGGCGCCGAGGTGACGCTGTTCACCCGTTCCGCGAGCAAGGCTGAAGAAGGCCGTCGCCAAGGTGCCGACCACGTGATCGTGTCCACCGACGCCGAGCAGATGAAAGCCGCTGCGGGCTACTTCGATTTCCTGCTCGACACCATTCCGGTGCAGCACGATCTCAACCCGTACCTCGACACTCTGCGCTTCGATGGCGTGCACATTCTGGTGGGCCTGATCGAGCCGATCGATCCGCCGGTACACGCCGCCAAACTGGTCTTGGGCCGTCGCGTACTTGCCGGTTCGTTGATCGGTGGCGTTGCCGAAACCCAGGAAGTGCTGGATTTCTGCGCCGAGCACAACATCACCTGCGACATCGAAATGCTCGACATCCGCCAGATCAACGAAGCCTACGCCCGGATGATTGCCGGTGACGTGAAGTACCGTTTCGTGATCGACATGGCGACCCTGAAAGTCTGATTCCTCAGACCTTCAAGCCAAGCTCCGCCGACAGCCGGGCTGTGACCCCTTTGATCAGGGGGATCAGCTCGGCCATTTTTTCCAGCGGCATGTACGGCACGGTGCTGGCGATGCTGATCGCCGCAACGATGCGCTTGCTCGCGTCACGAATCGGCGCCGCCACGCAGCGGATCGACGGTTCGTTATCTTCCAGATCGAACGCGTAGCCACCGGCCACGTACTCGGTCATGCGCTGTTCAAGCTGTTCCCACGACTGCTGGGGATGCTGCGGCCAGAACTGACTTTTCCCACCCGCCGGCAGACTGATGTCGTACAGCCGCTGCCAATCGTGCGGGGTGTCATCCAGCATCAATGCCTTGCCGATCCCGGTGCGCGCCAGCGGCATACGATGGCCGACCCGCGAGCGCATTTCCGGGCCATTGCGCCCCGGATTCTTCAGCAGGTACAACACCTCGTCGCCTTCGCGAATGCCCAGATGCACGGTGTCGCCGGTCAACGCCGACAACTCGTCCAGATACGGCCCGGCCAGGTTCACCAGCGGCAATTCTTCGCGCGCCTGAAAACCCAGTTCGATCAGTTTCGGCCCCAGCAGATAACCGACTTGCGGCACCACGCGCAGGTAACGCTCGTCCACCAGGCAACTGGCCAGACGATGGGTCGTGCTCCGCGTGGTGCCGTTCAGGCGGGCGATTTCCTTGAGATCGCGGGCGCCACTGGCGACGGCCTGCACCACACCCAACCCGCGAAGCAGGGTCTGAGTGCCGGTGGGCGCGGCGTCCTTGGCAGTTTTTGCGGCGTCTTCCTGCATATCCAGCCTTTAGCGTTGAGCGAGGGAACGGGCGGCATTATGGTCGCCCGATGCGCACGACTACAACTTGATGCGTTCGACCTAGCCCACCAGCAGCAGCACCAGCGCGACGCTATAGAGAATCCGTGGCGGCACGCGATCCGCCAGCCAGCTGCCGGGGATCTGCATCGCAGCGTAGGTCGGGTGCATGGGGAGTCAGAGCAAACTCACCACTCGGCAAAACTGCCATCAGCATGGCGCCAGATCGGGTTGCGCCAACGATGGCCCACCGCCGCGCGTTCAATCACGTATTCCTCGTTGATCTCGATGCCCAGCCCCGGGCCATTGGGGATCTTGACGAAGCCCTTGTCGTAATCGAACACCCGCGGATCCTTCACATAGTCGAGCAAATCGTTGCTCTCGTTGTAATGGATGCCCAGGCTCTGTTCCTGGATAAACGCGTTGTAACAAACCGCGTCCAGTTGCAAACACGCCGCCAGCGCAATCGGCCCCAATGGGCAGTGCAACGCCAGCGCCACGTCGTAGGCTTCGGCCATGTTGGCGATTTTGCGGGTTTCGGTGATGCCGCCAGCGTGCGACGCATCCGGCTGAATGATGTCGACGTAGCCTTCGCTCAACACGCGTTTAAAGTCCCAACGCGAGAACAGTCGCTCGCCAAGAGCAATCGGTGTGCTGGTCAGCGGCGCGAGTTCTTTCAGCGCTTCGTAGTTTTCGCTGAGTACTGGCTCTTCGATGAACATCAACTTGAACTGATCAAGCTCCTTCATCAGCACCTTGGCCATTGGTTTGTGCACCCGGCCATGGAAGTCGACACCGATGCCGACGTTCGGCCCGACCGCATCGCGCACGGCCGCAACATTGGCCAGCGCCAGCTCGACTTTGTCGAAGGAATCGAGGAACTGCAGCTCTTCAGTGCCGTTCATTTTCACGGCGGTGAAGCCACGGCTGACCGCTTCTTTCGCGGCGCGCGCAGTGTCTGCCGGCCGGTCGCCGCCGATCCACGAATACACGCGAATCTTGTCGCGCAGCTGCCCACCCAGCAGATCGCTGACCGACACCCCGAGTGCCTTGCCCTTGATGTCCCACAGCGCCTGATCGATCCCCGCCAGCGCACTCATGTGGATCGCGCCTCCACGGTAGAAGCCGCCGCGATACAAAACTGTCCAGATGTCCTCGATGTTGCGTGGGTCTTTGCCGATCAGGTAGTCGGACAATTCCTCGACCGCCGCCGCCACGGTGTGTGCGCGGCCTTCGACCACGGGCTCGCCCCAACCGGTCACGCCCTCGTCGGTTTCAATCTTGAGGAAGCACCAGCGCGGCGGCACGATGAAGGTAGTGAGTTTGGTGATTTTCATCTCTGCTCTCTTTTTGTAATGCAGCTTTTGTAGATGCAGCGCTCGCGGCGCCAAAAAGTCTTAGCGAAGCGCTTTCCAGGCAGCGACATAGGCCTTGGCATTGGCTGCCACTTGCTCAACGCTCATGCCCGGTTTGAACAGCCCGGAACCGAGGCCGAAACCCTTGACGCCAGCGTCGATAAACACCTGCATGTTGTCCGGGGTAATGCCGCCGACCGGCGCCAGAATCGTCCCGCTGGGCAACACCGCGAGCCAGGCTTTAACGACTGCCGGGCCCATCTGCTCGGCCGGGAACAGCTTGAGAATGTCCGCGCCCTCCTCCAGCGCCGCGAAGGCTTCGGTCGGCGTAGCAACACCCGGCGACAGAAACAATCCCGCCGCTTTCGCCGCGCGCAATACCTTGGCATCGCTGTGCGGCATGACGATCACCTGACCGCCCGCCTCCTTGACCAGTTCGACCTGTTCCGGCGTCAACACCGTGCCGGCCCCGATCAGGCAATCGGCAGGCAAGGTACTACGCAGGATGCGGATACTTTCGTACGGCGCAGGGGAATTCAGCGGCACTTCGATGACGCGAAATCCGGCGGCGTAAAGGACTTCTCCGATAGCGGCGGCTTCCTGCGGATGCAGGCCACGCAGAATTGCGATCAGACCGTTTTGCGCCAATGCTTGCTTGAGCATGTCAGGCCTCCAGTCAGGGTTAACGGGATGAGGAATCGATCAGTCCGGCGGCAACCGCCAGTTGCCACAAACCACGCTCGGTGGCTTGTTCGGCCAGCGTCACGCGAGCGAAGCCGCAAGCGTCGAGCGCGCGGCTGTAGCGGGCGCACAATTGCGCGTTGCCGATAAGGATGATCGAAGGCAGATTCGGGTTGTTGCGTCGGCGCCGTTGCACAGCGGCAAGCGCCGCCAATTCATGGCCGATCAACAGGCCAGACAGATAATCCGGCTGTGCGCTGGGGCTGAGCTCGCCGGTCAGGCCAAGACTGCGGGAGCTGAACAGGGTCGAAAGCACGCCGATCTCGCCGTCCGGCGACAGCGCCACTTGCACGCCACGGTCGAATGCCTGCGCATCGAACGTTGAGCTGTGCTGTTGGGTGCGGCCAAGAATGCTGTGTTCGCTGAGCACGGCAAACACTTCACCGGTCATGAAGGTGTCGAAACGGGTGATGCGGCCGTCGTCAACTTCCACCCATTTCGAGTGGCTGCCCGGCAGGCCGATCAGCAGATCGGCGCCCTCTTCGACCGGCAGACTCTGCAGGACGCCGAGCACTTGAGTCTCTTCACCGCGCATCACATTCGGCAGCGCCGAACGCTGAATCACGCCCGGCACGATATGCACATCGACACCGCGAAGACTGCGCACGATTTGTAGGGAGTTTCCGAGATCGGCCACGTTGGCCGGCGTATCGCGGTAGGACGCTTCGCACCAGCCCTGAGCGCTGCCGACCATGCCACAGGCAATCACCGGCAGACCCGGCTGCGCATCGAGCCAGTCGCCGCACGCCTGGTCAAACGCCAACTCGAACCCGTCGGCACATTCGCGATCGTTGATGATGCGCGGGGTTGTCGGCAACTGCATGATCCCGGACGACAGCGAGCGCTGCTCCAGCACCCGACCACCCGCCGCGAGTTTGTAAGCACGTAATGAGGTCGTCCCCCAATCGAGCGCGATCAATTGCGCCAGCATCGCTTCACCTGTTTTGTTATTGGCAGTGAGTGCGATGGACTATAGACCTCTCAGGGACGAAATCTCAATATGTAATTTTGCATCTCATATTATGGGATGCTTTCAATCCATGGGGTCCAGCGTTCCACTGGTTGCAGATTCTTGTTGAGGATGACTCGCAGCACTTCATGCTCGCTGGCTCCGACCTCATGGGTGCGACCTTCCTGATCAGTTATTCCAGGCTCCAGACGCCCATCTCCCCTGATGATGGTGTACGCCGCCAGAGGTGCAGGTGTTTCATCTACCTCGGAAACAAGCCGCAATTTCGTCTTGCTCGGCGCAAATGAGGCCAGCATCCCGGCGTAGGGCACATCACTGCACAGACCTAGACTATCGATCTGGTCATAGGCCGGAGACGCTTCATATCGCCAGCGCACAACGCACAGCGGAGCAAATGGCACCCACAAGCGCGGTTGATCGGAAGGTTTGAGTAATACCCGTGCAGGCGCCACCCGAGGATTCTCCACCGCAGCGATAAATCTCGACGTAGGCATGTACATAACTTTCGAGTAATAAGCCACGAACGGAAATGCAGTAATCACCACTTTGCAGGGAATGTATTGCTGCGGCTTGAGAAGTTGCACCAGTTCAACCGGTCTCACGTCATTATGGCCGTCGTTGGTAGAGCGATTCTCAACCCTGATACTCGCGAACATCTCATACCGACGGTCGCCTTCGATCAAACGCATGCTGCTGACTGATCCCGAAGCTTGCAAAGCGATTTTGTGTTCGACGGAAAAGTCCAGATCACCATTCAATGAGCAGTGGATCGAGGTCCCAATCTGACCTTGTCGTCCGTGATCGCTATACAAGTTGATCAGGTTCCGGTCTGCCGTGAACCGCAGATCGTAGTAAGAGGAAAAAGTGTTATTGACGGAGACAAACTCAAGTCGGGCCGGCGGAACGTCGAGATGCAGGCACGACGAACATAATAAAAACCCTCCCAGCAGCAGCCACCTCGAAATATGCAAATTCAATGTCCATCTTCCTTCGGCATAACAAGGACAACCGCGGACGCGGGAACGCCCATCGGTTTAGCTTACTTACAGCTCATTAGCCGGTGCCGGCGCCAGCAGTTCAGCACTAGGGACTTGCATGATTTTTGAAAAATACGTTTTATACGTCGTGGAATGAACTCTAAACACGCATGAGATAGAGTCTCTAACTTTTAAAAACGGGATCAGCGTTGTTCCCTTGAGACGTTTTTCTTCGCCCTTACCATCTACTAACTCATCGAAAATAACATCCGCTCGATATAGCAGTGAGTCAGCAGACACCCTTTCAATAAAACCGAACCCGGACTGTTTTATTTTATGCGCCTGAGAAAAATCCAAATCATCCGTCAACGAACATACAAGCCCCTGCCCTATCGAAGATTTGAATAGACCAAGAAGATCTACATCCGATTTAAAATAAATCTGATAAATCCCCGTAGTGCGAAGCCGCTCCGTCTTTAAGTATTGTAGATTGGCGATAGGCCTACCATGATTTAAAGAGCATGCAGAAGTCATGAGTATGAAGACAGCCAAAATCAGAACTCTCACCAGAATCACCCTTTAGTCCGTTTCAAAATTGATTCTCTCAAAAGCTGTCGAGCCGACTTCCCGCCAGGCAACGCTCGAGCGAACATAAAATTGGCATCTGCGTGATTGATATCAACCCGCCCCATTACATCCGGCCCCTCGGTCATATGAAGTGATGAGCAATTGAGGCAATCAGCGAAATCGCCTCAATTATTACTTATTGATTTGTATCAATCGCGTTTACGATATCGGCGACTGGTACTTGCATGAGGTTAGACACATACGTTCGATTAGAGGTAGTGCGAACTCTAAAAACGCACGTTATATACTCTTTTCTCAACAATACTTCACGTAGCGCTGTCCCACCCAGAATCACCTCCTGCCCCTGCACATCTCCTACCTCGCGAAAAATGACTTTCGATTCGTAGTGCCCTCCCGTAGCGTCGTTAACAAAATTAACGCTACCGCGTCCGGAGCGCGTCAGATAATGTCCAATCGAAAAATCAAGATCATCTTCTAGCGCACAAACAACACCTTCTCCAATAGCAGGACCGAACAACGCCAAGAGATCGGTATCACTTGTAAAACTTATCAGAAAACCAAAGCCACTTTTGGTAACTTCGACACGATCATAACTCAGGGTGGCGACCGGCCGCTGACGCTCGGTAGAACATGACACAGAGAAAGCTGTTAAAAATAAAATTATCAATAAACGTTTCATTTACTTTTCTCTAAAAAAACTGAGTATTGACTCTGCCATTAGTTGGCGCGCCGATTTCCCGCCTGCCAGCGGCTTCGTGAACATCACGTTGGCGAATGCATGATTCACATCAACGGTGCCATTAACATTGGGTCCCGACGTAATCTCCCATTGCTCTCCCATGTCTGCAATGAAGTCAGAAAAATTACGATCCTCGACCTTCGCAGCTCGTACATTCACCCAAAAATCCGCTTTAGGTTTGGGCGTCTGTTTGTAGATATTGGAAAGACCGTAAACAATTTTTCCTTGCCCTACAGGATCCAGGGTAATCAACATTCGCACGTTGTATCCTTTATCGGTCAAAACGCTAGAAAGATGCGCACCATTCCACCCACCCAAACTATGACCAACAATATAGATAGCCGTCGCCATATCGGGAATCTTACTGAGAATATTGCTATTCAAATCTTCGTCGGTAATAAATTTATTATAGGCCAGCGGAAAAACAGGGCAACGATACAGATAACCTAAACTTTCGGCATCGTCGACAACCAAATCACGCACATAATTGACGTTCCAGTTGGGACCACTGACATAGTAGCGCTCCTGATCTCCGGCACCACCGACAAAAAACACATATATATTTTTTACACAGATCGACACCTTCTTGGCACAGGTATCTTTCGGATCTGTCAACGCGTGATCGCACATTTCTCTTTTTGGCAAACTTTGCCTTACCGCCGCACCTTGCTCAGTCACAGCAATTACTCCACAAACAATTTAATGGTTTCAGCCAAGTGCGAACTGACCGTATGAGTAAACCCGTGCGCATCGGTAATGCCATGTTCTTCACTGCCGTCACCGCGCTGAATAGTGTACGGGTGGTACGGTACAGGCTCGCCATCGACTTCATTCACCACCTGCAACCTGTCCGTAAAATGCACCGGCATCGGCAACAACCCACTAAACGCCGCCCCTCCGCCACTCTGGCCAATAATCACCGTCCCGGAACCACCGACCACGACGTTGCCGTGGCCTCCGGTGCTGTCGAGCATGGCGGCGTTCAGGCCGTTGATGAATACGGTGCCGGAGACGGCGCCGGTGATCGGGCTGCCGCAGGCCGATTTATCGGTCATGCGCGCGGCGGCGAGGCCGTCGAAGAATACGTCGGGCGAGCCTGAGACGATCGGGTTGTTGCCATGGCCTGGCAATGGGCATGCGGTCGGGTCGGTGACGCGTGCAGCGGGTTTACCACTCAATTCAAAGCTCCTTGCTTCAGAGGTTCCGGGGACGGCTGGTAGATGTCGACGTCGGTCGCGGCGAAGCGCCAGCGGTTGTCGACAGGGTCGAACAGCGCGTGACGATGCTCGCTGTTCGGGGATGGGTTGAGTTGCAGTTGTTGCCAGGCTTGCTCGGCATGCCACGCCAGTTCGGCAGGCGCGGCATCGTCGAGTTGGTTGAGCCAGGTGTTGTAGCTGATCAGGTGATTGCGCTCGTAGGTGGTTTGCAACAGCTCGGCCATTTGCGCGCCGAGATCCAGATGATGCTCAGGCGTCCAGCGTCCAATCTCGGAATAGACGTACCAGCCCATCGGCGACAGCGCGCCTTTGTGCAATAACGATTGACCTGCTGGCGCAACAAATCCGCAGCACACGTGCAGGGTCAGCCAGCCTTGATGGGCGTCGAGAAACGGATTGGGGTCGAAGGTGCGCAGCGGAATCACGCGATAAGCTTCGAACCCGGCGCCGCGTGCCATCAACTCGGCGTCGAGCCGCGAGACAAACGCGCGAATGGCTATGCCGCCCATACGATTGACCGTACACAGAATATCCACCGGTTGGCGACTGGGGTTGTCGCTCGAGCCGAGGTTTTTCACCAGGCCGTACAGACGCATTGTCGCCCGGAGTCCGCTCATCGCCGGTCACTCGTTGACGCGGCGAAGGCTCCACGGGCGTGGAGAATTGTTGCCAGAGGCATTGCAGGTGTCGTCCATGAGCGCGCAAAAATGCGCGCGTAGAATGCCGGACTAGAGCCTCGCCGACAATCGAATAAATCTCAGAGTGCCATCATCGTCACTGGCCCTCGGCGAACTCGCGCAACACCTTGCCGTCCATGCGATAGCGCACCCATTCTTCCTGCGGTTGGGCGCCGAGGGATTTGTAGAATTCGATGGCCGGGGTGTTCCAGTCCAGCACACTCCATTCGAAGCGCCCGCAGTCGTTGGCGCAGGCGATTTTCGCCAGTTGCCGCAGCAGGGTTTTGCCGGCACCGCCGCCGCGTTGTTCGGGGGTGATGTACAGGTCTTCGAGGTACAGGCAGTTGCTGCCAAGCCACGTCGAATAGCTGAAGAAGAACACCGCAAAACCGATCGGCAAACCATCGCGCAGGCAGATCAGGCCGTGAGCGGTGGCGCCTTCGCCGAACAGGCTGCGTTCGATGTCGGCGACGCTGGCGATGACTTCGTGACGTGCCTTTTCGAAATCCGCCAGTTCAGTGATGAAGGCGAGGATTTGCGGTGCATCGCTAGGGGTCGCCGGGCGGATCTCGATCGTCATGGACGGGCCTTGTCGGAAAATGGAAAACGCCATACTAAGGCCGCGCGCGGTGCTCGTCACATGGCAACGCACAGATTAGGCTAGCGCCGTCGACAATTTGAAAGGATGCACATGAACACTTCCGCCTTCGCGCCACTGGAGAGCCTCGCTGCCGAGTTGCTGCCGCATGCTTTGGAGCCTTCCGAGGATGGCGCGCACGATCTGTCGCATCTGCAACGGGTGTGGCACAACGTGCGCACTTTGCAGGCCGAAGAAGGTGGCGACCTTCAGGTGCTGCTGGCGGCGGTATTGCTGCATGACTGTGTGGCGGTGGAGAAAAACTCGCCGCTGCGCTCACAGGCATCGCGGCTGGCAGCGGAAAAAGCGGCCGTCGTTCTCGCGGAGTTGGACTGGTCTTCGGCAAAAATCAGCGCAGTGACCCACGCCATCGAAGCCCACAGCTTCTCCGCCAACATCACCCCGACCACGCTCGAAGCGCGACTGATGCAGGACGCCGACCGCCTCGACTCGCTGGGGATGCTCGGCGTAGCGCGCACCTTTTACATTGCCGGGCGTATGGGCAGCGCGCTGTACGACCCGGTTGATCCCGAAGCCACGCAACGCGACTACGACGACCAGCGCTTTTGCCTCGATCATTTCCAGACCAAATTGCTGCACCTCGCCGAGGGTTTTCAGACCGATGCCGGCCGGCGTCTGGCGCAGGTCCGCCATCAGCGTTTGAAGGGTTTCATGGAGCAGTTCAAGGAAGAAATCGGCATCACACCGACACCACCGCAATAGACCGTTCGTCGCTCATCCGGCACCAATTCCGCGCGAGGGCTGACCAATCAAGGGTAAGGATTCCAATCACTGGAGACACCCTATGATCTCGTCAAGGTTGACTGCCCTCGTATTCGCCACACTGCTCACCCCCGCGGTATTTGCCGCCTCCACCACCGCTGCCGGCACCGGGCCTACCGACCCGGTGACCACGCCACGTGCCCCCGCCATCAATAGTGCTCCCGGTATGAACACCGATGGTGCAGGCGTGCCGGTGCTCAATCAGCCGCCGTCCACTGGCACCGATCCGCGCACGCAAGGTGCCGACCCGGGCCGACAGGGCGGCATGAATACGCCCGACTCCCCAGCGACTCCGGATAACGCCGGCCCCGGCATTGGTTCGAAAACCACCACCGGTGGTTCGGGTTCCGAAGGCGGCAGTCAGTAGTTGCAACACGCACGAAGTCCTTATCCACAGCCATGAAAGAGGTAACCATGAACGTCGATAAAAACCTGGAAAAAGAAGTGCTCACCCGTCTGCTGCACGCTCACCCAAGTGGGCTGGGCAAGGAAGTGCTGGACAATTACCGCGGCGAGAAAGTCGTGGCCAGCGCCCTCGCCTCGCTGCAGGATCGCGGACTGATTCACCACGGGCATGTGACCTGCAATGAGGCCGGTGAGCACTCGTTGAATTTGCCGATCAAGTTGAGTGCGGCTGGGGTTGAAGCTGCGCGAAAGCTCGACAGTTAATTTTTTGATGGGCTGATGGCCTCATCGTCGGAACGCCGCCCGGGGCAAGCCCGCTCCCACAGGATTTGCGGTGTTCACTTCATTTGTGTTCACGCAAAAACCTGTGGGAACGGGCTTGCCCCGGGCGGCGTTCCGACGATAGCGATGGTTCAGGCGCCAGAAGACTCACGGATCAACGCATCGACTTCAGCCGTTGCCGGCGAAGTCGCAGGCCCCCAGCGAGTCACCGCCAACGCCGCAGCAGCATTCGCCCGCCGCGCCGCATCTACCGCCGACAACCCGTGCGCCAACCCGACTACAAACACCCCGGCATGCGCGTCACCGGCGCCATTGCTGTCCACCGCTTTCACCGCAAAACCCGGCACATGCGTGCGCTCGCCACGCCGCTGAATCCAGCAACCCTGCGGCCCGTCACGCACCACCATCAAAACATTTTCCGCTAGATGATCAGCCAGTCGATCCAGCGCGCTCGCAATGTCCGCCGCTCCGGTAAAGCGCAGCGCCTCAACACTATTACTCGTCCACACATCGATGCGCGGCAACAAAGCCTGCATCAACGGTGAATCGGGAGATTCCACCAACGGCCCCGGATCGAACACCACGTTGATCGAGGATGGCAGCGCCAACGTCCAGTCGATCAACGGCTGAGCCTTGCCGCTGTGCAGCAGGCTGTAACCGCTGAGGTAAACATAATCCCCCGCCTCGGCCGGCACACTGTTCAAGTCTGCGACGCTGACCTCACCCTCGGCGCCGATGTAGGAAATGAAGCTGCGCTCGGCCGACGCATCGGTCAGCGCCACGCACAAACCGGTGTCGCGCTGCGCAGGTGCTGCGATGCCGATGTGGATGCCCTCAGCGATCATCGCCTCGCGCGCCAAATCGCCGAAACGGCCATTGCCATGGCGGCCCAGATAGACCACCGACAAGCCGTTGCGCACCGCTGCCGCCATCACATTAAAACCGCCGCCGGCTTCGAAACTGGCTGATTGCGCGAGCACATCGCCGCCGATCTGCGGCAGTGCATCCACCGCCATGACCAGGTCTATGATGACCTGGCCGGTATGCAACATCTTAGGCATGAGCGTTCTCGACCTGCGCGGCGCGGCGATCTTTCGCGCCGCCGAGTACCCAATAAAGTCCGCCGGCGACCACGAAGGTCACGATCCAGCCGAGGCCGTTATGCCCAAGCCACGAGTCGGACAGAAAACCTTTGAACCAGACGTTCTCGGCAGTGGTGCCGATGGTGGTGAAACTGAAACCAAGCACGATCGCAATCGCCCACGCGCCGAATGCGCGCCACTCGATGCCGCCGCGATACCAATAGGCGCTGCTCGGGCTGACGTCGAGCAAGTCTTTCGGGCTGTAGTAATGGCGGTGAATCAGGTCGACGACGAAGATCCCGACCCACGCGGTGATCGGCACCGCCAGCAGCGAAATGAAGGTAATGAACGGGCCGTAGAAACTGTCAGCGATCAGCATGAAATAAATCGAACCGGCGAAAATCGCAACGATGTCGACCACCACTGCGTACACCCGTTTAACTTTCAAACCGAGGGTCAGCGTGGTCAAACCGGCGGAGTAGACCGACAGGTTGTTCGACAGCAGCAGGCCACCGAATGCGGTGATCAGATACGGCACCGCCATCCACGTCGGCAGCATGTCGCGGATTGCCACGATCGGATCGGTGGCCGACGCCAGATCGTTGTTGCCCACCGACAACAAACCGCCGAGGGTGATCAACAACACCAGCGGAATCCCCGCGCCGAACGCGGCCGAAGCCACCAGCCGCACAGCCTTGACGCTGCGATGCTGATAGCGCGACATGTCGGCGCCAGCGTTGGCCCAACCGATCCCGGTGCCGGCAGCCATGGTGCCGATGCCGATGATCATCGCGCTCAGCGGTGCCGGGGTGGCGTTGAATACCGCGCTCCAGTCGATGGTCGCGCAGAGGAATCCGCCGACCAACAGGTTCAGCGCGCCGAACACGTAGGTCGCCCACTTCTGGATCACCAGCAAAGTCGCGTGGCCGAGGCCGGAAACGGCCAACGTCAGCAGCACGAAAATCGCGATGAACAGCAGCGTCAAGGCCGGCGCACTTTTCGCTTCCACCGGCGAGCCGAACAGGATCGAGCACAGCGACAGCAGCACGAACGCGGCGGTGGTGGTGTTGACGGTTTCCCAGCCCAGGCGCGACATCAGCGAGACCAGTGTCGGGCCGATATTGCCGCGCACGCCGAAGATTGCTCGCGACAGGGTCAGGCTCGGCGCACGGCCACGACGACCGGCAATCGAGATGATGCCGACCACCGCAAACGAACCGGCAGCACCGATGATCGCGACGATGATCGCCTGCCAGATCGCCAGCCCGCGAAACGCCACCAGCGTGGCACCCAGCGGCAGGCCGAGGATGGAAATGTTCGCTGCAAACCAGACCCAAAACAATTGCAGCGGATGCCCGTTGCACTCGTTTTCCGGCACCGGTTCGATGCCACGGGTTTCCAGTTGCCCGGCGCTTTGCCCGGCGTTCGATGAACTCATGAAAATGCTCCTGTTGCCATTTTTGTGGTTGTGGGCAAGACAGATTTGCCATGTGGCGGGCTGCGCTCAACGCAGCGTGAGGAGTCCTCTCACCAAGGGTTCCAGGTCCAGATCGTTTACGGTTTTCACCGTGTCGAGCATCTCGGCAGGCCAACTCTCAAGACCCAGGCAGGCCCCAAGCATTGCGCCGAGAATCGCCGCGATGGTGTCGGTGTCGCCCCCTAGATTGGCGGCCATGCACAGCGCCTCGAACGCGCTCATCTCACCGACTGCGACTTGCTGCGCCAAGGCAAACGAAACGACTACCGATTCCTGCGACGCCACCGACGTGCCGATCACGTTGTAGAGCAGATCCGCCAGCAAGGCCTGATCACTATCGACGCTGATAGTGCGCGCCCAACTGATGCGCGAAGCGATGCGCCCACCGGCAACCCAATGCCCGTGAGTTTCGGCTTGCTGAGCAATCTGCTGACCGAGGTTCAGCGCTTCGCCCAGATCCATGCCGTTGATGCCGGCCGAGACCACTGCCGCCACCGCCGCCGCACTGGAAATGCCCAGCGTAGTGTTATGGGTGACCTGGCAGGCCTGCACCACGGCAGCAATGAAGCGCTCGGGATCGGCAACGTCCGCCGCGATGCCCACCGGGGTGATGCGCATCGCCGCGCCGTTGGTAGTGCCATAGCGCCCGGCCTCTTGCGGCGAGTGGCCGGCGAGGATCATTTCGATGGCACGTTTGGTCGAGGGGCCGAGCAAATCCTGCGATCCTTTGGCCTGCATCGCGGCTTCCCATTCGATCAGCCGTTGCGCGAGGATCGCCGGTTCGATCTGCCCATTGCCTTCAACCAGCAACTGGCCAACCAGAATCGCCTGTTCGGTATCGTCGGTGATCGAGCCTTTGGGCATGTTCGCGGCGATCGGTTGCAAGGGACCTGCGTCTTGCAGATCGGTGATCTGGCCGAAGCGCTGTTTGATGGTTTCACGGCTTAGCGATTGGGTCGGCATGCCCAGCGCATCACCGAGGGCCAGGCCATAAAACGCACCGAGGGCACGGTTGAGCGCAGTCATCTCGATTCTCCGAATTGCAGGTGCATGCGGAAATGCACCGGGTCGAGCAGGCTTTCGACCTGCTCCATGAAGCGGTTTTGCCGGTCATAAGTTGTGCGTAGCGTTTTAAGGAACACCGTGCCTTGCGCGCGACCAAGCAGTTGCGCATCTTCGGAGTTCAGCGGCTCGGCGCTGATCCATTGATCGCCGCGTTCGCCAACGTAGCCGTAAGCGGCCAGGGTGATGGTCAGAGAATTGTCGATCAGGCCAACGCGTGGCAGGCTTTCCAGGCCGCCAGTCGCCGGCATCAAAGAGCGTTCGAGGGACACCAGCGTGCCGTCGTTCGAACGGCGGCGACGTTCTAGAAGAATGAATTGGTCGGAGCCGAACACCGCCGACAGATCGCTGCGAGTCACGGCTTCGAGCCGCAGCACCTCGGTGTTGATCAGCACCCCGGTATCGGCCAGCGCTTGCGCCCAACCACTTTGCTGGTCGAGCACCACGCCGTCGAAGGTGACAATCGAGCCCACGCCACTTTGCGTGGCGATGTACTTGCGCCGCTTCAGCTCGGCCAGCGCTTCGCGCAAGGTGCCACGGCTGACCTTGAATTCTTGAGCCAACTGATGCTCGCCGGGCAACAGAAAACCGTCCTCCATGAGGCCGCTTTCGATGCGCCGGACGAGTTCGTCGACCACCCGTTGTTTCTTGTCAAATCGTACCTGTCTAATCATGTACAAAGTGATAACTGAAACGGGGTTGTTTGGGCAAGTGATATTTTTTGGGAGTGATCACCCTCACCCTAGCCCTCTCCCAGTGGGAGAGGGGACTGACCGCGGAGTTCTTTTGAGCTACATCGACCTGAAATATCGAGTCGAACTCAGGCTTTGAACAGCATGGAGATCTGCTCCCTTTCCCCCTCTCCCTTTCCCCCTCTCCCTTTCCCCCTCTCCCTTTGGGAGAGGGCTGGGGGTGAGGGTAGCTTTTGACTTTAGCGTTGCTTGAGACGGTCAATAACCACCGCCAACAACAAAATCGACCCACGAATCACATACTGATAAAACGTATCAATGTTCTTCAAATTCATCGCATTCTCGATGATCGCCAGAATCAACACCCCGGCAATCACGTGCCGGATCATGCCGATCCCGCCGCTCAGCGACACCCCACCCAACACGCAAGCGGAAATCACCGTCAGTTCGAAGCCCTGACCAATCATCGGCTGCCCGGAGGTCATGCGCGACGCCAGAATCACCCCCGCCAACGCACCGATCAGGCCATGCACGGCGAAGATGATGATCTTGGTCCGATCAACGTTCACCCCCGCCAGCAACGCAGCTTCCTGGTTACCGCCGATGGCCATGGTGTTGCGCCCGTAGGTGGTGTAATTCAGCAGCCAGCCGAAAAACAGGAAGCACACAATGGTGATCAAAATCGGCACCGGTACACCAAACAACTGGCCGTTACCAAACACGAAAAACGATTCCTGCGACACGCCGACTGCTTTGCCGTTAGCGAAGATGTAAGCCAGACCACGCACGATCTGCATGGTCGCCAACGTGGTGATCAGCGCATTGACCCGCAATTTGGCGATCACAATCCCGTTGATCAGCCCGACAATCAGGCCCATCGCCAGCGCTGCGCTGACGCCGAGAAACACGCTGTCGGTGTCGCGCATCACCACTGCCGCGACCACGCCGGCACAGGCAATCACCGAACCCACCGACAAGTCGAAATGCCCCGATGCCAGGCAATACAACATGGTGCACGCAGCGATGCCGGTGGTGGAAATCGCCAGACCCAAACCGCGCATGTTCAGCGGCGAGAGGAAGTTGTCGATCAGCAAGGTGCAGGCGACAAAGATGCCGACGGCCGCCAGCAACATCACCCAGTCATCGAGGAAGCGGCGCATGTCCAGAGGCTTGCGTTCGGTCGGCAGGGTTTCGTTTTGGGTTGTCATCATAGTCACCTCTCAGTTCGCCACGCCGTCAGCGCGGTGGCGCGGCAAAGCCAGTTGCAGCAGGTTGGATTCGTTGGCCTGGTCGCGGCTGACTTCGCCGCTCAGGGCGCCTTCGCACAGCACCAGAATGCGGTCGGAGATGCCCATGACTTCCATCAGGTCGCTGGACACCACGATCACCGAAATACCGTCGGCGGCCAGGTTATGGATGATCTGGTAAATCTCGGCTTTGGCACCGATATCGATGCCGCGCGTCGGTTCGTCGAGCAGCAGAACCTTCATCGGCATCGACAGCCAGCGACCGAGAATGGCCTTCTGCTGATTGCCGCCGGAAAGGAATTTGATCTGCTGTCCGGCATGCGGGGTTTTGACTTTCAGCGCTTTGATCTGCTTGTCGGCGTTGGTCTTTTCCCAAAGTCCACGCAGCAGACAACCGAGGCCGGAATGCGCTCCGCGCGCACTGATGTTGATGTTCTCGGCGACACTCGCCAGCGGAATAATCCCTTCCTTTTTGCGATCTTCGGGGCACAGTAGGATTCCGGCGGCAATCGCATCACGCGGTGACCGCAGCTTCAGTTCATGCCCGCGCAGTTCGAGGCGTCCGGCGCTGTGGCGTTCGAGGCCACTGAGCAGGCGAAACAGCTCGGTGCGCCCGGCCCCGACCAGTCCGAACAGGCCAAGAATCTCGCCTTTGTGTGCGTCAAAGCTGATCGGTTTGCGCAGGCCTGGCCCAAGCAATCCGTCGACCCGCAGTGCAACGGCGCCGCGCGGACGGCTGCGGTAATCGTAGATGTCCTGAATGTCGCGGCCGACCATGTAAGTCACCAGTTGATCGTGGGTCAACTGGCTCATGTCGTCGAAGGTGCGCACGTAACGCCCGTCCTTGAACACCGTCACCGCGTCGCAGATGCGGAACACTTCTTCCATGCGATGCGAGACGTAGAGCACGACTTTGCCTTCGTCACGCAGGCGGCCGATGATCGCCATCAACCGATCGATTTCTCGCGCCGAAAGGCTGCTGGTCGGCTCGTCGAAGGCGATCACATGCGCGCCACGCGACAGAGCCTTGGCGATTTCTACCAACTGGCGCTGGCCGAGCGACAGGCGCCCGACTTTGGTCTGCGGATCGATTTCATCAGCCAAACCTTCAAGACAGTCCAAGGCTTGCTGGCGCAGCAAGCCGCGATTGATCAGGCCGAAACTCGCCGGCAAGTGACCGAGAAACAGGTTCTCCGCCACGGTCATTTCCGGCACCAGATGCAGCTCCTGGTGAATCACCGCCACGCCGCTGCCGATGCTGTCAGCGGTGGATTTGAAGGCCATGGTCTGCTCGCCGATCTGCAACTCGCCGGTGCTTGGAATGTAAGCGCCGCCGAGGATTTTCAGCAGGGTCGATTTGCCGGCGCCGTTCTCGCCCATCAAGGCGTGCACCTGCCCCGGATGCGCGACAAAGCTGATGCCGTCCAGCGCTTTCACGCCGGGAAAGCTCTTGCCGATCCCGTTGAAGCGCAGACTGCCGGCCGCGTTGTGTTGTTGTACTTTTACTTGCGCGTGCATTTAAGCCACCTCAATCAAACGGCCCGGTTGCCCGGGCTGTTATTGCGTCAGTTCCACAAGCCGATTTTTTCCAGCTCTTGCTTGAAGTTCTCGCGGGTGATCAGGGTGACGTCGTCCATCGCGGTGTATTTCGGTGGCTCTTTACCGGTGGTGACCCACTCGTACATCATTTCGGCAGTCTTGTAGCCTTCGATGTGCGGGCTTGGCAGCATCGAACCGAAGAAGCCGCTGTTAGGCTTTTTCAACTCGCCGATGGCGTCGGTGCCGTTGATGCCAATGCCGATCACGTTGGCCGCAGCGAACCCGGCCGCTTCAGTGGCGCGCACGCCGCCGAGCACGGTGTTGTCGTTCATGCCGCCGATGATCAGGTTTTTCGCGGCGCTCGGCAGTTTCACCAGCGCCGAGTTGGTGGCATCCATGCTGCCCGGCACATCGAGGGTTTTCAGGGCGGCGAACAGAATGTGCTCTTTCGGCATGCCGGCTTCTTCCAGCGCTTTCACCGAGCCGTCGGTGCGCTTTTTGCCGGTGTCGAGTTCGTTGTAGGTGTTGACCACGGCATAGGTGTCTTTCCAGTCCCAGTTACGCTTTTTCGCTTCGGCAGCCATGGCGGCGCCCTGCTTCTGGCCGACTTCATACGCCGCCATGCCGAGATACGGCACGTCTTCCATGAACTTGCCGTTGGCGTCGACGAAACGGTCATCGACGGCGATCACTTTCAGGTCGTTGAGTTTGGCTTTGGCCATGATTGCCGGGCCGAGAGACACGTCCGGCGGGCAGATCACGAAGCCTTTGGCGCCGTTGGCCGCAAGGCTGTCGATGGCCGACAGGGTTTTCTCGCCGTCAGGCACGGCAATCTTGATCAGTTCGAAGCCCCTGTCCTTGGCGGCTTTCTCGGCGAAGGCCCACTCGGTCTGGAACCACGGCTCTTCCGCCTGCTTGACCAGAAAACCGATCTTCACTGCATCGGCTGCCAGCAGCGAACTGCTCAGGCTGAACGCAGTGACCGCCAGCGCGGTGCTGCACAGGGTACGAATCCCGAAACGACGTTTCATAAGCAGACTCCTTGTTATTTTTTTTGAGCGTTATTTGAAAAGCGTTAAAGCGGTTGAGCTGTTTCTATGGATCATCAGGACAATAGTCATATCGTATGATGATTGGATTTCAGGCGGATTTTTGCGCCGGAAACCGCTTTGTTTCAGTCCAGAGAACGACAAAAACCGGGCATCTGTCGATGTCCGGTTTTAGGGATTTTGCGAAGGAACAGACAAACATGCCACGCGACAAGCGAGGCAAACGCGGCACGGCACTGGCATGGAACGCTGACTCCGCTACGGAGTGCGTTGAAGATCTGCTGCATCACTTCACCTGTTTTGTTCTTTTTAAGTGTGAGTGCGTGTTACTGCTGGAGCCGACTATAAACCCGACCACCAAATAATCTCAATATATAATTTTCCATCCCATATTTTGGGATCTAGCCTGCAAAGCGTGTACAGAGTTTTCCTGCAACATCGACCCGCATCGACAGCACTGCGCCGTCCAATGGATGGTTGTGCGGACTTTTTGCACTGGTGATGTACAGGGTTTTCAGGTCTTCGCCACCGAAAACACAACTGGTTGGACGGCTGACCGGCAGATCGATCTTGCGGTCGACCTGGCCATCCGGCGTCAGCCGCAGCAGGCAACTGCCGTCCCAACGCGCGTTCCACACGTAGCCCTCGGTATCGATCGCCGAACCGTCCGGACCGCCCTGTTCATCAGGGCCGTACCAGATTTCAGGCGTATCGAGGTTGCCGTCGGTGTGAATGAAATAGCGGTACAAGGTGCTGTCGAGACTGTCGCCGAACAGCAGCGTGGTGCCGTCGTCGCTCCACAGCAGCGTGTTGGGAATGCCCAGATTGCGCAGCAACGGCGTGACGCGCGCGTCCGGATCAATGCGGAACAGACCACCGGAGCGACGGATGATCGGCAGATCTTCGCCGTCATCGCCGATGTTGTTTTGCATGGTGCCCAGCCACAGCCGACCTAGCGGATCGCAGCGCGCCTCGTTGGCACGGTTGCCGGGTTGCGGGTCGGCGACGCACAACAGTGTCAGCTGTGGTTCGAGGCCAGGCGAGTCGAGATCGAGGCGATACACGCCGCTGCTCAGCGTGACCAGCGCATCGCCACTGGCGCACGGAATGAACGCCGAAACGTGCTCGGGCATCTGCCAGATCTGCACGTTCTGACCGATCAGGCGCAGCGCTTGCTGGCCGGCGATATCCACCCAGTACAGCGCCTGAGTAGGCGCGTCCCAGAACGGGCCTTCACCGAGTTGCGCCCGGTGCTGGGTAACGGCAGTCCACGTCATGCAATGTCCTCTTTTGTTGTTTTAGGCAAGTCAGCTGGCTTTTTTGTCGGCCATCACTTGTGGGTAGAAGCGTTTGATCGCCAGGTCGGCGTTGTCGATCAGGGTCATGCACGCCCAAACCCCGCGCGCGGCATCACGGGCGGCAATGGCGTCGGCCATGTCTTTGTGGATTGGCAGGGTGCGGCGTAGTTCGTCGGGGTCGGCGGCGGAGACTTCGAAGGACACCGCCAGCAGCGCACCGAGGGCCGGGACCATTTGTTCGATGAATTGATTGTGGCTGGCGGCAAGGATGCATTCGTGGAAGAACTGGTCGGCGCGGTTGTAATCAACGCCGCTGTCCACCGCCCGCTCCAGCGCGTTATAGGCTTGCTGCACGGCTTGGACCTGTTCGGCAGTGGCGCGCTCGCAGGCCCAGCGCACCGCCATCGGTTCGATGGTGCGGCGCAGGTCGAGCAGGTCATCGACGAAATTTTCCGGCAGACCGCTGCGTGACAACCAGCCCACCACTTGCGGGTCGAACAGGTTCCAGCGCTTGATCGGCAGCACGCGGGTGCCGACTTTCGGCCCGACTTCAAGCATGCCTTTGGCCACCAGGGTTTTGATGGCTTCGCGGATCACGGTGCGACTGACGCCGAGCTGTTCGCCCAGATCCGCCTCGACCTTGATCGCCTGCCCGGGTTTCACCTGGCCCGCAGCAATCCATGCGCCGAGCCAATCGACCGTCGAAGCGTGGAAGCTGTTGGACATGGACACCTCAAAACCGTATGCGATTGCTGTCCACGCTAATCATCATACGATTGAGAGTCAAATTGGATTTTTGCGTTTACGGCTCAAGACCGATAGGGAAAAACTCACCGCCGCTCCACACGCCGAGCCAGCGCTGACCGTCGATCTCGCGGCTGACCGCCAGTTCCACCAATTGGTAGAACACGTTGCGGTGGATCAGCGCTTCGAGGTTGCTGCGCACATGCACGTAGGGGGCAGGCTCTTGAGTGGTCGGATCGATTTCGACACGGATCGGATGCTCAGGTCCGGCCTCGGTGGTTTCATCGACGTTGGTGGTGAAGCGCAACAGCTGCGCCTCACCCTCGCCTTCCACCTCGACGGTAACCGCCACAAACGGCGCATCGTCGACCTTGATCCCGACTTTCTCCACCGGAGTAATCAGGAAATAGTCATCGCCATCGCGGCGGATGATGGTGGAGAACAGCTTGACCATCGGCTTGCGCCCGATCGGCGTGCCGAGGTAATACCAGGTGCCGTCGCGGGCGATGCGCATGTCGATGTTGCCGCAGAAGTCCGGGTTCCACAAATGCACCGGCGGCAAGCCTTTGGTCTTGGGAATCTGTCCCAGCAGGTCATTGGCTTTTTGCGGGCCACTCATGGCGTTCTCCTTGGTTTATTGGTTGCCGATACCCAGCAGACTACGCGCGTATTGCGCCAGAGGCGGGCCGATCAGGTCTTCCGGCTTGCTGTCGTGGAACGTCAGTAAACCGCCACGACTCTTGATCCGTGCAGTATCGATCAAATACTGGGTGCTGGTCTCGATCAACATGATTTGAATCACGCCGCCATCGATACCGAGACGATCCACCGCCTCTTGATCGAGCCACTCATCGGAATTGCCGATACGGTCGTCAGCCTTGGCGAAACGCGTGTACAGCAGATAGTGCGCGCCAGCATCACGGGCTTCGCCCATCGCTTGGTCGAGGCCTTCCGGTGCTCGCGCGCGACGCACCATAGGGAAGTATTCGACAAAGCCTTTGAAGGCTTCTTCGGCGACCACGTTAGGCCGCGGGTAGGAACCACCCGGCGGCGCGAACGCACCTTGAGCGATGTAGATGAACGAGTCCGCCTGAATGCGGAAATTGTTCACGCGGCGGCTATCGCTATGATCGAGCAGACCGGCGTCGCTCATCTGGTAGCGGGTACCTTCGGCCATATCACTGACAGTCATGCAGCCGCCAAGCGCCAAAACGGCCAGCAGCAAAACCAGACTACGCATCCTAATCCTCCAGAGGCCGGTGACGGAAAACCGGCGAATGGGCGTTGGATGCAGCTTCCGCGCCAGCTCGAACAAGTCGTGTCTTTATAGATCGCAATCGCTAGCAGGCTAGCGATTGGGCAAGTTCAGCCGCCGATGATTTTCATGACAGTCGCGCCGCCCGAGAACGCCACTTCCTGCTTGTCGCCCAACGCCTTGACCAGCAACCGCTGCAAGGCTGGCAACGCCTGATGGCGCGGCTTGTCGAGCAGATCGCCGACATAGTGACGATTGCTCGACGACAGACAGCCATGCAACCAACCGGTAGACGACAGACGCAGTCGTGAGCACGTCCGGCAGAACGGCACGCTCTCATTGGCAATCACGCCAAAATGGCCGACACCCGGGATCGCATAACGCACCGCCGTCGCATCCACCGGCGCATCGGCTTGCGCATACTCGTAGCGCTCGCCGATCAGGCTGAGCAATTGCTGGAGGCTGACGAACTGTTGCAGGAACGCATTGGAATCGCTGGCCAGATGGCCCATGCGCATCAACTCGATGAAGCGCAACTCGTAACCGCGCTCAAGGCAGTACTCGAGCAGCGGCATCACCTGGTCGAGGTTCTGCCCGCGCAACGGCACCATGTTGACCTTGATCTTCAGCCCGGCCGCTGCAGCCTGGTCCATGCCATCCAGCACAGTCGCCAGATCACCGCCACGGGCGATGCTGCGGAACGCGCCGGCATCCAGGGTATCGAGGGAAACGTTGATCCGGCGCAGACCGGCATCCACCAGCAACGGAAGTTTTTTCGCGAGCAATTGGCCGTTGGTGGTCAGACTGATGTCTTCCAGACCCATTTGCCCGACGGCGGTCATGAAGGTTTCGAGTTTGGGACTGACCAGCGGCTCGCCGCCGGTGATGCGCAGGCGATCAATGCCAGCGGCTTCGATCAGATAGGCCACGCCGCGCGCCATGGCCTCGGCCGACAGTTCATCCTGCGCAGCCACCAGCCGCTTGCCGTTGGGCACGCAGTAGGTACAAGCGTAATTGCAGGCTGAGGTCAGACTGATCCGCAAATTGCGAAAACGCCTGCCTTGACGGTCAACGATCATGAAGCACTCCGGCGGAAGGGAATCGAGCCGCTAAAACTTGACTCAGAATTCAAGTTTTCGCAAGCCCTATGCCTGAGTATATTCCTGCGGTACTGCGCCATGTAGCGAAAACATGGCGCAATCAGGCGGCTGAATGATTCAGCTGCTCGGGGTTTCCGGGTCGCGCTTGCGCTTGTTGCCCATGCGCACGCCGATATCCATCAGGAACTGGAAGAAGCCTTCCTGATCTTCCAGCACATTGCTCCAGAACGGCGAGTGATACAGCGCCACCGCGCCGTGCACCAGCGCCCAGGACGCGCAATAGTGGAAATAGGGCGGCACGTCTTCGAGCTTGCCTTCGCTGATGCGGCCCTTGATCAGCAGGGTCAGGCGTTCAAAGTTCGAGGCACGGATCTTGTGCAGTTCCTCGACCATTTCCGGCACCTGATTGCCCTTGACCACTTTTTCTTCCAGGCGGTCGAACAGGCGATAACGCTGCGGGTCGCGCATGCGGAATTCGAAGTAGGCGCGGGACAGCGCTTCCTTGTCCTTGTCGACATCGGCCGAGTGCAGCAGCTCGTTCAAATCGCGCTCGTAATCGAGCATCAGCCGCAGATAGATCTCGGCCTTGGATTTGAAGTGCTTGTAGATCGTGCCTTTGCCGATACCCACGGCATCAGCAATCATCTCGACGGTGACGCTGTCTTCACCCTGGTCGAGGAACAGCTTGAGCGCGGTATCGAGAATTTCTTGCTCGCGGCGACGAAACTCACGGACCTTACGAGGTTCTTTGTGCATAAGAAAAAGGTCTGAAGGGTCAAAATTCGAAGCCGCGTATTATGCCTAACTTGCGCCAAAATGCACGGATCATCCGACCATATCTGTGTTTCTTGTTCATTTCGAGAACGTTTTGCGGTGAATGAGAACTCAACCGAAGCGAACGTATTCCAAATATGTTTAAAAACCCCGGCCGGCCAACTGGACTAGGCGCCAGAGTGATCAATACTTCAAATGTCGGGCGGCATCTCCCCCAAGTGTCGCGCCGATAAAGGTACCAAGGGACCGCGTGCCTTTGTTTTACTCCTAATGGTCTTAACCCGGATTCACCCCCCAGAACCCGGGTTTTTTTTGCCTGCGATTCAGGCTTTTACATGGGCCAACGGAAACAGCCGCTTGAAGTTGGCAGTGGTCTGCTCGGCAAAGCGCTCGTAGGATTCGCCGCGCAGCATCGCCAGAAACTCTGCCACTTCGCGTACGTACTGCGGCAGGTTCGGCTTGCCGCGATAGGGAATCGGCGCGAGATAAGGCGAATCGGTTTCCACCAACAGACGATCCGCCGGGACTTTGCTCGCCACATCGCGCAGCGCATCGGCATTGCGGAAGGTGACGATGCCGGACAGGGAAATGTAATACCCCATGTCCAGCGCAGCCTTGGCCATGTCCCAGTCTTCGGTGAAGCAATGCAGCACACCGGCCTGGGGCAACGCAGCTTCGCGCAGCAGCTCAAGGGTGTCGGCGCGCGCACCACGGGTGTGGATGATCACCGGTTTGCCGGTCTGCTGCGCGGCTTGCAGATGCAGGCGGAACGACTCCTGCTGCAACTCGGCGGCTTCCGGCTCGTAGTGATAGTCCAGACCGGTTTCGCCAATCGCCACGACTTTCGGGTGATCGAGCTCATGCAACAGCCAATCCAGCGCAGGCGCGGCACCCGGCTGGACGTCCAGCGGATGCACGCCGACCGAACAATCGACATCGTCATAACGTTCGGCGAGGGCTTTGACGTCGGCAGCGTTGTCGGCACTCACGCCGATGCACAGAAAATGCCCGACTCCGCGCGCGCGGGCCGCATCCAGCGCGGCATCCAGCGAACCGTCGTGGGCGGCGAGGTCGAGGCGATCAAGGTGGCAATGGGAATCTACGAGCATAAAAACACGGCAACTTACATGGTATGAGTGGGACGGTCGGACTTCAGCGCTCCGGCCAGATGGGTTTCGATGCGACTGCGCGCGGTGTTGTCGCCATCGTTGAACTGCACGCCGACCCCGGCCGCGCGATTGCCCTGGGCGCCTTTGGGAGTGATCCAGGCGACTTTGCCGGCCACCGGAATTTTCTCGGCCTCGTCCATCAGATTGAGCAGCATGAACACCTCATCGCCCAACTTGTAGCTCTTGTTGGTCGGGATGAACAAGCCGCCGTTCTTGATGAACGGCATGTACGCCGCGTAAAGCACCGATTTGTCCTTGATGGTCAGGGACAAAATGCCGTTGCGCGGCCCCGGGCTGACGAGTTCATTCATGTTGACCTCCACTGCTGATGTTCAGAGTCTAGGCACACACGGCTATCTTTGGGCAGGCAACCCCACCCATTGCACCAACAGCGCTTCCAGCAGCAACACCGGATTGAGGTTGGCCTTGCTCAAAACTTTCTGCCGCTGGGCGAGAATCCAGTCCTGAATTTCAAGGACTTTGCCCTGCGCGCTTTTCTGCGCCAGGTACTGCACGACCTTGCGCATGTCGGTCAGACCGAGGCCGGCCTCATCCTGGGTCAACTGATATCGCAGGATCAGGCTCGACCAGTCGCAGAACCAGTCGAACAGGCGCAGCATCGGAATGTTTTTCCACTCCTCGGCCAGTTGCGTCGGCGACTGCTGCTGCTTGAGCAACTTTTTCACGCCTTCGACGACCTGCGCGCGCTGCTCGCGTACGCCCTGGCCGTGCAGTTTGACCGCTGCCAGCGGCGAACCGGCGGCCAGCGTCAGCAGTTCGACACGTTCGTCTGCCGAACATTCCGGCAGCGCCTGCGCCAGCCATTGCAGACTCATGGCCTCGCCCGGGAGCGGACAGGCCTGCTGCACACAGCGGCTCTTGATGGTCGGCAGCAAGCGGCTCGGCTGGTGGCTTACCAGCAACAGCACGGTATCGCCCGATGGCTCTTCAAGACTTTTGAGCAAGGCGTTGGCGGCGTTGATGTTCATCGACTCGACCGGCTCGATCAGCACCACCTTGCGCCCGCCCATTTGCGCGGTCTGCACCACGAAACTGACCAGATCGCGCACCTGATCGACCTTGATCGCCTTGTCGGCTTCTTCCGGTTCCAGAATGTAGTTGTCCGGGTGGCTGCCAGCCTTGAGCAGCATGCAGGATTTGCATTCTCCACAGGCTTCCAGCGCCACCGGGCGCTGACACAGCAAGTTAGCCATCAGCCGTTCGGCCAAGGCGCGCTTGCCGATGCCGCCCGGCCCGTGCAGCAAATAAGCGTGCGCGTGCTGGCTACGTCCGGCGAGTTGCTGCCAGAGGCTGTCCTGCCATGGATAGGCCTCAGCCACGAGCCAGCTCCAGCAGACGCGGCAGCAGAGCGTCGAGCGCCTGCTGGACCTTCGCCAGCGGTTGTCCGGCATCCAGCGTCACATAACGTGCGGGATCGGCCGCGGCACGCTGGAGAAACGCGCCACGCACCGCCTCGAAAAACGCCCGGCCTTCCAGCTCAAAGCGATCCAGGCGACCACGGGCACTGGCACGGGCCAGACCGATTTCCACCGGCAGATCGAAAATCAGCGTCAGATGTGGGCGCAGATCGCCCTGAACGAAAGTTTCCAGCGCGGCGATGCGTTCCAGCGACAACCCACGACCGCCACCCTGATAAGCATAAGTCGAATCAGTGAAGCGATCGCACAACACCACTGCGCCACGCGCCAGCGCCGGGCGAATCACCTCGGCCAGATGCTGCGCACGCGCGGCGAATACCAGCAACAGCTCGGCGTCCGGGTTCATGACTTCGTCGACCGGCGCCAGCAACACTTCGCGAATGCGTTCGGCCAGCGGCGTGCCACCCGGCTCGCGGGTCAGCAGCACTTCGATCCCGGCGGCGCGCAGGCGCTCGGCGAGGTATTCGCGGTTGGTGCTCTTGCCGGCGCCTTCCGGGCCTTCCAGGGTAATAAACAAGCCAGTCACAGGCAGTCCTTAATCAAAGTCATTGCGCGTTTTGCGGAGCGGCAGCTTCGGGTTCCGGTGCGGGTTGCTCTGGCGCAGTATCCGGTGATGCAGCCGGAGTTGGGTCCTGCGTCGCCGGAGCCGCTTCTGAGGCCGGCGCCGGACTGGACCGGTAATCCGCGCGCCGCTTGAGCTGGAACTCCCGAACTGCGTTGTTGTGCGCATCCAGATCGTCGGAGAACACATGGCTGCCATCGCCACGCGCTACAAAGTACAGGCTGGTGCCGCCCACCGGGTTCAACGCGGCATGAATCGCCTCGCGGCCAACCATGGCAATCGGCGTCGGCGGCAGACCGGGAATCACATAAGTGTTGTAGGCGGTCGGCTCCTTCAGATGCGCGCGGGTCAGCTTGCCGGTGTAGCGATCACCCAAGCCGTAGATCACGGTCGGATCGGTCTGCAACTGCATGCCAAGGGCCATGCGCCGAACGAACACGCCGGCAATCTCGCCGCGCTCTTGCGGCACGCCGGTTTCCTTCTCCACCAGCGAGGCCATGATCAGCGCTTGATAAGGCTCCTTGTAAGGCGCGTCGGCGGAGCGTTTCTCCCACTCCTTGGCCAGCACTTCATCAAGACGCTCGAAGGATTTCTTCAGCAGCTCGGCATCGGACACGCCGCGCACGAAACGATAGGTATCCGGGAAGAAACGCCCTTCAGGAAACAATCCGCGATGGCCGATCTTCTCCATCACCTCGCTGTCGCTCAGACCATTGAGGGTCTGTTCGATCTTGTCATCCTTGGCCAACGCGGCGCGGACCTGATGGAAATTCCAGCCCTCGACCAGCGTCAGGCTGTACTGAACCACATCTCCGCGCTTCCACAGGTCGATCAGACCGTTGACGGTCATGCCCGGCTGCATGCGGTATTCGCCACTGTGGATCGGCGTGCCGGCGAGGTTGAAGCGCCAATAGACCCGCAGCCAGAAAGCGTCCTTGATCACGCCATCGGTTTCGAGCCCTATGAAAGTTCGGGTCGGAGTTGACCCCTTAGGCACATCCAGCAGCTCTTCCTGCGTGATGTTCAGCGGCTGTTCCAGCGCCGAATGGATCTTCCAGGCGCTGGCGCCCAACAGCAGCCCTGCCAGAACCAGTCCGGTTTCCAGCAGCAGCAATAATTTACGTCTCACGAATCAAGCATCCAGTAGCGCGCGGGCAATGGTTTGCAGTTTACGGGTGAGCGGGCCAACCGGCCAGCTCAGTGCAGCGTAGGCACATACCGGCCAGACGCCATACACACTGTTGCAGACAAACACTTCATCGGCCCATTGCAGCTGCTCCAGGCGGATATCAGTGATTTGCGTGGGGATGCCGAGTGACTCGGCCTGAAACAATATTTCGGCGCGCATCACGCCGGCCACACCGCAGCGCGTCAGATCGGCGGTGATCAACACCCCGTCGCGCACCATGAACAGATTGCTGTAAACGCCCTCGATCACGCGACCGGACTGGTCGAGCATCAAGCCTTCGGCGTGTTCGCTGTCCGACCATTCAGCGCGGGCCAGCACCTGCTCCAAACGATTGAGGTGCTTGAGACCCGCCAGCAATGGCTGATGGGACAAGCGCGTAACGCACGGAAACAGACGCACGCCTCGCTCGCCATGGGCGGCAGGATAAGCAGCAGGTGGATTGCCTTGCAGAATGCGTCGGCCGGGCGCCGCAGGATCTGGCGCATAACCGCGCAAACCGTCGCCACGGGTGAGGATGAGTTTGAGCACACCCTCGCCCATGGCAGTGGAATAGCTGTGCAGTTCGCTGCGAATCAACTCGATATCGGCAGCGATGGCCAGACGCGCGCAGCCATCGGCCAAGCGCGCCAGGTGGCGATCCAGCAGCAACGGCTGGCCGCCACGCACGGCGATGGTCTCGAACAGACCGTCGCCGTAAGCCAGGCCGCGATCTTTCAGCGACAGTGCGTCAGCCGGTTGACCGTCGACCCAGCAATCCATCAGCCGGCGAACCGACGGAACGCCAAGGTGCCATTGGTGCCGCCAAACCCGAACGAGTTGGACAGCACGACATCGATGTCCATGTTGCGCGCAGTGTGCGGCACGAAGTCGAGGTCGCAGCCTTCGTCCGGCTCATCGAGGTTGATGGTCGGCGGCGCCACTTGGCTGTTGATCGCCAGCACGCTGAAGATCGCCTCGACCGCGCCGGCCGCACCCAACAGGTGACCAGTCATGGACTTGGTCGAGCTGACTGCCAACTTGTAGGCGTGCTCACCGAACACCGATTTGATCGCATTGGCTTCAGCCAGATCGCCGGCCGGCGTCGAGGTGCCGTGGGCGTTGATGTATTGCACTTGGTCGACGTTGATCTTCGCGTCGCGCAACGCATTGGTGATGCAGCGTGCAGCACCGGCGCCGTCGGCAGGTGGCGAAGTCATGTGGAATGCATCGCCACTGGTGCCGAAACCGATCAGCTCGGCGTAAATGGTCGCGCCGCGCGCCTTGGCGTGCTCGAGTTCTTCGAGCACCAGCGCGCCGGCGCCGTCGGACAGCACGAAACCGTCACGACCCTTGTCCCACGGACGGCTGGCGCGGGTCGGTTCATCGTTGCGCGTCGACAACGCACGCGAGGCGCCGAAGCCGCCCATACCCAGTCCGCACGCGGCCATTTCAGCGCCGCCGGCAATCATCACGTCGGCTTCGTCGTACATGATGTTGCGTGCCGCCATGCCGATGCAGTGCGTACCGGTAGTACACGCCGTGGCGATGGCGTAATTAGGCCCCTGGGCACCCAAGTGGATGGACAGGAACCCGGAAATCATATTGATGATCGAGCCGGGCACAAAGAACGGAGAAATCCGGCGCGGGCCAGTCTCGTGCAGTATACGGCTGGTTTCTTCGATGTTGGTCAGACCGCCGATACCCGAACCCATGGCCACGCCAATGCGTTCACGGTTGGCGTCGGTGACTTCCAGACCGGAGTTGCGCACGGCTTGAAAGCCTGCTGCCAAACCGTACTGAATGAACAGGTCGAGCTTGCGCGCTTCCTTGACCGACAGGTATTCCTCGACATTGAAGCCCTTTACCGAGCCGCCAAAACGGGTGGAATAGGCAGAAAGGTCGGTGTGTTCGATCAGACCAATGCCACTGCGGCCAGCCAGAATGCCCTGCCAGCTGCTCGGCACATCCGTGCCCAGTGGCGACAACATACCCATACCGGTGACTACGACGCGTCTACGCGACACAGCACTCTCCTTTTTCAAATGACGACTTTGCATCAGACCTAAAGAAAAAACCGCACGCCGTGATGGCAGTGCGGTTTTTCCATGACAGCAAGCAACGATTACAAGCTATTAAGCCTGGTGGTTTGTAACGTAATCGATTGCAGCTTGTACAGTAGTGATCTTCTCAGCTTCTTCGTCAGGGATTTCGGTCTCGAATTCCTCTTCCAGAGCCATCACCAGCTCAACGGTGTCAAGGGAGTCGGCACCCAGGTCTTCAACGAAGGAAGCAGTGTTGACCACTTCTTCTTCTTTAACGCCCAGTTGCTCGGCAACGATTTTCTTGACGCGCTCTTCGATGGTGCTCATACCTTGTTTTCACTCCTAATGGACAAATTCAGGCAGCTGGCCAGTGGGTAAGTGTATAGAAAGCCATTTCAGTTTTTCAACTGAAAGCTTCACTCCTCAAACCCGACGACCCTCTGCCTATAAATAGATTGCAGCTTTATAACGGATTTTAGACAGCTCGTATGACATTTTTTTGAAGCAATCCGTCACATTTTACTTACATGTACATCCCGCCGTTTACCGGGATTGTAGCCCCGGTCACGTATGCCGCACCGTCGGATGCAAGAAAAGCGACCACGGACGCGATCTCTTGAGCTTGTCCCAGACGGCCCAGCGGAATCTGCGTCTGCAAGGCTTCACGCTGTGCTTCAGGCAGCTCGCGGGTCATATCGGTATCGATGAACCCTGGGGTTACCGAGTTGACCGTAATCGAACGCGAACCGACTTCACGCGCCATGGCACGGCTGAAACCTTCCAGACCGGCCTTGGCGGCTGCATAGTTTACTTGGCCTGCGTTGCCCATGGCACCCACAACAGAACCAATACTGATGATTCGGCCCCAACGCGCTTTGGTCATGCCGCGCAAAACGCCCTTGGACAGGCGAAACAGACTGTTCAGGTTGGTATCGATGACATCATGCCATTCGTCATCTTTCATGCGCATCAGCAAATTATCGCGGGTGATGCCGGCATTGTTGACCAAAATCGCCGGGGCGCCGAACTGCTCCTGGATGCTCGCCAGTACCGAGGTCACCGATTCGTCGCTGGTGACGTTAAGTTCCAGACCGGTGCCTTGAATGCCATGCTCTTTCAGCGTGGCGGCAATGGCCTCGGCACCCTTGGCGGAGGTCGCAGTACCGACGACGATGGCGCCCTGACGACCCAGTTCCAGTGCGATAGCCTGGCCGATGCCACGGCTTGCGCCGGTGACCAGTGCAACTTTACCTTGCAGACTCATGCAAGTTTCTCCTGATTCAGGCAATCGCTGCGCGGGCGGCAGCGAAAGCGTCTGGGGTATTGAGGTTGGAAGTCGCTACGCCTTCAGCGCAACGTTTGTTCAGACCGGCCAGTACTTTGCCTGGACCGCATTCGACCAGCGTGGTCGCGCCTTGGGCGGCAAGGGTCTGGACCGATTCGACCCAGCGCACTGGCTTGTAAAGCTGTTCGAGCAGATCACGCTTGAGGGTTTCCAGATCCGCCGGCACTTGTGCGCTGACATTCTGTACCACAGGGATCTGCGGCGCCTGCCAGTTGATGGCAGCGATGGACTCGGCAAAGCGCTCGGCCGCCGGACGCATCAGTTCACAGTGCGACGGCACGCTGACCGGCAGCGGCATGGCACGCTTGGCGCCACGCGCCTTGCAGCCTTCAATGGCGCGCTCGACCGCAGCCTTGGCACCAGCGATGACCACTTGGCCCGGGGAATTGAAGTTCACCGCGCTGACCACTTCGCCTTGCGCAGCTTCGGCGCAGGCAGCCAACACGTCGGCATCTTCCAGACCGAGGATGGCAGCCATGCCGCCCTGCCCGGCCGGAACCGCTTCCTGCATCAACTGGCCACGGCGCTCGACGAGCTTCACCGCGTCCGCCAGCGTCAGGCTCCCGGCCGCGACCAGCGCGCTGTATTCACCCAGACTGTGACCGGCAACAAAAGCCGGACGCGCGCCACCTTCAGCCAGCCACAGACGCCACAGGGCGATCGAAGCGGTCAGAATGGCCGGTTGGGTTTTGTCGGTTTGATTGAGCAGCTCTTCCGGACCCTGCTGAGTCAGTGCCCACAGGTCGTAGCCCAGAGCAGCGGAGGCTTCTTGGAAAGTATCGAGGATCAGCGGGTATTGCGCGCCCAGCTCGGCCAGCATGCCGAGGGACTGCGAACCCTGTCCTGGAAAGACGAATGCGAGGGAAGCAGACATGTAACAAGCCCCTAATGATCTTGTCGTCGGAAATATTGACGCCCCGACAGAGGGACGCCAGAAACTGACAGTTGGATGGCCCTTTGAACCGGGCGGTCACATTTAAGCATTGTCAGACGAAAACGCCTAAGACAACAAATCCTCCAGACGACCGTGCAGGCGCTCGGGCAGATTCTCCTGAATCTCGATCAGCGCGCGTTGAATTGCACTCTGAAAACCCTGCACCCCGGCTGAACCGTGACTTTTCACCACGATCCCCTGCAACCCGAGAAAACTCGCGCCGTTGTGCCTGGCCGGCGCCAGATCAGCCTGCAAGCGCCTCATCAGCGGCAACGCCAAGGCACCGACCGCACGCGAGGCGAAGTTTTTCTTGAACAAGGCCTCGATGCGCGCAGCAATCATCGTCGCCAGGCCTTCGCTGGACTTGAGCAGGATATTGCCGACAAACCCGTCACACACCACCACATCTGCTTCGCCGCGATACAAACCGTCGCCCTCGATGAAGCCGATGTAATTAATGCCGCGCGCGCCTTGCAGAAGCGTCGCCGCCAGCTTGACCTGCTGATTGCCCTTGATGTCTTCGGTGCCGATATTCAGCAGCGCCACGCGCGGCCGGGCGACACCCAGCGCCTGCGCCGCCACCGAACCCATCACCGCAAATTGCAGCAGTTGTTCGGCGCTGCAATCGACGTTGGCGCCCAGATCGAGCAACTGGCAATAGCCGGTCTGCGTAGGAATCGCCGCGACCATCGCCGGCCGATCAATACCCGGCACCGTCTTCAGGACAAATCGCGACAACGCCATCAGCGCACCGGTATTACCCGAACTGACACACGCCTGAACCTTGCCATCACGCAACAGCTCAAGTGCGACACGCATCGACGAGTCCGGCTTGCCACGCAGGGCCTGGGCAGGTTTTTCGTCCATGGTGATGACTTCGGACGCCGCGACAATCGTCAGGCGCGTGCGATCCGCAGCCGATTGGCCAGCGATCAATTCTTCAAGAAGGGAGGGTTGACCGACGAGGGTCAGGTGCAGCGAGGGCGTAGCAGACAG
Source organism: Pseudomonas sp. TWP3-2 (assembly GCF_049897765.1). Classification (NCBI taxonomy): domain Bacteria; kingdom Pseudomonadati; phylum Pseudomonadota; class Gammaproteobacteria; order Pseudomonadales; family Pseudomonadaceae; genus Pseudomonas; species Pseudomonas sp. TWP3-2. Next base: position 223,875 of record NZ_JAFCWW010000003.1, on the reverse strand, counting down.
GCAAGCGAGACTGGCCTGAACAATGCTGCGGGGACCGAAGTCCCCGCCCATTGCGTCAATCGCGATGACTTGAGCAGACAAGTGATTACTCGTCAGCGCCCTTGTCGATCACTTTACGGCCACGGTATACGCCTTCTGGCGATACGTGGTGACGCAGGTGAATTTCACCAGTGGTTTTTTCTACAGACAGAGTGCTCGCCGTCAGGGCGTCGTGCGAACGACGCATGTCACGGGCAGAGCGGGATTTTTTGTTCTGCTGAACAGCCATAATTGATTAACTCCTAAACGTTTGGGTCACGCTTTAACTGCGCCAATACACTGAACGGGTTGGACCGCGTTACCTCGTCCTCGCTCGGTTCAGGCTCTTCATCGAGCCCTTCCGGCTGCTGGCATTCTTCCGGATGATGAGCAGGCACAATGGGCAAGGCGAGCAAAAGCTCCTCCTCGATCAGTGCATGCAGATCCAAAGGATCTTCGCCCAGTTCCAGCACGTCATAACCTTTCGGTAACGACTGGGTATTCGCACCCTCCTTCACCACAGCGTAACTGCATTCGCTGTGAATCGGCAGGGTGACCAGCTCAAGACAACGCTGGCAAACCATTTTGACCTCGGTGTCGATAAAGCTGTGGATTACCACAGATTTACGTTCATCTCGTTCAAAAACGAATTTCGCCTGCACCGTACCGACATTGTCGGAAAGCGGGTCGCAGAGTCTCTCCAAATCGGCCAGCAGCATTTCACCTTGAAGGGAAGTGCCACGATCAGCCAATTTGCGCGGGTCAACGTGAGGTGGAATCGGGTCATTCAACATAGGCGCAGCATTATAGGGATGCACCCGGCCATGTCAAAGGAAATTGCGCCCTGTCCGTCACTTACGTGCCTCGGCTAGAATTCGCGCCTGCCTCAGGAGATGCGAATGCTGCCTTTATTACTCGCTTCAAGCTCGCCATATCGCCGTGAACTGCTCGCCCGCCTGCGCCTGCCGTTCGTCTGCAGCTCGCCGGACATCGATGAAAGTCATCGCCCGGGCGAGTCAGCCATCGAGCTGGTCAAACGCCTCGCCGAGCAAAAAGCCCGCGCCCTGGCCGTCAGTCATCCCGATCATCTGATCATCGGTTCGGATCAGGTCGCGGTGCTTGGCGAACAGATCATCGGCAAGCCGCACACTTTCGAGAAAGCTCGCGAGCAGTTGCTGGCCGCCAGCGGCACCAGCGTCACCTTTCTGACCGGCCTGGCACTGCTCAACAGCCAGACAGGCCTGTGCCAGGTCGACTACGTGCCATTCACCGTACACATGCGCACGCTGGACCAAGAGCGCATCGAACGCTACCTGCACGCCGAACAGCCCTATGACTGCGCTGGCAGCTTCAAAGCCGAGGGATTGGGTGTGAGCCTGTTTCAATCCACTGAAGGGCCGGATGCGACCAGCCTGATCGGATTGCCGCTGATCCGCCTGATCGACATGCTATTAGCCGAAGGCGTGCAGATTCCCTGAGCCACAAAAAACCGGCCACAAGAGCCGGTTTTCCCATGCATCAATTGCTTAACGCAACGACGGCCCGTGGAAACCCATCCACATCGCCAACTGCTCCGCCACGCTCGCACCGAGCTTCTTCGAGAAGCGATCGAACGGCGATTCCTGAACGGTAAAATCCACCAGCTCTTTTTCGCCGATCACATCGCGCGCAACCGAACTGGCATTGCCCAGCCCATCGATCAGCCCCAGCGGCAACGCCTGCTCACCCGACCAGACCAGCCCGGAGAACAGCTCCGGATGCTCCTTATCCTTCAGGCGATCGCCACGCCCCTGCTTCACGCTATTGATGAACTGCTTGTGCGTGGTGTCCAGCACGCTCTGCCAGAACGCAGTCTCTTCAGGCTTTTGCGGCTGGAACGGATCGAGAAACGATTTGTGCTCGCCGGAGGTGTAGGTCCGACGCTCGACACCGAGCTTCTCCATGGTACCGACAAAGCCGTAACCAGCCGCCGTCACACCGATGGAACCGACCAGACTGGCCTTGTCGGCATAGATCTGATCCGCCGCACTGGCGATGTAATAGGCACCGGACGCCCCTAGATCGGAAATCACCGCATACAGCTTGGTTTCCGGGTGCAGGCCACGCAGACGCTTGATTTCGTCATACACATAACCCGATTGCACCGGACTGCCGCCAGGGCTGTTGATGCGCAGGACCACGCCCTTGACCTTTTTGTCCTCGAAGGCTGCGCGCAGGCTGCCGACAATGTTGTCAGCACTCGCCGGCTCTTTATCGGCGATCACGCCAGTGACGTCGATCAACGCGGTGTAGTTGGAGCCGCGAGTGGCGCTTTTTTCCATGTCCATCAGCGGCGTGAACAGAATCAGCGCGACAACCAGGTAAACAAACGTCAGCAACTTGAAGAAGATGCCCCAGCGGCGCGAGCGACGCTGTTCCTGCACACCGGCCAGCAGAGTCTTTTCCAGCAACTTCCAGCTTTTTGCGTCACCGTCGTCGGCAGTTGCCTTGGCCGGTGCTTTCCATTCGTCGGTCATGCCATCCACCCCAAAAACGTATTAAGCCTGCTTGCCCAGCCAGGCGTGCAATTCGGAAAAACGGTCAACCGAGAGCAGCGGCTCGAAAGCCTGCAATGCTTCAATCGATTGCGCCCCATAACTGACGGCCACCGAACCCATGCCGGCATTGCGCGCCATCTGCAGATCGAACGACGAGTCGCCGACCATCAATGCCTGCTCGGCCCGCACACCACAATGGGCGAGGATCTGCTCGAGCATCAATGGATGCGGCTTGCTCGCGGTTTCATCGGCAGCCCGGGTGATCTCGAAATAATCTTCCCAGCCATGCGCCTTGAGCACTCGATCCAGCCCGCGCCGACTCTTGCCGGTAGCCACCGCCAAGTGATAGCCGTCTTCACGAAATGAGGCCAGCGACTCGACTACCCCTTCGAACAACGGCGAAGGCACCGCTTCGGCTTCTATATAGCGATCCGCATAATGCTCACGGAACAGCACCATCTCGGCATCGGTGATCGCGGGATAAAGAGTACGAATAGCCTCGGGCAAGCCAAGACCGATGATGCCCTTCACCGCAAAGTCATCGCGCAATTCGAAGCCGGATCGCTCGGAGGCCACATGCATGGCCTCGACAATCCGACCAATGGAGTCGGCCAGCGTGCCATCCCAATCGAAAATCAGCAGTTTGTAATCAGGGTGCCGCACTCAGTCGCTCCACGGTCTTGGCCCACATTTCATCGACAGGTGCCTGCAAGGTGAGTTTTCCGCCATCCGGCAAAGGCACGGTCAGCATGTAGGCATGCAGGAACAGGCGCTTGCCGCCCAGATCGCGGATTTCCTTGGTGAAACCTTCATCGCCGTACTTGCTGTCGCCAGCAATACAATGCCCGGCGTGCAGGGTGTGGACGCGAATCTGGTGCGTCCGGCCGGTAACAGGCTTGGCCTCGACCATGGTTGCAAAATCACCGAAGCGCCGCAGCACTTTGAACAGGGTCAGGGCTTCTTTGCCCTCCTCGTTGACTTCGACCATGCGCTCGCCGGAACGCAGATTGCTCTTGAGCAACGGCGCGCGGACTTGCTTGATCGAAGTTGCCCAGTTGCCGCGCACCAGCGCCATATAGCGCTTGTCGATGCCGTCGCCACGCAGTTGCTCGTGCAAATGGCGGAGCATGCTGCGCTTCTTGGCGATCATCAGCAGGCCGGAGGTGTCGCGGTCGAGGCGATGCACCAGCTCCAGCTCTTTGGCGTCGGGACGCAACTGACGGAAGGCTTCGATCACGCCGAAGTTCAAGCCGCTGCCGCCGTGAACCGCAATGCCCGCAGGCTTGTTGATCACGATCAGGGCTTTGTCTTCATGCACGATCGACGCTTCGAGACGCTGCAACAAGCCTTGTGCGAGTGGCACCGGCTCATCGCGCTCGGGCACGCGCACGGGCGGCACGCGCACGATGTCGCCAGCCTGCAGCTTGTACTCGGGCTTGATCCGACCTTTGTTCACGCGCACTTCGCCTTTACGCAAAATGCGGTAAATCAGGGTCTTGGGCACGCCTTTGAGCCGGGCGAGGAGGAAGTTGTCAATTCGTTGGCCGGCATATTCCGGCGAGACCTCAAGCAATTGAACGCTTGGAGTCACAGGGGCAGTAGTCGTCATGGCGCGGATGATATCAATTTTTTATGGAATTGAAGCACTTAATCATTGCTGCTATAGTCGCGAACGCCGCCAAAAGCGGCCTGGACAGAGGAATCACGGTCAAAAACCGGCCCTGACCAACGCAATTCACCAGGACGCGAGGCCGTCCTACGGAGCTTTTGCTACGTAACGGTGGAGTTTGCAGCTGTAACGAGCGCAGGTGACATGAGGCCTGAATCACGCCGCAAAGCAGAGTTCTCACTCGCTCTGCGAGCCATATTCACGGCCAGTTCACAAAGTGCAGTCAGCTACGAATGACCCCGAGCAATAGCTTCGGAAACGTTGCCTAAATTAGCCATGATGCGTGACCTCCCCTTTCGGAGCTCACGGTAAATGCCAACCCGCTGCGGATTCTGCGCGCGGCAGCACCCGAATTATCAGGGATACGTGTAGGGTGGAGATGCACAACCGCTGGCCTGTGTAGCTACAGGTTTTTCAAGACGCTTCATCTCGTCCACAGCCACGGTTGATTCCTCCTCCTGACTGAGTGCTTAAGTAGCCACAGCAAGCAGGACGCGTACGTCGCGATAACGGCCCAATTGGCCAACATCGCTGGACACGGGAATGGCCAACCACTCCCGACGCACCTGACACCGACCGTGAGAAGTCGTGTGTGCCGAACGCCGTTTCCGGCAGCCCGGAAACCGACGGTACTACATGAAAAGAATGCTGATTAACGCAACTCAACCCGAAGAGTTGCGTGTTGCACTGGTAGATGGCCAGCGCCTCTACGACCTGGACATCGAATCCGGTGCACGCGAGCAGAAAAAAGCCAATATCTATAAAGGCAAGATCACTCGCATCGAACCAAGCCTTGAGGCTGCCTTTGTCGATTTCGGCTCCGAGCGCCACGGCTTCCTGCCCCTCAAAGAAATCTCCCGCGAATACTTCAAGAAAGCTCCTGAAGGCCGCGTCAACATCAAGGACGTCCTGAGCGAAGGCCAGGAAGTCATCGTTCAGGTCGAAAAAGAAGAACGTGGCAACAAGGGCGCAGCCCTGACCACCTTCATCAGCCTGGCCGGTCGTTACCTCGTTCTGATGCCGAACAACCCGCGTGCCGGTGGTATCTCCCGTCGCATCGAAGGTGAAGAGCGCAACGAACTGCGTGAAGCCCTGAACGGTCTGGTTGCACCGGCCGACATGGGTCTGATCGTGCGCACTGCCGGCCTTGGCCGCAGCAGCGAAGAAATGCAGTGGGACCTCGATTACCTGCTGCAACTCTGGACCGCCATCAAAGAAGCTTCGCTGGATCGCTCCGCGCCATTCCTGATCTATCAGGAGAGCAACGTGATCATCCGCGCCATCCGCGATTACCTGCGCCAGGACATCGGCGAAGTGCTGATCGACAGCGTTGAAGCTCAGGACGAAGCCCTGACCTTCATCCGCCAGGTGATGCCGCAGTACGCGAGCAAGATCAAGCTGTACGAAGACAGCGTTCCGCTGTTCAACCGTTTCCAGATCGAAAGCCAGATCGAGACCGCTTTCCAGCGCGTCGTCGAACTGCCTTCCGGCGGCTCCATCGTTATCGATCCGACCGAAGCCCTGGTGTCCATCGACATCAACTCGGCGCGCGCCACTAAAGGCAGCGACATCGAAGAAACCGCTCTGCAGACCAACCTTGAAGCCGCCGAAGAAATCGCCCGTCAGTTGCGCCTGCGCGACATCGGCGGCCTGATCGTCATCGACTTCATCGACATGACCCCTGCCAAGAACCAGCGCGCCGTGGAAGAGAAAGTCCGCGAATGCCTGGAAGCCGACCGCGCCCGTGTACAGATCGGCCGTATCTCGCGCTTCGGCCTGCTGGAAATGTCCCGTCAGCGTCTGCGTCCATCGCTCGGCGAAAGCAGCGGTATCGTTTGCCCGCGCTGCAGCGGCACCGGCATCATCCGTGACGTTGAATCGCTGTCGCTGGCGATCCTGCGCCTGATCGAAGAAGAAGCCCTGAAAGACCGCACTGCCGAAGTCCGCGCTCAGGTGCCGATCCCGGTTGCTGCGTTCCTGCTCAACGAAAAACGCAACTCGATCACCAAGATCGAACTGCGCACCCGTGCGCGCATCGTCATTCTGCCGAACGACCACCTCGAAACGCCGCACTTCGAAGTTCAGCGTCTGCGCGATGACAGCCCGGAAGCCGCTACCGGCCAGTCGAGCTATGAAATTGCCGCCGCTGCTGCCGAAGTCGAAGAAGTTCAGCCAGCCGCCGCGACCCGCACTCTGGTTCGCCAGGAAGCCGCAGTGAAAACTGCTCCGGCCCGTGCCAATGCTCCGGTCCCGGCCGAAGTGGCTGCACCGGCACCTGCACCTGCTCCGGTTGCCCTGCCAGAACCAAGCCTGTTCAAAGGTCTGGTGAAGTCCCTGGTCAGCCTGTTCGCGACCAAAGAAGAACCAGTTGCTCCGGTTGTGGTTGAGAAACCAGCCACCGAGCGTCCTGCGCGCAACGAAGAGCGTCGTAACGGTCGTCAGCAAAGCCGCAACCGTAACGGTCGCCGTGATGAAGAACGCAAGCCGCGCGAAGAACGTGCTCCTCGTGAAGAACGTGCGCCACGCGAGCCGCGTGAAGAGCGTCAGCCACGCGAAGCCCGTGAAGTCCGCGAGCCACGTGAAGAAGCACCGGTAGCCCGTGAAGAACGCGCACCACGCGAAGAACGTGCGCCACGTCCACCGCGTGCTCCACGCGAAGATCGCAAGCCGCGTGGCGAGCGTGAAGAACGTGTGCGTGAACTGCGCGAGCCACTGGATGCCGCTCCGGCCGTTGCCGCTGCTGGTGTCGCTGTGGCTGCCACCGCTGAAGAGCGTCCGGCCCGTCAGCCGCGCGAAGAACGTGCTCCACGCCCTCCGCGTGAAGAGCGTCAGCCGCGTGCCGAACAAGCCGCAGCCGTTGTTCAAGAAGAGCTCAACACCGATCTGACTACCGATCTGAACAGCAACGAAGAGCAACTGCCGGATGATGGCTCGGAAGGCGCCGAAGGCGATCGTCCACGTCGTCGCTCGCGCGGTCAGCGTCGTCGCAGCAACCGTCGTGAGCGTCAGCGTGATGCCAACGGCAACGAGATCGAGGGTTCGGAAGAGTCTTCTGAAAATCCTGAAGGCGCTGAACGCGCCGAGCCGAGCACTGCCGAACTGGCCGCTGGCCTGGCCGTGACCGCCGCTGTTGCCAGCAGCGTGATCAGTGCTCCGGCCGAAGCTCAAGCTCACGAGCAAGCCGAACGCGCCACCGCTACTCTGGAAACTGCTCCAGTAGAAGCGCCGGTTGTTGAAGCGACCTCGCCAGTTGAAGCAGTGGCTGCGCCGGAAGTCGAAGTAGCGCCGGTTCGCGAATATCAGCCTCAGGTTGAAGTCGTTGCCGAGCCTGCCGTGATCGCCGAAGCGCCAGCGTTTGTTGCAGAACCGGTTGTTGAGGCCGCGCCTGAAACAGTCAGCGAAACCGTAACCGAAACCGTGCGTGAGGTTCGCGAAGAACAGACCGCATTCAACTGGGTTGCCGAACCAGCCGTAGCCGAAACCCCAGCGCCAGCCTTCGAAGCTGCGCCGGTTCAAGCTGCTCCGGTTGTTGCCGAACCAGTGGTTGAAGCGGCTGCTCCAGTCGTTGAAGCACCGGTGGTAGAAGCTGCTGTTGTTGAAACCCCAGTGGTCGAAGCGCCAGTCGTTGCCGAAGCACCTGCTCCAGTGGCTCCGGCCAGCGCCCTGACCGAAAATGGCCGTGCGCCGAACGACCCACGTGAAGTGCGTCGCCGCAAGCGTGAAGCCGAGCGTCTGCTGGCCGAACAGGCTGCCGCTCCGGTTGCTGCCGAAGCGGTCGAGGCAGCTCCTGCCCCGGTTGCTGAAGAAGCCGCAGTTGAAGCAGTGATTGCCGAAGCACCACGTTCCGTTCAGGACGCGGTCGAGCATCACGAAGCAGCTCAGGAAAAAGAACACGAGCCTAAACCTCTGGTCTGATTCCGACAGCTAACAAAAAGCCCCGCCTGGTAATCCAGGCGGGGCTTTTTTATGCAGTGGTTTTTGCGCCATGCTTTAGATCAAGGGAGCAGATCTCCATGCTCTTCAAAACCTGAGTTCGCCTCGATATTTCACGTCGGCGTAACTCGAACATCCAACTCGGTCAGTCCCCTCTACCTCTGGGAGAGGGTTAGGGTGAGGGCCGCAATCTCAAGGCCCCACACAAAACTCAAGACTGTACAAAGGCCAGCGCCTCCGGCACATCAACATCCCAAACCACCCCGGCATCATCCACAAACACCTCAACCACCCGCCCCTGCGCAAACAACGGCCGAGCCCCGCGATCCCCGGACAACGCCATCAACCCCGCAGCAAAAGAACGACCAAACCCCACCGGATGCCCATACTCACCGCTCAACACCGGCACACTCACCGCATCCTCAGCCATCGCCGCCGCCACGCGTTCAATACTCGACGGCAAGATAAACGGCATATCCCCCAGCACAATCAGCCAGCCATCCAGATCCGCACACGCCGCAACACCCGCCGCGATGCTGTCGCCCATTCCGGTGGGTTCGACCGACACAACCTCACAACCATAAGCCTGGGCCATGCGCATCACTTGCGGTCGCGCCTCGGTGGTCACCAGAACGCGCTTGTCGAGACTCGTCGGCAGATTGACCAACACCTGCTCGATCACCGAACGCACCGCGCCATCGCGCCCGGTGCAGTCAGCCAGCAGCTTGTCCTTGTCGGCACCCGCCACTTCACGAAAACGACTGCCCTCGCCCGCCGCCAATACGACCACGCCGATGGAACCACTCATACGCCCTCCAGTGCCTTCTTCTGTTTCAGCTCGACGCCGTTCTTGATCGCGACAATTTCTGCCAGCAGCGACAAGGCGATTTCCGCCGGAGTGTGGCTGCCAATATGCAAACCAATCGGCCCATGCAAACGCGCGATGGCCTGTTCAGACAAGCCTAGCTGAGCCAGGTTTTCCCGGCGCTTCTGGCTGTTGACCCGCGAGCCGAGTGCGCCGACATAAAACGCTTTGGAATCGAGCGCAGTGAGCAGCGCCATATCGTCCAGACGCGGATCGTGTGTCAGCGCGACAATCGCCGTGCGCTCATCGGTCTGGATTTCGAGCACTGCATCATCCGGCATGCCCGGCACGAATCGCCCATGCTGCTCTTCCCAGCCATACACAAACTCGGTGCGCGGATCGCAGATCAGCACTTCGAAATCCAGCAGCCGCGCCATCTCCGCCACATAGCGCGACAACTGCCCGGCACCGATCAACAGCAGACGCCAGCGCGGCCCGTAGATCGCGCGCAAGGTCTGGCCATCAAACACCAATGAATCGGTCTTGCTCGCTGGCTGCAAACGCACTTCGCCCGTAGCGATATTCAGCTCACGCGCAACGATTTCATGCGCTTCGCAACGCGCCAGCAACTCGGCGACCCACGCGGGATCGCCGACCCGTTCCTCGGTCAGACGCAAAGTGCCACCGCAAGGCAGGCCGAAACGTGCGGCCTCCTCGCGCGTCACGCCGTAAGTGATCAATTGCACTGGGGGCCCGTCAGTGGCGATCCGACCATCGTGCAGCCGTGCGATCAAATCATCCTCGACGCAGCCGCCCGACACCGAGCCAATCACCACGCCATCCTCGCGCAGCGCCAACATCGCGCCGGGTGCGCGCGGGGCGGTTCCCCAGGTTTGCACCACGCTGAACAACACCACCCGCTGTCCGGCGCGGCGCCATTCCAGCACGCTGCGCAGGACATTCAGATCGACGCTGTCCATCAGGCTTGCGCCTTCTGCCAGCCCTGCAACTGGTAACGCACCGGCAAGTTGCGAATACGCTGGCCGGTGGCGGCGAAGATCGCGTTGCACAGCGCCGGGGCAATCGGCGGCACGCCCGGCTCACCGACACCACCCAATGGCACGTCGCCCGGAGGCGTCACCAGATGCACCGCGACTTCCTTCGGCGCCAGCGACATGCGCGCCACTTCATACATATGGAAGTTGTCCTGCTGGACCTTGCCGTCCTTGAAACTGATCTCGCCGAGCACTGCATTACCCAGGCCCATCACACAAGCGCCTTCGAACTGTGAACGGATGCGTTCAGGGTTGATCTGCGGGCCGCAATCCACGGCGATGTCGGCCTTGTGCACGATCAACGTGCCGTCGTCCTTGACCTCGACTTCAATCACCGCCGCCACATAGGTGACGAAGCTGTAATGCACCGCAAGCCCCAGTCCACGGCCCTTGGGCAATTTGCGACCCCAACCGGCGGCCTTCGCGGCAGTTTCCAGCACGGTGCGCATGCGCCCGGTGTCGATTGGATAACGCTCGGGAGATTCGCCGTAGTTCCACTCTTCGCTCAGGGTACGCGGATCGATCTGACGGTCCGGGCCGAGCAGTTTGATCTGGTACTTGAGCGGATCTTCACCGGCCTTGTGCGCCAGCTCGTCGACAAAACTCTGGATTGCGAAACCATGAGGAATGTTCGACACCGAGCGATACCAGCCGACTCGCGTGTGCACGGTGGCCTCAGGGTTTTCCAGGCGCACATTGGGAATCGCGTAAGCCATGTTGGTGAAACCCATGCCCAGTTCGAACGCCGCTTCGTGGTTCATGCCCGGCGCGAACAACGCGGTGATGCTCGGCGCTACCGTGCGGTGCAGCCACGCCGATGGCATGCCGTCCTTGCCCACGCCAGCCTTGAGATATTCGGCGGACACGGTGTGGAAATACGAGTTATGGATATCGTCTTCGCGCGTCCACTGCACGCGCACGGCTTTGCCAGGGAATTCCTTGGCGAGGATCGCGGCTTCAATGACGAAATCCGGTTTCGATTTACGGCCGAAACCACCGCCGAGCAGCGTCACATTCAGGGTGACGTTATCGAATGGCAGACCCAGACGTTCGCCGATGCGCTCGCGGGTGACTTGCGGCGCCTGGCTCGGAGCCCACGCCTCGCACATGCCATCTTTGAAGCGGGCGATGGCGACCATCGGCTCCATCGGCGATTGCGACAAGTGCGGCAAATAGTAGGACGCTTCCAGGGTGCTGGTGGCTGCGCCGATGGCTTTGTCAGTGTCGCCAGTATTGCGCACCACTTTGCCCGGTTTCAGCGCGGCGGCTTCCAGTTCCTTGCGATAGGCAATCGAGTCGTAACTGGCATTCGGGCCGTCGTCCCACTCGATCTTCAGCGCTTCGCGGCCCTTGATTGCCGCCCAAGTGTTGCTCGCCACAACCGCCACGCCACCCAATGGCTGGAACTCCGATGGCAACGGACGACCTTCGATCTGCATGACCTTGAGCACGCCCGGGACTTTCAGTGCGGCGCTGTCGTCCAGCGACTTGACCTTGCCGCCGTACACCGCCGGACGCGCGATCACCGCGTACAACATGCCGTCGAAATGCACGTCAGCACCAAATACCGCACGCCCGTTGACGATGTCGGCGCCGTCGATGGCTTTGGTGCCTTCCTTGCCGATATAGCGAAATTCCGACGGCTGCTTGAGTCGCAGACTGTCACGCGCCGGCACCGCCAACGCACTGGCAGCAGCGGCGAGCGCGCCATATCCCAATTCACGCCCCGACGGCGTATGAATAACTTTGTGCAGTTGCGCACGGCACTCGGAGGCCGGAACTTTCCACTGTTCGGCAGCAGCTTGTTCAAGCATGGTCCGGGCCGCGGCACCGCAACGGCGCATCGGCTCGTACCAGTGCCGCATGCTGCGCGAGCCGTCGGTGTCCTGATTGCCGAAGCGCACTTCATCACCCGGCGCCTGCTGCACTTTGACTTGCGCCCAATCAGCGTCCAGTTCATCGGCAACCACCATGCTCAGACTGGTGCGTACGCCCTGACCCATTTCCGAACGGTTGCACACCACGGTTACCGTGCCGTCGGCGGCAATGCTCACGTAAACCTTCGGATCGTCGATCCAGCCGTTGGGCATGCCATCGGCACCGAACTTCTTCGGTTTGTCTTCAGCCAGCGCATCCTGCCAGCCCCAGCTCGCGGCCAGCACCAATGCACCGGTGGCGCCGACGCCTTTGAGAAAGCCGCGCCGGCTGAGGTTGCTCAGGGCGAAATCGTTCGGTACGCGGCTCATGCCTTGGCCTCCTTCAGATGAGTGGAGGCTTGGCGGATCGCGGTTTTGATGCGGTTGTAGGTGCCGCAACGGCAAATGTTGCCGACCATGGCTTCTTCGATTTGCTCATCGCTCGGGTTCGGATTGGTCTTGAGTAATGCCGTAGCGGACATGATTTGCCCGCCCTGACAGAAACCGCACTGCGCCACGGCGGTATCAAGCCAGGCTTGCTGGACGATCTGCCCGACCGGATCGGCGTGCAGGTTGTCGATGGTGGTCACGTTCTGTCCGACCACCGAGCCGATCGGCGTGATGCAACTGCGCGCCGGCAAGCCATCGATGTGAATGGTGCACGCACCACACAGGCCCATGCCGCAGCCGAATTTGGTGCCGTTGTAACCGGCGACGTCGCGAATCGCCCAGAGCAGCGGCATGTCCTCGGTAACGTCGAGTTGTTGATCCTGGCCATTGAGTTTCAGGGTAATCATGGGCACGCCCGCATAGTTCTAGTGGTCATGGGGTCGAGCAATCTGCCGCCGCAGGGACGACGCTGGTTCACGCAGATCGACTCAGGCTAATCGGCTCTCTTGCGCAGACGGCAACCTCTGCGCCGGGCCTTTGGTGGAGCAAATGACTTGCATCGTTAGCTGGCTACGTTAACCCGCGATTAACAAAAAAGCCCTGCACTTTTTCAATAGTGCAGGGCTTTGGGTGCAGCCTTGAGCGTAGCCTCAATAACGGTTCGGCTCCATTTCCAGATCGACATTGAAACGTTGTGCAATGTCTTTCTGAATACGCTGTGCCAACTCGAACAATTGCAGGCCGGTTGCGCTGCCGTAATTGACCAATACCAGCGCCTGCAATTTATGCACGCCGGCATCGGCCTCACGGAAACCTTTCCAGCCCGCCCGTTCAATCAGCCAGCCAGCGGCGAGCTTCATCTGCCCGTCCGGTTGCGCGTAGGCCACCAGATCCGGGTGCTGTTGCTTGATCTCTGCGACTACGGCGGCCGAAACCAGCGGATTCTTGAAGAAACTGCCGGCATTGCCCAGCACTGCGGGATCAGGCAATTTTTCACTGCGAATGCTGCAGATCGCGCGGCTGACGTCGCTGGGTGTCGGTTGCTCGATGCCCTGCTCGGTCAGACGCTGACTCACCGGGCCGTATTCCAGATGTAGATGCGCGGTGCGTGCCAGACTGAAACGCACCCGCAGAATCAGCCAACGCCCCGGCTCTTGCTTGAACAGGCTGTCGCGGTAGGCGAAGTTGCACTCTTGCAGGTTGAAGTCGCGCAGTTCACCGCTGAGGCGATCCAGCGCGGTCAGACCGGCGAACACGTCCTTGATCTCGACGCCGTAGGCACCGATGTTCTGCATCGGCGCAGCGCCAACCGTGCCGGGGATCAGGCTGAGATTTTCCAATCCAGCCAAACCTAGCGCCAGCGTGTGCTGCACAAACGGATGCCACGGCTCACCGGCCTCGGCCTCCAGCACCACACGGTTGCCGTCGTCGCTGATCACGCGAATGCCGCGACTGGCCATGCGCAGCACCAGCGCCGGAATATCAGCGGTCAGAAGCAGATTGCTGCCGCCACCGATCACCAGCAACGGCACATCGCTAGCAGAGGCGTAAGCCAGGGCTTCGCGCACGTCGGCGTCATCGTGGGCCTCGGCAAACAACTGCGCACGCACGTCGACGCCAAAGGTGTTGAACGGCTTAAGCGAAACCTGCGACTGAATCTGCAAACTCATAACCGGCCCTTCACTTCGATCAACAGTTGATCGCAGGCGCGCTCGATCAGATCCAGCACCTGCTCGAAACCCTGATCGCCGTCGTAATACGGATCTGGCACGTCATCGACTACACCGGCATAGCGGCGCAGGAACAGATCCAGCTCAGCCTTGCCGGTGGATGGCTGCATGGCCTTGAGGTGGCGCAGATTGCTGTTGTCCATGGCGAGGATAAGATCGTAACTGGCGAAATCCGCGCGGCTGACCTGCTGTGCACGTTGCGCCGACAGATCGTAGCCGCGCAATTTGGCCGCCGCCTGACTGCGCTTGTCCGGCGGGTTGCCAACGTGCCAGTCGCCAGTGCCGGCGGAGGCCACTTCGACCTGATCCGCCAGGCCGGCTGCACGCAACTTGTTGCGCAACACACCTTCAGCGGTCGGCGAACGGCAGATGTTGCCCAGGCACACGAACAGAACGCGCATCAGGCCCCCAACAGGCGACGAACGCGCTCGAGGTCTTCGACGGTATCGACCCCGGTCGGCGGTGCGATCAACGCATCGGCGACATGAATGCGCACGCCGTGCCACAGGGCACGCAACTGTTCGAGCGCTTCAGTGTTTTCCAGCCAGCACGGGCCCCAGCTCACGAAATCCTGAAGGAACCCGGCGCGGTAGGCATAAATGCCGATGTGACGGCGATAGGGCACGCCTTGCGGCAACACTTCGCGATTGGTGGCGAACGCATCGCGCGCCCATGGCAGGGTCGCGCGGCTGAAGGTCAGGGCCAGACCGTTGAGGTCGCTGACGACCTTGACCACGTTCGGGTTGAACAGGGTTTCGACGTCTTCGATCGGCTCGGCCAGTGTGGCCATGCGCGCTTCGGTGTGAGCAGCGAGGTTGGCCGCCACCTGATCAATCACGCTCGGCGGGATCAGCGGCTCATCGCCCTGCACATTGACCACGATGGCGTCTGGCTCCAGACCGAGTTTCGCCGCAACTTCGGCCAGACGATCAGTGCCGGAATTGTGGTCTTCACGGGTCAGCACCACTTCGGCACCGAACGCCTTGCAGGCCTCGACGATGCGCGCATCGTCAGTCGCCACGACCACGCGGCTGGCGCTGCTTTTGCTCGCCTGTTCCCAGACGTGCTGGATCATCGGCTTGCCGGCGATATCCAGCAGCGGTTTGCCCGGCAGACGCGTGGAGGCGTAGCGCGACGGGATGACAACGGTAAAAGCAGTGGTCATTTATCCAGACGCTCGTCGGTGGTCAAGGTACGGGCTTCGCTTTCGAGCATCACCGGGATGCCGTCGCGAATCGGGTACGCCAGGCCGGCGCCTTTGCTGATCAGCTCGGTTTTGTCAGCGCTGAGCTTGAGCGGGCCTTTGCAGATCGGGCAAGCGAGGATGTCGAGCAATTTGGTGTCCATGAACATTCCCTGGATAAATACGGTTTTAAGGCAAAAGACGATCCGGCAACAGGCGCAGCAACTGGGTGTCGAACCAGGCCACAAAGGCTGGCGACGGTACGGCATCGACTGCCAGATACCACCAGTCGGCGGTGGCAAAGGCGCGGCACTTGACCGCGTCCTTTTCAGTCATCACCAGCGGCAATGACGGGTTGAAACTCAAGGCCTGCACGCTGTACTCGGCGTGGTCGGCAAAGGGGTGCGGCACTGGGCGCCAGTCTAGCGCTTCGAGGGTATTGAAGAAACGTTGCGGGTTGCCGATCCCGGCCACCGCGTGCACCTGCTGCCCGGCTGGAAAGTGATCGAGCGGCTGGCGTTCGCCGCTGCGCAGATTGATTAAAGCAGTGGGTTGCAAGTGGAACGCAAAACCGTCGGTGCGATCAGCCGTAGCACCGTTGAACAACACGCCGTCGACGCTTTGCAGACGTTCGACCGGCTCACGCAGCGGCCCGGCAGGCAGGCAACGTTTATTGCCCAAGCCGCGCGCGGCATCGATCAGCACCAGCTCCAGATCGCGCGCGAGGCGGTAATGCTGCATGCCGTCATCGGAGAGGATCAGGTCCAGAGGCTCGCTTTCGAGCAAGGCTTTGACGGCGGCGCTGCGGTTGGGGTCGATCATCAGCGGCACGCCGGTGCGCTGCACGATCAGCAACGGTTCGTCGCCAGCGATTTCAGCGCTCTGCTCGGCTCCAACCCGCCACGGAAACTGCGGTGGCTTGGCGCCGTAACCGCGACTGACCACGCCGACCCGCAGGCCGCGACTGCGACAATGCTCGATCAGCCAGAGGATCATCGGCGTCTTGCCGGTGCCGCCAACGGTGATGTTGCCGACCACGATCAGCGGCACCGGAGACTTATAGATTTCACCATCGCCATCAAGAAAGCGTTGGCGCTTGCCAACCACCACGCGGCGATACAGCCACTCCAGCGGCCGCAGCAGTGTCAGAGCGGGATGGCCCTGATACCACGCGGCGAGCAGACGATCAGACATGGCCATCAGGATTTAGGCGCCGCCTCGACCGTGGTCATGCGCAGATGGCTGAAACCGAGCTTGCCGGCCGCATCCATGGCGGTGATCACGGATTGATGTTGAGTCTTGCCATCGGCACTGATCGACAACGGCATGCTGGTATCGCCGTTGGACTCTTTCTGTAAGGCCTCCATCAGCGTTGCCAGATCGTTCTTCGGCAGAATCTTGTTGTTCACCGAGAACACGCCTTCAGCGCTGATGGCCACATCGATTTGCTTGAGCTGCTGGTCTTCGGCAGGTGAACCGCTGACCGCTTCCGGCAGATCGACGCGCAACTGGGTTTCGCGGGTAAAGGTAGTGGTCACGACGAAAAACAGCAGCAAGATAAACACCACGTCGATCAGCGACGCGAGGTTGATATCAATCGTTTCCCGGGGCTTGCGACGGAATTTCACGCTTTGCCCCCGGCCAGATCGACGTCACGGTCACCCTGCACCACTTCGACCAGTTTGATCGCTTCCTGCTCCATGCCGACCACCAGCTCATCGATGCGGCGTTGCAGGAACCGGTGGAAGAACACCGCCGGGATACCGACCATCAGGCCCGCAGCCGTGGTGATCAGCGCCTTGGAAATGCCGCCGGCCAGTACCGCAGCGTTGGTGGTCATGCCGGAACCGGTGAACGCACTGAAGATATCGATCATGCCGAGCACCGTACCCAGCAGGCCGAGCAACGGCGACATCGCGGCGATGGTGCCCAGCGCGTTGACATAGCGTTCCAGCTCGTGGATGACCCGGGCGGCGGCCTCTTCGATGCACTCTTTCATGATCTCGCGACCATGCTTGGAGTTGGCCAGGCCCGCCGCGAGGATTTCCCCCAGCGGCGAATTGGCGCGCAATTCCTTGAGTTTTTCTTTATTGAGCTGCTTGTCCTTGATCCATACCCAGACCTGACCCAGCAGATGCTCGGGGGTGACGCGGCTGGCACGCAGGGTCCACAGGCGCTCAGCGACAATCGCCATGGCCGCGATGGAACTCAGAATGATCGGCAACATCATCCAGCCGCCGGATTTGACCAATTCCCACACAGTGAAAGCCCCCTCGAAAAAGTGCGCCACTTTACCATACCGGTTCGGGATAACGACCGGCCGCTCCGACGACTTGCGCCTGCTTACTGAGGTTCAGGCGGATCTCGCCAGAACCGCCGCTGCTGGCGCATCGTGCGCGGTGGCTGATGCCGGCCCAATTGCAGATGAATGGCGCCCTGCTCGGCGCTGTCATATAGATGCAGGCCCTGCTTGCGGTAGCGGGCGATGACTGTCGGGTGCGGGTGACCGAAGGAGTTGCCCTGGCCTCGGGAGATCAGTACTGAATGCGGGCGCAGTCCCTTGAGCAGCGCCATCGAGGAAGAACTGCGACTGCCGTGGTGCGGCGCTTGCAGCCAGTGCGTGTGCACTGCCAGCGGACTGTCCAGCAGCACGCGTTCGGCGGCGCTGTCGATATCGCCGGTCAGCAGCAGGCGTTCGCCGTTGGCTTCAATCTGCAACACGCAGGAGCGCTGATTGCTGTCGTGGGCGTCGGTCCATTGCCATAGCCGAAAAATCACGCCGTCCCAACTCCATTGCTGGCCGCTGACGCAGGCTTGAGCATTCAGTTCGCCGGGGATTCCCGGAGGATCACCACTGATAACCTGCTTCACCGCAAAGCCTTTTGCCACCGCTGGTGCGCCGCCAGCGTGATCGGCGTCGGCATGGCTGAGCAGCATCAGGTCGAGTTTCTCCACGCCAAGTTTTTTCATCGTCGGCACCACCACCCGTTCGCCGATATCGAAGTCGCCGAAGCGCGGGCCGGCGTCGTACAGAAGTGTGTGATGACGGGTGCGGATCAAAATCGCCAGCCCTTGGCCGACATCCAGTTGCCAGACATCTGCCATGCCTTCGGCCAGCCGTTCACGGGGTGGCAGCGCCAGCAGCAGCAACATCGGCCAGCCCAATGGTCGTAACGGTACGCCGCGCGGCAGCAATAAAAGCACCGTGCCGAGACAACCCAGCGCCCAGACCCACCACGGGATCGTCTCCGCAACCCATGCGGGCCAATGCCCGGCGATCAGCGCCAGTGCGTGAAACAGCCAATCGATCAAGCCGCCGGCCAGCCACAACAGGTTCTCGCCGACATGCGGGATCGGCAACAGCAAAGTGCCTAGCAGCGCGGCTGGCAGGACTGCGAAACTGATCCACGGCACCGCCAGCAGATTGGCCAGCGGCCCGCTGAGGCTGATCGGCAGGCTCAGCGCCAGCAGCACAGGGCACAGACCGATTGCGATCAACCACTGCGCGCGGGTCCAGGTCTGCCACCAGCGCCACGGCCCCAGCCGACCACCGAAGGTCAGGACCAGGATTGCCACGGCAGCGAAAGACAGCCACAAACCGGGGCGCAGGCTGGCCAGCGGATCGAGCAACAACACGCCGTTAAACGCCAGCAGCAGCGGCCACCATGCCCCGAGGTGCCTGAATCGCAAGCGCCATAAAAGCACCAGTGCGACCATTACGCAGGCACGCTGCACTGGCACGTCGAAACCGGCCAGCAATCCGTAGCCCAGCGCCGCAGCAAATGCCGATCCGCAGGCGCATGGCAGCCAGGGCAAGCGCACTGGCCACAAGCCGTAGCGTGCGAGGCCGGCAATCAGTAGATACATCACCGCCGCCAACATGCCGATGTGTTGCCCGGAAATCACCAGCAAATGCACGGTGCCGGTGGCCTGCAAAATCTGCCAATCCTCGCGACTGAGTCCCGAGCCATCGCCGAGCACCAATGCCGCCAGCGCCGCGCTTCGCCCCTGCGCATTCACTTCCAGCAAGCGCTGGCGAATGCTGTCGCGCCAGGCCCACTGCGCAGCCGCCAGACGCTGACCGTCCTTTATCGTGCCCGTGGCACCGACCCGTTGCGCCAGCAGCCAGGCTTCGTAGTCGAACGCGTCCGGATTGAGCAACCCGCCCGGACGCTTGAGTTTTACCGCCAGCCGCCAGCGCTCGCCGCTGTTGACCGGCGGCCCGGCGTACCACGCCAGACGCATCACCGACGGGAGTTTTTCGTGACGCGAGCGCGCATCAGCCAGTTCGAAACGCACCACGCCGTCGCTGTTTTGCGGCAGGCCAACCACCCGGCCTTCGACCCAACGCGTCTCGCCGTCCAGCGCCGCAGGTAGCCGATCATCCAGCGCCCACTGCGCGCTGACGCAAGCCCAAGTGAAGCCGAACAGCAAAAACGCCAGCGGATAGCTGCGAAACGGCAGCAACATCAATCCCACCACCGGTAGCACCAGCAGCAACCCGACCGGTGGCAACGCTGGCAAAAAAACCGGTGTCAGCAGACCGGCCGCCAGCGCCATCATCCCTGTGCGCATAAGCCCGTCCTTGAGAGTTCCCTCCCTAGGCATAGCGGACGCTGGGCACGTACGCGGTTATCAATTGTCACAAAGTCTGGATGGGCGGTTCGTAGAATCCAGACATACTTGCCGCCTTAACCGACCGAGAAGCCTTATGCCCCGGCGCTTATTCAAACGTTACATGCCCGATCCGACGAGCATCAGGGAACACAAATCCTTACGCTTTCTCGGCAAATTGCTGCATGACCCGAACTTGTGGCACCTCAACCGCCACTCGGTGGCGCGGGCTATGGCGGTCGGTTTGTTCGCGGCGTTCTTGCCGATTCCGGCGCAGATGCTGGTAGCCGCGGTGCTGGCGATCATGGTGCGCGGCAACATGCCGATTGCTGTCAGCCTGGTGTGGCTGACCAATCCGATTACCATGCCGGCAGTGTTTTTCTGCACCTACCAGACCGGTGCGTGGCTGATGGACGTTCCCGCGCGACACATGCCGGATGAGCTGACCTGGGAATGGATCAGCGGTGAACTGTCGACGTTGTGGCAACCGTTCCTGCTCGGTTCGGTAGTGGTCGGGCTGGTGCTCGGCGCCCTCGCCTATTTTCTGGTGATGATGTACTGGCGCTGGTGGGTAGCCCGGCAATGGGCGCGGCGCAAGAAAAGTCGACTTCCCTGAATGCAAAACGGCCTCCGCAATGGGAGGCCGTTTTTTATTGCAGGGTCTGGGCTGACGCTATCGCTTGCAGGCAACTCGGTTCTGGATCAGGTACGCATCCCGCGCCCACTCACCAGCAACCGCGCACATCCGAGATACAGCACCACCGTCGCCACCAGCATGAAGGTGATCGCGATGCCGATGCGGATATCCGACACGCCGAGAATACCGTAACGGAAGGCATTGACCATGTGCAGCACCGGGTTGGCCAGCGACACGGTCTGCCAGAACGGCGGCAGCAACGTGATCGAATAGAACACGCCACCGAGGTAGGTCAGCGGGGTCAGGACGAAGGTCGGAATGATCGAGATGTCATCGAAGTTGCGCGCAAACACCGCGTTGATGAAACCCAGCAGCGAGAAGATCGTCGCCGTCAGCACCACCACCAGAATGGTCACGCCGAGGTGATGCACCTGCAAATCGGTGAAGAACAGCGACAGAATGGTCACGATCACGCCGACCATCAAACCGCGCAGCACGCCACCACAGGTGTATCCGATCAGAATTGTGTGTGGTGAAACCGGCGAGACCATCAGCTCCTCGATGGAGCGCTGGAACTTGCTGCCGAAGAAACTCGACACCACGTTGCCGTAGGAGTTGGTGATCACCGACATCATGATCAGCCCCGGCACGATGTACTCCATGTAAGTGAAGCCACCCATCTCGCCGATCTGCCGGCCGATCAGATTGCCGAAAATCACAAAGTACAGAACCATGGTGATCGCTGGCGGCAGCAAGGTCTGCGGCCAGATCCGCGTGAAGCGTTTGACCTCGCGGTAAACGATGGTTTGCAGCGCGACCAGGTTGGGGCGCAGTTCGGAACTCATACCGCCACCTTCGACAGATTTTTCTCCACCAGGGACACGAACAACTCCTCGAGGCGATTGGTTTTGTTACGCAGGCTCAACACTTCGATGTTCTGCAAAGCCAGTTGGCCGAACAACGCAGTGATGCCCATCGACTTGTCGACCTGGACTTCAAGAGTATGCGAATCCAGCAGACGCGACGGGTAGCCGAGCAGTTGCGGCGCAACCGTCAGATCACCCTTGATATCCAGCAGGAAAGTTTCCACATGCAACTGACCCAGCAACTGACGCATGCTGGTGTTTTCGACAATGGTGCCGTGGTCGATGATGCCGATGTTGCGGCACAGCTGCTCAGCCTCCTCCAGATAGTGGGTGGTGAGGATGATGGTGATGCCTTTCTGATTCAGCTCGGTGAGGAACGTCCACATCGAGCGACGCAGTTCGATATCGACCCCGGCAGTTGGTTCGTCGAGGATCAGCAAGCGTGGCTCATGCACCAGCGCGCGGGCAATCATCAGACGGCGCTTCATGCCGCCGGACAAGGAACGCGACGGCACATCGCGCTTGTCCCACAGCCCGAGCTGGGTCAGGTATTGCTCGGCGCGTTCCTTGGCGATTTTCGCGGGAATGCCGTAGTAACCGGCCTGGGTCACGACAATGTCGAAAGTCTTTTCGAACTGGTTGAAGTTGAATTCCTGCGGCACAACGCCGATTGAGCGCTTGAGCTGCGCAGGGTTCTTGTCCAGGTCGTGACCGAAGATATTCACCGTGCCGCTGGTCTTGTTGACCAGGGTCGAGAGGATACCGATGGTAGTGGATTTGCCGGCGCCGTTAGGGCCGAGCAACGCGAAAAAGTCACCTTCAGCGACGTCCAGATCGATACCACTCAAGGCCTGGAACCCGTTGCCGTAGGTTTTGGTTAGCTGCCGGATGGACAGAGCGGAACTCATATCTGATTTACGCACCATTGAAGGGGATAAAAGGACACGGCGGCGATGGATCCAACCGCGGCGCAAGAGCGCAATGTTGCTTGCCGTCGCCGCACAAGTACAGTCAAGTGTGTCGATAGTAGGTATTAAGTCAACGCGGTCATGACTGCTTTTTGATACGCCGGACGCTGCTTGAGCCGCGCGTACCAAGCCTCGAGATGTGGCAGCGCAGCGCGCTCGATGGGCATTTCGAACCAGGCGTAAATGAAACTGCCGAGCGGAATGTCGCCCATGCCGATTTCGTTACCGGACAAGTACGGCTGGCTGCTCAGCGCCTGATCCGCCATCGCCAGCAAGCCTTCGCATTCTTTGATCGCCGCATGAATGGCCGGCCAGTCCTGCTGGTCTGCCGATGTACGCACCACACCCCAGAACACTGTCCGGAACGGCCCGGCAAAACTCGAGGTGGTCCAGTCCATCCATTTGTCGGCAATGGCGCGCGCTTGCAGATCCGCCGGAAACCACGGGGTATTGGCCGCGTGCTTGGCCAGCAGGTAACGCACGATGGTGTTGGATTCCCACAGCACAAAGCCGTCGTCCTGAATCACCGGCACCCGGCCATTCGGGTTCATTGCGCGGTACTCCGGCGTGTCGACCACACCGAACGCGCCGCCGGCATCGATGGCCTCGTAGGCAAGGCTCAGCTCTTCGGCGGCCCACAACGGTTTTCTGACATTCGACGAATTCTTGCGACCCCAGATCTTCAGCATGACCGCCTCTTTTCCATTGAGTGGGCGGGCAGCATACGCCGGATCAGACGCGGCTGACATCACTGTGCATGTCGCCCAACAGCTGCGGTTGGTCATCGCCGAACAGGTGCGGATAGCACTTCTCAATGTGCTCGAAAAAGAACCTTTCCGGTACATCGGTGAACTGCCCGTGATCCACCAGGTACTCCATCAACTGCGCACCATCGCGGTTGAACGGGTGGAAAACACTGTCATTGATCCCGTCGAAATCCAGCGGCGCGACGTTGAACAGCTCGCAGAGTTTCTGGTTGAAGGCCGGTGTGGCTTTGACCCAGCGGTCGTTCAGGAACAGCTCGGTATAACCGTGCATGGCGAACACATCACTGCGCAGCAACTCGAGCAGACGCGGGGTCGACAAATGATTGCGCACATCTGCCAGACCGATCCGCGCGGGGATCCCACAGTGCCGCGCGCAACCGGCCAGTAACGTGGCTTTGGGCACGCAATAGCTCTCGCCCGTGGCCAAGGCATAACTGCCGCGCAAGGTCTCAGGGTCACGGCTGAAGGTGTAGGGGTTATAGCGCACCGCCTCGCGCGCCGCGTAATACAGGCTGATCGCCTGCGCGAGCGGATCGCGGCTCGGGCCTCGGTGCTGCTCGGCGAACTCCACCACTGCCGGGTGGTCACTATCGATGAAGCGGCCGGGGCTCAAATACTCGCGCATGACGGTTTCTCCTGAGTGAACCCCGAGTCTAGCGAGGGCTTGAGCACAGAGATAACGGCATATCGGCCAAACTTGGACGCAAAGCTGCGGGACGACCGAACGATTTCCTACAGCTGTTGCCCACCGAAACTACAAAAGCCGTCCGGGCTTTCCCACGAATTCAATCACGTTGTTCTGACCCGCCTGTTTTACGGATGCCGTCTAAGCTCTGAAGGTCGGTTCGCCCTGGTTCACGGAGGATTAAATATGCTGTTGTTGTGGATACTGGTTCTGATCGTCGGAGTGGCGTACCTGGCCCACCGACGCATCGCCCCGCTGCCTGCGTTGGGTATCGTCGCGGTCTATTTGCTGGCGATGGGGATTTTCAGCCATGCACCGGGCTGGCTGCTGCTGATCTTCTGGGTGCTGCTGGCCGTGGCCGCCGCGCCGCTCCTGTTGCCCGACCTGCGCCGTAAACATTTCAGCGCGCCGCTGTTCAACTGGTTCCAGAAAACTCTGCCACCGATGTCGCAAACCGAACGCGACGCGATCGATGCCGGCACGGTGTGGTGGGACGGCGAGCTGTTCAGCGGCCGCCCGGACTGGGACAAGTTGCTGGCCTATCCCAAGGTGCAACTGACCGAAGAGGAACAGGCGTTCATCGACGGCCCGACCGAAGAACTGTGCGCCATGGTCACCGACTGGCAGATCGGCCAGGAAATGGACCTGCCGGCCGAAGCCTGGACTCACATAAAAGAGCATGGCTTCTTCGCCTTGATCATTCCGAAGGAATACGGCGGCAAGGGCTTCTCGGCCTACGCCCACTCGCAAGTGGCGATGAAACTCGCCACCCGCAGCGGCGACCTCGCCTCCACCGTGATGGTGCCGAACTCCCTAGGCCCGGCCGAACTGCTGTTGCATTACGGCACCGATGAACAACGCAACCATTACCTGCCACGCCTGGCGCGCGGCGACGATATTCCGTGCTTCGCCCTCACCGGCCCGCTCGCCGGTTCCGATGCGGGCGCGATGCCTGACACCGGGATCATCTGCAAAGGCCAATGGGAAGGTCAGGAAACCCTGGGCCTGCGCCTGAACTGGGAAAAGCGTTACATCACCCTTGGCCCGGTGGCCACCCTGCTTGGTCTGGCGTTCAAGGCGTATGACCCGGACCATTTGCTCGGCGACAAGACCGATCTGGGCATCAGCCTCGCGCTGATCCCGACCGATACCGCTGGCGTGGAAATCGGCCGTCGTCACTTGCCGCTGGGCGCTGCGTTCATGAACGGCCCGAACTCGGGCATAGACGTATTCATCCCGCTGGATTACCTGATCGGTGGCCAGGAAATGCTCGGCAAAGGCTGGATGATGCTGATGAACTGCCTGTCGGTCGGGCGTTCGATCTCGTTGCCTGCGGTCGGCACTGGCGCGGCCAAGTTCACCAGTCTGGTAACCGGCCAATACGCGCAGATTCGCGAGCAGTTCAACGTACCGCTGTCGGCGTTCGAAGGTATTCAGGAAGCCATGGCGCGCATCGGCGGCAACGCGTGGATGATGGACGCCGCACGCATGCTCACCGCCAATGCGGTGGATCTGGGCGAGAAACCGTCGGTACTGTCGGCGATTCTCAAGTACCACCTGACCGAACGTGGTCGCGAATGCATCAGCCACGCGATGGATGTGCACGGTGGCAAGGCAATCATCATGGGCCCGAAAAACTATCTGGGCCGCAGCTGGAACGGTGCGCCGATCTTCATCACCGTGGAAGGCGCGAACATTCTCTCGCGTAACCTGATGATCTTCGGTCAGGGTGCGATCCGCTGCCATCCGTTCGTACTCAAGGAAATGGCATTGGCCGGCCGCGAGGACAAGGATCAGGCACTCAAAGAGTTTGATGGTCTGTTGCTGAAACACATCGGTTTTGCCGTGAGTAACGCGGCCAGCACGCTGGTGCTGAACCTTGGTTTCGGCCACTTCGAACATGCACCGGGCAACAAGTTAAGTCAGGGCTACTTCCGCGCACTCAACCGTCAGGCCGCAGCTTTCGCCATGCTCGCCGACTTGAGCATGATGCTGCTGGGCGGCGAACTGAAACGTCGCGAGCGACTCTCGGCGCGTCTCGGCGATGTGTTGAGCAATCTGTATCTGGCCTCGGCAGCGCTCAAGCGTTATCACGACCTCGATTCCCCGGATTACATGGCGCCGCTGTTCACCTGGGCCATGGAAGAAAGCCTCGGCCAATCGGAAAAAGCTTTGGATGAGCTGCTTACCAACTTCCCGAACAAGATCTTCGGCTGCCTGCTGCGCGTGATCGTGTTCCCGTTCGGTCGTCGTCACAAAGGTCCGTCGGACAAACTCGGTGCTGAAGTCGCGGCAGTCATCGGCCGTGCCAAGGGCGATCCGGCACTCGAAGAACTGCTTGCCGGTTGCTACCGCCCACAATCGGCAGACGACGCAGTCGGCGCGTTGCAACATGCCAGCGACCTGCTGAGCGCCGCGCAACCGCTGCACAAAAAACTGCACAGTTCGCTGAAAAGCGGCCAGGTCAAACCGGCTGCGGGTGAACACGCAATTGATGCGGCACTGGAGGCCGGGGTGCTGCAAGC
This sequence comes from Pseudomonas sp. TWP3-2, assembly GCF_049897765.1. Taxonomy (NCBI): domain Bacteria; kingdom Pseudomonadati; phylum Pseudomonadota; class Gammaproteobacteria; order Pseudomonadales; family Pseudomonadaceae; genus Pseudomonas; species Pseudomonas sp. TWP3-2. The sequence goes on along the minus strand of NZ_JAFCWW010000003.1, from coordinate 197,577 downwards.
GCTGGAAGCGCAGACCCTGCGTGATGCCGAAGCGGCGCGGCGCAAAGTGATCGATGTCGATGATTTCGACAAAGAGGAACTGACGCTGGCGCAAGGCAAAGTCCGCTGATCCCTTCAATCAGTGAAAAACGGGCGCGGGCGCTTTATACTCCTGCGCCCGTTTTGCTCTTGAGGACTTATCTCGTGTCCAACGTCGTTGCCGATCATCTGGTGTTACTCGACCACCTGCGCAGTATCCTGGTCGCCGTAGGTGAGGCCGAACAGGTTCCCGAAGAAAGCCATGCCTTGTTTATGGAGCGTTTCGACGAACTACTGGCTTCGCTGCCCATTGACCCGATCGAAAGCCAATACCTGGGCCAGGACATCCTGACTCAAGTGATTTCGCGTTACCCGCAGATCGCCCATCTGATCCCGCGCGATCTGCTGTGGTACTTCGCTGGCGACTGCCTGCACTATTTGTCCGATGAAGAAATCGACCTGTATCAGGCACTGGAAGAACGTCGTTTCGATGCTGAACAGAACGACGAACCGTTCGACTGGAATCAGGAAAAACAACTGCTGGCGATGTCCAATCAGGACAGCAAGCACTGATCTTCGTCCGCAAATGAAAAGGCCCGCATGGAAAACCATGCGGGCCTTTTTATTGTTCCATTACAGCAACCCCTCGCCTTCCGGCAGTTCATACGCCACCGCTGCATTAGTCGCGCCGCCGGATTTCGCCGGTTTGCTCAGGGTCGGCTCCTTCTCAAGACACTCCACCAGATAGTCGATGAACACCCGCAACTTCGGCGGCAGATAGCGCGTCGGCGAATGCAGCAACCACAGCCCACCGTGATAAGAGGCGAGAAACGACCAGTCCGGCAACACCTGTACGATCAACTTCTGCTCCAGCGCATAACGCGCGGTGAAGTACGGCAGGCTGCCGATGCCGATGTGCTGCAACACCGCTCCCAAGCGCACGCCAGTGTGATTGGCGGCATAGCGTCCGCGCACGCCGACAGTCACGGCTTTAGTGCCCTTCTTGAATTTCCAGCGCGCATCGCTCGGGGTTTCACCGAGATAAATGCAGCTGTGATTGAGCAAGTCGTGGGGATGCGTCGGGGTGCCATGCTCGGCCAGATATTGCGGGGTGGCGCAGAGCAAATGGTCGATGGTCAGCAACTGCCGCCCGACCAGCCCGGCCGGTGGCCGATCAGTGATACGGATCGCCAGATCGACATGATCGTCGATCAAATCGACTTGCCGATCTTCCAGCAGCAACTCCACATCGACCTTCGGATAGCGGCGCAAGAACTCCGGCATGTGCGGATGAATCACGAAACGCCCGACCGCTTTCGGCACGCTGACCCGCACCAAGCCTTCCGCCTCATGGTTGAACTGGCCGCTGATTTCCATCACCGAACGCGCAGCGCTGACCATTTCCTGGCAGCGCTTGAACACCTCTTCGCCGCCATCGCTCAGGCGCAGTTTGCGCGTAGTGCGCTGCAGCAACCGCGTGGCCAGCGCTTTCTCCAGCCTTGAAATGCTGCGACTCACGGCTGACGGCGATGAACCCATCTGCCGCGCTGCTTCGGAGAAACTGCCGGTCTCCACAACCTTGACGAAAATCGCCATTTCACCCAGCAGCGGCAGCGGTAGATTTATGCTCACAGCGCAACAGTCCTTTGATGTTTGAACGGATTATCACGTTATTGCACGATTCATATAATAAAAACAGAAACTTAATAAGGGCATGGAATATGACGCTTCGCCTCTTTTTCCATAGTGATGACCTCAAGGCCAGTGTAGAAGTCCTCGACTGTACGCCCCACGAGAACGAATTCGCCGTGGTGCTGCGCGCCACATTGTTTCACCCGCAAGGTGGCGGTCAGCCCTGCGATACCGGCTGGATCGGTGAGAGCCAGGTACTTCGCGTGGCGCAGGAACCGGAGCGGATCATCCATTTCGTCGACCGCCCGGTGCCGTTGGGCATGACGCAGATTCGCGTCGACGAAGAACGCCGGCGCTTCAATACGCGCATGCATTCCGCTGGGCATTTGATCGGCCACTTCGTGCAAGCCATGGGCTGGATGCCGATCAAGGCGCATCACTGGCCGGATGAAGGTCGCGTGCAATTCAAGCCGGGCGATTCAGCCCAGGAAGTCGAAGCACAAACCGTTGAATACGGCATCGGGCAATGGATCGAACACGACCTGCCCCGACTGACCTCCCTACGCGAAGGCGCGCGGGAAATCGGTTTTGGTGAACTGCCGGCCTATGGCTGCGGTGGCACCCATGTACGCAGCCTGAAGGATTTGGGCACAGTCACGATCGCGTCCCTTTCACAGAAAAAGGGCACGTTGTCCGTCCACTACACCGTGGATTGAGGATTTCGGACGATGCCCCGCGCATCGTCCGACGCCGGGGGAACCGCATTCGCCGGTTCCATGGACTTTCGATAGATGGACCTGAATGACATGATGCTTGACGTCGAGCGTCTCGATGAGACGTGCATAAAAAAACTGGCCAACGAAGAAATCCTCGCCATCCGCGTCAAAGGCTTTTTACCCAAGCCGCTGGCGATTCAGATTGGTGACAAAATTCTCGCACCCGGTTTCGAGGGTTATATCAACGCGCCGAGCATCGGCCGCATCGGCATGGCGTTCTACGAGGCAGAAAACCAACCGCTGCTGATCGAGGATTATTTCGAGCGCGCCACCAGCAACATTGCCGAGTTACGCAATCGCTGTGCGCCCTATTCGTCGCCGGTCGACACTTTGCGCTGCATGCTCGACGAATCGTGGCCGGCCGGCGCGCACCTGGAAAACCTCTACGGGCGCAAAATGTACGTCGGCCTGTCGCGGGTGGTGAAACCCGGTGTGTGCTTTCTCGCCCACCACGACATTTTCGCCAAGGATGCGCCGGAGAGTTTTCAGGCGCGCAGCCTGGCCGCGCAATTCGCCTGCAACGTCTACCTGAACATGCCCACCGAAGGTGGCGCACTGCAGATGTGGGACGACGATGTTACCCCCGATCAATTCGACGAGATGCGTGGCGACAGCTACGGCATCGACCCGGCCCTGCTCGGCCCGCCGACGCTGGAAATTCGGCCCGAGCCTGGCGACTTCATCATGTTCAATTCGCGGCGCATGCACTCGGTGACCCCGGGCGTGGCGGATCCGCGCTTGAGCCTGTCGTTCTTTGTCGGCTATCGCGGCAATGCTTCACCCCTGACTTTCTGGAGCTGAGATGTTATCGAATTACCTGGGCGAGTTTCTGGCGCTGGCCACCATTCACTTCCTGGCCGTGGTCGCACCCGGCCCGGATTTCGCCGTGACCATCCGCCAGAGTGTGCGCTTCGGTCGGCTGGTGGGGATCTGCACGGCACTCGGCATCGGTGCGGGAATTTCCGTGCATGTGCTGTATACCCTGCTCGGCGTCGGCGCGTTGATGCACACCACGCCCTGGCTATTGACCGTGGCCAAAGTGGTGGGCGGCGCTTACATTTTTTATCTCGGTATCAGCCTGATCCGCAGCAAACCCAAATCGACACTGGAAGGCGAGAAAGCAGCGGATGAGCCGCCGGGCGAGCAGTCGCTGCTCAAGGCGTTCAGCACCGGTTTCCTGACCAACGCCACCAACCCCAAGGCCACGCTGTTTTTCCTGGCGATCTTCACCACGATCATCAGCGCCACTACGCCATTGGAAATTCAGGCGCTGTACGGCCTGTGGATGTGCGGCGTAAACGCGTTGTGGTTCGTGATCGTTGCGCTGTTCTTCTCCAGCAGCAAAGTGCGCCTGCTGTTCATGCGCATGGGGCACTGGTTCGAGCGCAGCATGGGTGTGATTCTGATCCTGTTCGCCGGGCGTTTGGTGCTGTCGATGTAAGCATGCCACGTGGAAAAGCCCGGTCCAGAGCGAGGGGACAGGGTTTTTCGATTGTGCGTCGCTTTTGCATTTTTGTGCGACGCATCCCACTTCAGGGACTCCCCTATCCCGCTCGTGTGGTGTTAGCTTGCGAAACGGTCTGACATCTCGCTCAGACATTTCCTACTCACTACCTGCGAAGGAATGCCCCCAGCAATGGATTTTTCATTCAAGCAACTGGCCGCTTCGACCCTGATTCTGGCCAGCCTTTCATCCGTCCCGCTGTCCGCACAAGCCAACATCACACCAGAACAAAGCGCGACTATTCTCAAGACATTCAGTGAAACCAAGATCAGCGACTTCAAACAATTCCTCGGTGATTTGGCCAAAAATGACCTGAGTAAGAGCGATAATCTGCGCCCGGCCATCAGCGCGTTTCTCGCCAACAAGACGCTGACCGCCGAGCAGCAAAACGAAATCCATCGTTTGCTCGGTCTGTACACGCGAGTGAAGTACGGCAAGGACGCGCTCGAGACCCTGCGCGAACTGGTAGAGATTCCGACCGACCGCAAAGAAGGCGTCGAACAGCACGAAAATCCGCAGTTCATCAAAATTGCGGCGAAGATCAAGGACCTCGCCGAGTCGTTCGGCCTGAAGTACCGCAATGTCGACAACCGGGTTTATGAAATCTCCCTGGATGGCGCTGGCGAAGAAGTCGTCGGCATTCACGCCCACGCCGACGTGGTGCCAGTAACCCCGGAAAACTGGGTGCTGAAGGATGGCACCAAACTCGACCCCTTCAAGGTCACGCTGATCGGCGACCGCATGTACGGCCGTGGCACCGAGGATGACAAGAACGGCATCGTTGTCGCGCTGTACGCGATGAAAGTGATCAAGGAAGAAAAACTGCCACTGGCGCGCAACTTCAAGCTGTTGGTCGACACCACGGAAGAAACCACTGGCGACGCCATTCCTTATTATTTCGAACGCAACCCGACACCGAACTACAACATGGCGCTGGATGGCGGCTACCCGGTGGTGATTGCCGAGAAAGGCTACGGCACCGTGATGGGGCATTTCCCCAAGCGCAAGGCTGAAGGCAAAGGCGCGGAACTGATCTCGATGACCGGCGGCCTCGCCACCAACCAGATTCCGTCGGCCTCGGTCGTAACGCTGCTGACTGACAAGCCCGCAGAACTGGCCGCCAGCCTGCAAAAGGCCGGCGCCGAGTACGCCAAACGCAACGGCGGCGACTTCGAAGTCAACGCCAAGGTCGATGGCAAAGACGTCAAACTCACCGTGACCGGCGTTTCCGCGCACTCCTCCGAGCCAGAATCCGGGGTCAACCCGGTCGCGCGCATGCTCGACTTCATCCACAGCGTGGATGGCAAGATCGCGTTCAAGCACAACCACATCACCGATGCTGCACGCTACGCCGCCGAGAACTGGGGCCTGGATTACAAGGGTGCCAAGCTGGGTGTGGGTTTCTCCGACGCGTTCATGGGCCCGCTGACCACCTCGCTGACCTACGTCGGCATGGATGAAAAAGCCTTCAAACTTGCAGTCAACCTGCGCGTGCCGAAAGGCAAGTCGCCGGAAGCACTCAAGGCAGAAATCGCCGAGAAAATTTCAGCCTGGAGCAAGCAAACCAAGGTAGCAGCGACCTTCGACTACTCGATCGCCGAACCGATGTACCGCAACCCTGAAGGCGAGTGGGTCAAGGCACTGTTGGCCGTGGCCAGCGAAAACCTCGGCATGAAACACGAATTCGGCACTTCCGCTGGCGCTACCTCGGTGCATGAATTGCCGAACGGCGTGCAATTCGGCTTGGCCCGGCCTGAGGCCAAATACACCGGGCACACCGACGGTGAGTTCAAGACGGTTGACCAGTTCCTGCTGGATCTGCAGATCGTCACCGAAATGATGGGCCGTATCGGGCAGCTGCCGAAGCTCTGATCGCATCACCGGCCCGCCATTTCGGCAGGCCACAAAAAAGGACCGCGAGGTCCTTTTTTATTGCGCCGCAAATCGCGCACAAACAAAAACGCCGCTCATCACTGAGCGGCGTTTTCGTTAAATATGGAGCGGGAAACGAGACTCGAACTCGCGACCCCGACCTTGGCAAGGTCGTGCTCTACCAACTGAGCTATTCCCGCAATGGCGTCCCCTAGGGGACTCGAACCCCTGTTACCGCCGTGAAAGGGCGGTGTCCTAGGCCACTAGACGAAGGGGACACGCTACCCGGAACACATGGTGTGTGTTTCGGTGTTCCAGATCCGCATCCGAAGACTTGGTTCTGGTTTCACTCAGCACCGCCCGAAGGCACTGCCGTTTAAAAATGGAGCGGGAAACGAGACTCGAACTCGCGACCCCGACCTTGGCAAGGTCGTGCTCTACCAACTGAGCTATTCCCGCATTGGCGTCCCCTAGGGGACTCGAACCCCTGTTACCGCCGTGAAAGGGCGGTGTCCTAGGCCACTAGACGAAGGGGACACACGTACAACATTCACTCCCTACCGCGTTTCGCTGTGTGCTTTACGCTGTAAGTGGCGCGCATTCTATGGATGGATTGGGGGGTCGTCAACCCCCTGATATAAATTTATTTAAATCAATGACTTCGACCTGCTTTACGGGCCGTTCCAGGGTTTTCCGTCGCCCGGCGATTGACGCCTATATTCCGCCACCCGCCAAGGCGTTATAGTCCACGCCACGAATGATGGCAATCTGCACCCCAAGGGCCAGCATTTATATAAGCAGCTCTGTGGCCGATACAGATTCAACTACGCCGATCCAAATCGTCGAGCGGCGCTAGGCGGCTATATACCAAGCCACTACACTCGCAACTCGCACGCGAATCCTATAAAGAGGTCTTACCGGTGACACCACTCATGATCACCCTGCTAGTCATAGTCGGGATCGCAATCTTGATCGCCATTGGTTACATGAACCATGTGGTGGAAAACACCAAGCTGGAGAAGGCCCGCACCAAGGTCGAACTCAACGACCGCCTGCGCCGCTGCGGCGAACTCACCGAGACCTTTCCCGGCCAGTTCATGACGCCCGGGCTGAAGCTGCTGCTGACGCGTCTCGAACTCAACGTCTGCCAGCGCCTGCTCAACCTGGAAAAAACCAGCGCCACCACCAAGGCACGCATCGGCGAACTGAACGCACTGGTAGCCCAGGGCGAATCGATTCCGGTCAACAACCCACCGGCGCCGATCCAGACCGAAGCCAAAGCCAAAGACGTACGCTTCCTCCTCGAAGCCCTGCACGGCCAGATCACCCGTGCCGCCCAGGACGGCTTCCTGCCACCGAACGAAGCCAAACACTGGATCCGCGAAGTGCGCCACATCCTGGTGCTGCTGCACATCGAATTCTTCAACAACCTCGGCCAGCACGCCCTGCAACAAAACCAGCCAGGCCAGGCCCGCCTCGCCTTCGAACGCGGCGTGCAATACCTGCGCAAACAGCAAGATCCGCGGATCTACGCGGAACAGCTGGAATACCTGGAAAAACTGCTGGCGCGTGCCAACGCCCAAGTGATGGACAAGATTGCGCCGGTTGAAGGTGAAGAGAACCAACTGACATCCGGCCTCAAAGAAGTAGAGGCCGATGCAGACTGGAAGAAGAAAGTGATCTACGACTGATGGGTTGTTGATTGGAAGAAGCCACCGCAAGGTGGCTTTTTTGTTGGGTGTGTGGGGAAGATCAAGAGCCCCTCACCCTAACCCTCTCCCGGGGGGAGAGGGGACTGACCGAGGTGCCCACAAGAAATACGCCGACGTGAAATACCGAGGTGAATACAGATTCAAAAACCCCAAAAACCCGCTCCTGCCTCTGCCCCACCACCACTCAACACGATGAGCGTTAGCTCAAGTACCGCTCTTGATCTCAAGCGCCCATCGGCAGGCTGAGTGGAGGGATTCATCCGGGGGTGGGAGCGCAGCGACCGTTTGGCGCAGCCAAATACATCGAGAGGAGGTGCAGCGCAGCAAACCGGAGGCGATGCCCCCGGATGAATGCCGGAGCGAAGGAACCCCGAGCCCCAGCGAGGGGCCGAACGTCAGGGTAAAAGACCTTTGGTTACTTTGGGGCGTTTGCCAAAGTGACCCGCCGTAAGGGCGGAACCCTTAGCAGCCACAACCGCAGAAACGGATATATACGCTATAAAGCCAGAGCCTGGTCGGCCCAAAGGCCGCCAAGGTCAAAGCCGAAAATGCCCCACCATCCCCCGCAATTCCCCACCCAACTGCGCCAACTCAACACTCGACAGCGCATTCCCCCGCATCGCAATCGAAGACTGATCCGCACTCGCGCGAATACTCGTGACACTGCGATTTATCTCCTCAGCCACCGAACTCTGTTCCTCGGCCGCCGCCGCAATCTGCTGATTCATCTGCTGAATCAACGAAACCGCCGCCGCAATACTGCCCAGCGCGCTCTCAGTCTGCAGCGCATCACTGACCGCCAGTTTCACCAACTCGCCACTGCTCTGAATCTCCTGCACCGAAGCATGCGCCGCCGCCCGCAACGAGCTGACCAGACGCTCGATCTCCTCGGTCGATTGCTGCGTACGCCGCGCCAACGCGCGCACTTCATCAGCCACCACCGCAAAGCCCCTGCCCTGCTCCCCCGCCCGCGCCGCTTCAATGGCAGCGTTGAGCGCAAGCAGATTGGTCTGCTCAGCGACGCTCTTGATCACACCCAACACCGTGCCGATGTTCTGGATTTCCGCGCTCAGACTTTCGATGCTGGAACTGGCCGAGGTCGCCGAATCCGCCAACTGCTCGATGCGCGCCATACTCTGACGCACCACCTGCTGACCGCTCTCGACCTTGTCATCCGCCGTCTGCGCGGCCTGCGCCGCTTCTTCGGCGTTTCGCGCCACGTCATGCACGGTGGCCGTCATCTGGTTCATCGCCGTGGCGACCTGTTCGGTTTCCTCTTTCTGGCTGCTGACCTCAAGATTGGTCTGCTCGGTCACCGCCGACAGCGATTGCGCCGAACTGGCCAACTGCTCGATACCAGCCTGCAACCCACTGACAATCGCGCTAAGCCCGGCGCCCATCTGCTGCATCGCCAGCATCAACTGTCCGATCTCGTCGCGGCGAGTCACCGGCACCGAGCCACTCAGATCACCGGCGGCAATGCGCTGAGCGACCTGAATAACGCTGCGTAACGGCGCGACGATCAACCGGGTAATCACCCATGCCGCAATCAGCCCCACCAGCAGCGCCAGTGCCGATGAACCAATGATCAAAACCGAATTCTTCTTCAGCTCGCTCTGCATCGCAGCATCTTCAGCCACATACGCCTGATCGACCCGCTCGACCACCTGCGCGGCGCGCTGGTGCAATTGTTCATAGACAGTTTTCTCCTGCGCCAGCAGCCCGGTGTATTCGGCCAGCTTGTCGTTGAACCCGGCGATGTGCCCGGACACCTCATTGAGCACTGTCAGATAGCCGTCATCCTTGACGGTGGATTTGAGCTGTTCGGCCTGAGTCTGGGCCTGAGCCGCCTGCTCGATGTTACCTTTGGCGCCACTGTCGTCGCCCTTGCGACTCTGATCCAGCCGCACGCGCGCTTCGTTCATGGCTTGCAGCATCAGCCGCGACACCTGACTAACCTGGTTGGCCTGTTCGATGAACTGCGCGCCATCCTTGCCTTCACTTTCCTTGAGGGTGTAAGCACCGTCATCGGCCAGCCCGGCCTGCAAGACATCGAGATTATTGGCGACGCTGGACACCGACCAACTGGCCATTTCCAGTGCCAGATCCTTGGCCTGGCTCAGCGAGACAAACTCATCGAACGCCTTTCTATAGGCGCCCAGCGACTGCTCGACATCGTTCATTACCGGCACGTTGGCCGGTGATTGCGCCTTGAGCTGATTGGCCAGCACCACCAGCGCATCCACGCCTTCACGCAGGGCATCGGCAGTCTTCGGGTTGCCGTGCAAGGCGTAGTCCTGCTCGAGCAACCGCACCTTGAGCAAGTCGCTGTTGAGCGTCGACATCTGCTTGAGGCCGTCAAACCGCTGGCTGACGGTTTGCAGGGACCAGACACCGATGGCCGCCACCAGCGCGGTCAGCAGCAACACCAGGACAAACCCGACACCCAGTTTTTTCGCCATACCGAGGTTGGCAAAACGTCCTTGCACGGCCGAAATCATTGCGCGTAGCCCCCTGCCATTGTCTGTAGCCGAAGATTCGCAACGGCCACCCGGCAGCACAAGGCTCTGGCGTCGGAATAATGGCAAAAAGCTACGCCCGCGTCGTTTTCAGAACGCTTGAGGTCGATCCACAGCGGTGCTGCGAAAAAACTGCCGTGCGCGTGAATCACAGGCATATGCCACGTTGATGCGCTGCCAGTCAGAGGTTTCACCGCTGGGGCTGAACGCCGTGGCGTGGGACAACTGCACTCCGTAGCGCTGCGCCTGACTGCGCACCCGCGCATCGTCGGCCAGTGGCGAACGCGCCCAGATAAACAGGCCACTGGTTGGCTTGCCGAACACCTCCCATTCCGCGTCCTCCAGTATCTGCAAAGCCGCCGCACGGTCGACATTCAGCCGCTGGCGTTGACGCTGCACCAGTTTGCGATAGGCGCCACTGGCCAACAGACTGGCCAGAACTGCCTCACTAAACCGCGAAGTCCCCACGCAAGTAATCATTTTGACCCGCGCCAGCCGCGCGATCAGCGCGCTCCCGGCCACGACATAACCGGCACGTAACGAGCTGCTCAGCGTCTTGGAAAAACTCCCGACGTAAATCACTCGCTCATCGTCATCCAGAGCAGCCAGACGCGTACCGCTGCCGTTGTGCAAATCCGCGTAGACATCGTCCTCGATCAACTGCAGATCGTAGGTTTTACTCAATTGCAAAATCCGCTGGGCGACAACCGGCAGCAGGCAACTGCCCGTGGGATTGTGATGATGACTGTTGATGAACAGCGCTTTGGGCCGGAACTGCCCCAGCAATGCCTCGAGCGCCTCGGTGTCCGGGCCGCTCGGCGTACGGCGCACTTCTAGCATGCGCACACCGTGCAGGCGCAACAGATCGAACAGCGGCGCGTAACCCGGTGTTTCGACGACCACACAATCGCCGGCCTTGAACAGCGTGCGCACAATCAGATCCAGGCCGTGACTGGCCCCGGCGGTGGTCAGCACCTGATCCTCGCCCGCTTCGATCCCGAGCAGTTTGAGGCGCTTGATGATCTGCTCACGCAACGCCGGCAATCCCAGTGGCGTGCCGTAGCTGAACAGGCTGGCCATGTCGGTGCGGGCCACCTCGCGAATCGCGTAGCTGAGATCATCCGGTTCGCGCCAGCTTTGCGGCAGAACACCACTGCCGAGCGTCAAACCACTGGCTCGTTCGACACCTGCAACGCGCCAGTGCGACTCCGCGTCGCCCCCGCAGGCTCCAAGCGCTTTGCAACATACCGGCAACGCGGCTGCCACCATGAAACCCGCCCCCTGACGCGAAGCCAGCAGCCCCTGCGCCACCAGACGTTCGCAGGCTTCCAGAACACACGACTGGCTGAGCAAATTGCATCGCGCGATTTGCCTCACGGACGGCAGTCGGGTGGCGGGCGGTACCTGATCCTGGGTGATCCAGTCGGTCAATCCATCAACAATCTGCTGCACAACCGGCACCATTGCCTGTCGGTCAATTCTCAATTCCATGAGCACGCAAACTCCTGTCCGTTTTGCTGGCGGCAGTAAATCACAGCCGCGTCGATCAGGCTGTGCGACAAAGCCGTCAAAACGTCCTGCATTAACTGCTTGATACACATTGTGTATGTTTGACCCGGGAACTAAACACGCGCCCACAAAAAACCCGCATGCATGCGTGCGGGTTTTTTCCTGCGATGTCGACCAGCGTTTCAGAACGCGGTAACGCCCCCGTCCACCGCCAGCGAATGGCCGGTGGTGAACGCCGCGCCATCGCTGCACAAATACAGCACCGCGCTGGCGATTTCCTCGACCGTACCGATGCGCCCGACCGGGTGCATGGCGCTGGCAAACTCGCCTTTCTTCGGGTCGGCTTCATACGCGCGACGGAACATGTCGGTGTCGATCACTGCCGGGCACACGGCGTTGACACGAATTTTCTTCTTGGCGTACTCAATGGCGGCGGACTTGGTCAGACCGATCACCGCGTGTTTGGACGCTGCATAGATGCTCATCTTCGGCGCGGCGCCCAACCCGGCCACCGAAGCAGTGTTGACAATCGCCCCGCCGCCCTGCGCCAGCAGCAAGGGCAATTGGTACTTCATGCACAGCCAGACGCCTTTGACGTTGACGCCGATGATCGCGTCGAACTCGTCGATCGAGCCGTCGGCAAGCTTGCCCTTCTCGATTTCGATGCCGGCGTTATTGAACGCGTAGTCGAGGCGACCGTAGGTATTGATCACCTCGTCCATCAGATTTTTCACTTCGCTTTCGACAGTAACGTTGCAGCGCACGAAGGTCGCTTCGCCACCGGCCGTACGAATCAGCGCTACCGTGCCTTCGCCCCCGGCAGCATCCAGATCGGCCACCACCACTTTCAAGCCTTCGGCGGCAAACGCCTGAGCGGTTGCGCGGCCGATGCCGTTGGCGGCGCCCGTGACTACGACAACCTGGCCGGAAAACGTCATGCTCATTGTGCTGCCCTCGAATGCGCGGATTGATTCAGTGGCAGCATAGCCACAGCGACTTGGGCGGCGGCAGCACTATCCAAACGCTGTGTATGCGCTCATGAATCGCAGTGATGAATACCCGCCCGCCACTATCACTGCACTGGATCAGACTGCATTCGCCGCGTCAGCCAACCTTGCGTCATTGCCGGCGAGGGTCTATCAACAAGACTTCATTCAGTTTGAGTGCCTGTCATGACTAACCAGACCAATCGCCAGTTCCTGCTAGCCAAACGCCCGGTGGGTCCTGCGACCCGTGAGACTTTTACTTATCAGGAAGTCCCGGTCGGCGAGCCGGCGGCGGGGCAGATTCTGGTCAAGAACGAATACCTGTCCGTCGACCCGGCCATGCGCGGCTGGATGAACGAGGGCAAGTCCTACATCCCGCCGGTCGGTCTCGGTGAAGTCATGCGCGCCTTGGGCGTAGGCAAAGTCGTCGCTTCGAACAATCCGGGCTTCGCCGTCGGGGACTACGTCAACGGTGCCTTGGGCGTGCAGGATTATTTCCTTGGCGAGCCTAGAGGCTTCTACAAGGTCGATCCGAAACTGGCGCCGCTACCGCGCTATTTATCCGCACTGGGCATGACCGGTATGACCGCCTACTTTGCTCTGCTGGATGTTGGCGCACCGAAAGAAGGTGACACCGTGGTGCTGTCCGGCGCCGCCGGTGCGGTCGGCAGCATTGCCGGGCAGATTGCCAAGCTCAAGGGCTGCCGCGTGGTCGGCATCGCTGGCGGTGCGGACAAGTGCAAATTCCTCATCGACGAACTGGGTTTCGACGGCGCCATCGATTACAAGAGCGAGGACGTGGTGGCCGGCCTCAAACGCGAATGCCCGAAAGGCGTGGACGTGTATTTCGACAACGTCGGCGGCGACATCCTCGACGCCGTGCTCAGCCGACTGAACCTGAAAGCGCGCGTGGTGATCTGCGGTGCGATCAGCCAGTACAACAATAAAGAAGCGGTGAAAGGTCCGGCCAATTACCTGTCATTGCTGGTCAACCGGGCACGCATGGAAGGCTTTGTGGTAATGGACTACGCCGCACAATTCGCCGCCGCCGGGCAGGAAATGGCCGGGTGGATGGCCAAGGGGCAGCTCAAGAGCAAAGAGGATATCGTCGACGGACTGGAGACGTTCCCGGAGACGCTGATGAAATTGTTCAGCGGTGAGAACTTTGGCAAGTTGGTGTTGAAGGTTTAACCGACAGTTTCGCGCAGATCAAAAACACGGGAGCCAATTGGCTCCCGTGTTTGCATCCGGTGCGAGCGCTTAGGCGATTTCGGCAACCACCGCAGCCAACGCCTTGGCCGGATCAGCCGCCTGGCTGATCGGACGGCCAATCACCAGATAATCAGAGCCGGCATCCAGCGCCTGGCGCGGGGTCAGAATACGGCGCTGGTCGTCCTGCGCACTGCCCGCCGGACGAATCCCCGGGGTCACCAGTTGCAGCGACGGATGTGCGGTTTTCAGCGCTTGAGCTTCCATCGCCGAACACACCAGACCGTCCATCCCGGCCTTCTGAGCCAGTGCCGCCAGACGCAGCACTTGTTCCTGCGGCTCGATGTCCAGACCGATCCCGGCCAGATCTTCGCGTTCCATGCTGGTCAGCACGGTCACGCCGATCAGCAACGGCTGCGGGCCAGTGCGCTTGTCGAGCACTTCGCGGCAGGCCGACATCATGCGCAGGCCGCCGGAGCAGTGCACGTTGACCATCCACACGCCCATTTCCGCAGCAGCCTTGACCGCCATTGCGGTGGTGTTGGGAATGTCGTGGAATTTCAGGTCGAGGAACACCTCAAAACCCTTGTCGCGCAGGGTGCCGACGATTTCTGCGGCACAACTGGTGAACAGTTCCTTGCCCACTTTGACCCGGCACAGCTTCGGGTCCAACTGGTCGGCCAGCTTCAGTGCGGCGTCACGGGTGGGGAAATCCAGGGCGACGATGATAGGAGTCTGGCAGACGGACATGGAGGGGCTCTCAGGCAGGACGAAATCGGCGCGCATTGTAGCGGAACCCGCGGCTGCGCGGCACCCGATGATCGGTAATTCATCGCTTGCGCCGTGATCAGCATAGCGTTCGGCGTTATTGTGTCGAGCCTGATACACAGACGACACGCCGGCAATACGCCCCCGCGCTAGCCTCGCCAGCCGCAACATGCACTTACAGCAGCCCTTCCCGCCTCACGGCCGGACGCCTATGCTGAAACCACAACCTCGCAGCCTATCTTTGTGGTTGGCGGCCTACTGGCAGATCAAGAGCCTCATGCACAACACTCAAGCCACCGTGAACGATGAGCAAAAAGACGACAAGCGCTGGAGCATTCGTGCGCTGATCGTCGACGATGATGTGCCGATCCGCGAACTGATGATCGACTACCTGGCGCGCTTCAACATCCACGCCAGCGGCGTCACCGATGGCACTGCCATGCGTCAGGCCATGCAAGCTGAACATTTCGACGTGGTGGTGCTCGACTTGATGTTGCCCGGCGAAGACGGTCTGTCGCTGTGCCGTTGGCTGCGTGCCGAATCCGACATTCCGATACTGATGCTCACCGCTCGTTGCGAACCCACCGACCGCATCATTGGCCTCGAACTGGGCGCCGATGACTACATGGCCAAACCGTTCGAGCCACGCGAACTGGTGGCGCGGATTCAGACCATTCTGCGTCGGGTGCGCGACGACCGTTCCGAACAGCGCGCGAACATTCGCTTCGACAACTGGCGGCTGAACAGCGTGTTGCGCCAATTGATAGCTGACGATGGGCTGGTGGTGCCACTGTCCAATGCCGAATTCCGCCTGCTCTGGGTGTTCATCGAACGCCCGCGCCGGGTGCTCAGCCGCGAACAGTTGCTCGACGCCGCCCGTGGCCGCTCGATCGAAGCCTTCGACCGCAGCATCGACCTGCTGGTATCGCGTCTGCGCCAGAAACTCGGCGACGACCCGAAAGCCCCGCAGTTGATCAAAACCGTGCGCGGTGAAGGTTATCTGTTCGACGCGCGAGACATCGGCTGATGCGAGCGCGCTTCGACACGCTGTTCGGCCGCCTGTTTGGCATGCTGTTCATTGCGATCGTCCTCGCGCACTTGCTGGCTTTTGCGTGGTTTCGCCTCTACGGTCCGCCACCTCCGCCCCCGCCGCCATTTTCCCAAATGCACGAAGGGCAACCGGCGCCGCAGGATCCGCGTTTCGCTCAGCGACCGCCGCGACCCTGGTTCGGCGGACCATTGGTGCCTCTTACATTCCAGTTCGTTTCGCTGATCATCGCCGCGTGGTACGGCGCCAAACTGCTGACCCGGCCCATCCAGCGCCTGAGCGACGCCGCCGAACGACTCAGCGAAGATCTCGACAGCCCGCCGCTGGACGAGTCCGGCCCTCGTGAGGCGCGGCAAGCGGCGCACACCTTCAACCTGATGCAACAGCGCATTCGCGAACAAGTGCAGGCCCGCGCCCGCATGCTCGGCGCCGTGTCCCACGACCTGCGCACACCGCTGTCGCGACTGAAACTGCGCCTGGAAAACATCAGCGACGACAAGCTGCAAGGCCAGATGCGTCAGGATCTGGACGACATGATCAGCATGCTCGACGCCACCCTCACCTACCTGCACGAACAGCGCACCAGCGAAGCCTTGCAACTGATGGACGTGCAGGCGCTGGTCGAATCGCTGTGCGAAAACGCTCAGGATCAGGGCGCTGACGCGCAGGTCAGCGGTCACTGCGCACCGCTGCCGGTACAGCCAATGGCTTTACGCTCATGCCTCAACAACCTGCTCGACAACGCTTTGCGATATGCGGGACAAGTGCGCATCGAGTTGCAGGATCAGCGCGAGCAATTGCTGATTCGCGTAGTTGATCATGGCCCGGGCATCGCGGCGGACAAACGCGAAGCCGTGTTCGAGCCGTTCTATCGGCTGGAAGGTTCGCGCAATCGCAACTCCGGCGGCGTCGGTCTGGGCATGACCATCGCCCGTGAGGCAGCGCTGCGCTTGGGCGGACAACTCAACCTGGAAGAAACCCCCGGCGGTGGCCTGACTGCCGTGATAATCCTGCCGCGCCTTCCAGCCTGACTGTGTACCGTCCGGTACAAACTCTACATACCCAAGACAACTCGCCCCTTGAGGCTGCATAAGCCGGTACGCCCACCGGTTTTTCAGCCCAAGGAGTGAGCCCGATGATCGGTAGCGTCAGCAACTACACGAGCTATAGCAACACCAACACCAACACCAACACCGCCACGCAAAACGCCCGCAGCCAGCAACTGCAAAAAGAACTGTTCACTAAGCTCGACAGCAATGGCGACGGCGCGGTGGATCAGGATGAACTGAGCAGCGCGTTGTCGCAGAAATCCGACGACGGCTTGCTGGTCAACCTGAGCCAACAATTCGGCGATCTGGACAGCGACACCAGCGGCAGCCTCAGCTCCGAAGAAATGGCCGCAATAGCACCACCACCGCCGCCACCCGCCAATCAGCCACCCAACACCGACCTCGCCGACGCCCTGATCAGCGCACTGGACGCCGACGGTGACGGCAGCATAACCGCCGCTGAATTGAACAGCGCGTTGCAGACCAGCGACAGCACCTCATCGACCAGCAACGACGACGGCGCGGCGTTGCTGAAAGTGCTGGACAGCGACAGCAGTGGCGGCGTGAGCAGTGATGAGCTGGAAGCTGCGTTACAGGCTGGGCGCGAGCGTCCGGCGGAGGACCAGACTGCCAGTGCTCAGACCACCGCTGAAGCGTTGAACCGCATGATCGCGAATTTGAGCAAGCAGTACTCACTGGATAATGCGGCGCCGTTGGGCAAGTATTTGAATGTGGCGACTTGAGGTGATGGGAGGATCGCTCCCGGGTTCGACTTTTCGGAGCGATTAAAGCTGCTGGGTGAGTTGGTTGCTTTCGATTTTTAGTGTGCCAATCAAAGCTGCCCTCACCCTAGCCCTCTCCCAGAGGTAGAGGGGACTGACCGAGGTGCCGACGAAAAATACGCCGACGTGGGATACCGAGGTGAATTCGAATTTTCAAAAGCCACCCAATCCGCTCCAGATGTTGCCTCGCCACCACTCAACACGATGAGCGTTAGCTCGAGTACCGCTTTTGATCTCAAGCGCCCGTCGGCAGGCTGAGTGGAGGGGTTCATCCGGGGTTGGCGCGAAGCGCCGTTCGACGAAGTCGAACACATCGAGAGGAGGTGCAGCGCAGCAAACCGGAGGCGATGCCCCCGGATGAAACCCGGAAGGAAGGAACCCCGAGCCCCAGCGAGCGGGCCGAACGTCAGGGTAAAGACCTTTGCTTCCTTTGGGGCGTCTGCCAAAGGGAGTCGACCGTCAGGGCGAAACCATAAGAGGCCATCACCCCAAAAACGGATATGTTCTCAATCAGCGTTCAATCCGAGCCTGACTCTTACTCCAATCCGTCAACAAACTATAAGCAACCGCCAAAAGCGTAGGCCCGATAAACAACCCGATAAACCCAAACGCAATCAGCCCGCCAAACACCCCAAGCAAGACAATCACCAACGGCAAATTCCCGCCACGGCTGATCAGATACGGCTTGAGCACATTGTCCACGCCACTGATGATGAACGTCCCCCAGATCCCGAGAAAAATCGCCATCCCATAATCACCCTTCCAGGCGAGCCACGCCGTAGCCGGAATCCACACCAACGGCGGCCCCATCGGAATCAGACTCAGCAGAAAGGTCACGATCCCCAACACCAGCGCCCCCGGCACCCCGGCAATAAAGAAGCCGATCAGCGCCAGAACTGCCTGCGCCGCCGCCGTACCAATCACCCCGTTGACCACCCGCTGCACGGTGCCGGCAACCAGATCGATGTAATATCCGGCGCGGTCGCCGATCAGTCGCTGCAGCAAGCCATGAACAAACGCCGCCAGCCGCGGCCCGTCGCGATAGAAAAAGAATACGAAGACAATGCTCAACGTCAGTTCGAGAATCCCGCCGCCGATCTGCGCACTGCGCGCCAGCAACCAGTTACCGACCTGCCCCAGATAAGGCTTGATCGCGACCATCATCGCCGCACCCTGCTGATCGATGCTGTTCCAGATTGCCACCAGTCGTTCGCCCACCAGTGGCACGCTGCCAAGCCAGTCGGGCGCCGCCGGCAGACCGTCGACCTGCACGTCCTTGATCAACGCCGTGGCATCGCGCACGTGATCGGCCAGGTTGAAACCCAGCCACACCAACGGCCCCGCCACCAGCAACATCCAGCCGAGCGTCAGCACCAGCGCCGCCAGCGACTCACGGCCATTGAGCAAGCGGGTCAGCAGGCGCATCAGCGGCCAACTGGCGAACGCCAGCACGGCGCCCCAGAACAGCGCCGACCAGAACGGCGCCATCACCCACAGGCTGGCGCCGAACAGCACCAGCAGGAGGATTTGCACCAACAGCCGATCATTATTGAGCATGCAGGTTCTCGAAGAAGTCAGTCAGCGAAGAGTAGGCGAACAGGCCAAGCGTGCCCGTCCCAGACGCCTAGCGCAACAGATCGATACGCAGACCGGCGCCATCGACGCTGCCCGCTTCCATGCGTGCGGCGCGTACGCCCTGCCCGATCAATGCCTGACGCCAGGTCTCGGCCTTCGGCCCGGAGACGCTCACGCGCAACGTGGTGTCGAGGTTCAGACCCCGCGAGAGCAAACGCAGCCAGGTGTCATCCGGTTCGCTGACGAGTTTCGGCAAGTCGAGTTCACCGGTGCTTTTCAGTTGTCGAAGCAAAGTCGCGGAGGTCGGCAGCAAGTCGCCGAGCGGCGCAGCAGCCTCGAATTGTTCGACATGCAGATAGGCTTTGCGATTGCCGCGCGTGATGCTGTACAGCGCCACCAGCGTGTTGTCGCGCGGTTCTGCCAGTCTCAGCAGCAGATAGGCTTGTTGTTCATCGGAGCCGTACAGCTTGGCGTTACCGAACACTTCATTGGCCCACAGGCTGCTTTCGCCGCAATCGCGCGCCTGGCACCAGAACAGCAACTCGGCGTCCTGTTTTTGCAGGGATTCGCGCGCAGCGGTGAAGGCTTGGGTCGCGGAGTGTTCCGGCGGCAGTTCGTAAGTCACCGAGGTGGTTTGCCCACGGGCGGTGATTTGACCGTCGAAGCGTAATTGGCCGCTGATCTTGCGGATCGAACCCAGCGGATAGATTCGCTCCAGCTCCACCGGAGGGCGATAGTCGACGATCTGCGCATCGGCCAGACGCGGCACGATCGGCAGATCCTGACTGCCCGGCACGTCGGCGGCAGATGACAAGGGACTGAAAAAACACAGCGCCAGCAGACTGAGGCAACGCTTGGGCAGGCTCATCGGACAGGCATGGCCTGGGCGCCTCTTGGGCTATTCGGGGTCGCAGCGGTGTAGAAATCCATCTTGTTTGTCTCCCATTTCAACCCGCCCAGCCTCGACAGTTGCCCGGTGCAAGTCAAGGAATGGCGAAGAAGCGATTGAAACAGTCTGCGACAAGGTCGGCACCGGCCTCATCGTTCAGGTGCAAATGGTGCCCGCCCGGCAGCTGTTCACAGCTGAAGGGTAGACGCTCCAGCAACTCAGGATGTTTGGCCAGCATGCCGTCGGCCGCTACCACCAATTGCGTAGGACATGTGATGCGCTGGACGAAGGCCATCGCCTGTTCCTGGGTCAGACGCAGCGGCGAAGGCAGGGTCAGGCGATTGTCGGTGCGCCAGGTGTAACCGCCGGGCACCGGCATCAGCCCGCGTTGCGCCAGCAGTTCGGCGGCTTCACGACTGACCGCGACCAAGCC
The DNA here is from genome assembly GCF_049897765.1 of Pseudomonas sp. TWP3-2. NCBI lineage: Bacteria > Pseudomonadati > Pseudomonadota > Gammaproteobacteria > Pseudomonadales > Pseudomonadaceae > Pseudomonas > Pseudomonas sp. TWP3-2. Next base: position 177,296 of record NZ_JAFCWW010000003.1, on the reverse strand, counting down.
TTTCATGCGTGCTTCGATGGCGCGATCAAGGGTGCTGTAAACCGGTTTGCGTTTCTCGCGCAGATCGAGTTGCGCCTGTAGGGCCATGCCCATGCGCTCGGCGGCGTTTTCACCTTTGTCGGTAGGAGGAATCACGCCGTCGATCAACGCCAAATGCGTGATCTTTTCCGGCAACGATCCCGCCAGCACCAGCGAAACGATCGCGCCCATCGAATGCCCGAGCAGAGCGAAACGCTTCCAGCCGAGTTGTTCGGCAACTTGCAGCACATCATGCGCGTAGTCCCACAGCGCATACCCGGCGCCGTTCGGACGATGCCCGGAATGCCCGTGTCCGGCCATGTCCAGCGCAACAATGCGCAAGCCTTTGAGCTTCGGTGCCAGCCGCGCGAAGCTATTGGCGTTGTCCAGCCAGCCATGCAAAGCAATCACCGGCAAACCGCCTTCCGGCCCGAACAGATGGGCCGCCAGTTCGATATGCGGCAGGCTGAGGCGGACTTCTTCGACGGCATGGCTCATGCGCAATCCTTGTGCTGGCGATTTTCCCAGCGGGTGAACAGGTTTTTCAGCAGCAGCGCCGTGTCTTGTGGACGCTCAAGCGGAAACATGTGCCCGCCAGGCATGCTCAGCGCTTCGCCTTGTGGCAGACGCGCGACAAAGCGCGTGTGATGACGCATCACCACTTGGCTCTTGAGCCCGCGCACCATCGCCAGCGGCACCTGCAATTGCCGGGTATGCGCAGGGCTGGTGTGGGGCACGCCGCGATAGATGCTGATCTCGGTGGCCGGATCGAAGCGCAGACGCAGCTTGTCGCCGACCCGGTGCAGACCGTGTTGCAGGTAAGCGTCGAAGCATTCCGGGTCGAAGCTGCGGAACAGGGTTTTGCCGGCGAAGTAGCCACGCGCACTGTCCAGATCGGCAAACTCTTCGCGCCGACCCAGCGTGCGCCCGGCCGGAGTCAGCTTGTCGATGAAACCAAAACGCTTGGCGGCGCGAATTACCCATTGATCGGTGCGGGTCAGCACTGGCGAATCGAGCATGACCACGCCGCGATACAACTCAGGGCAACGCAGCGCCGCGTGCAGATGCAGCATCCCGCCAAACGAATGGCCGACGCCCCACACCGGCTCGTCTTGCTGTCGCAGGTGATGGATCAGTTCGTCGACCAGGTTGTACCAATTGTCGCCCGCCGGGAAACGCGGGTCGTGGGCATGCTGCTCCAGATGCGTCACACGGAACTCCGGCGCCAGCGCGGCAAACAGCTTGCCGTAGGTACCCGAAGGGAAACCGTTGGCGTGGGCGAAAAAGATCGGTTGCGACATGCGGGTGAATCCATGGGCGGGGGACAGGGGTTGATTGTCCGTAAGACCGCTTACGACAGCAATGACCGTAACTGCCAGGAATGATGACAGTCAGGTCAGAACTATGAAGGCCGGAGCTCAACGCACCGGCGGATTCTCCCCCAAAGGCACCACCGCCATGGTCAGTCGCGACACACAACTCGCCTTGCCCTCATCACTGGTCAGCCGAATATCCCAGACATGTGTGGTACGCCCGATATGAATCGCCTTGGCCACCGCCGTCACCCGCCCGCTGCGCAGACCGCGCAAATGGTTGGCGTTGATCTCCAGGCCTACGCAATAAAACTTGCTGGCGTCGATGCACAAATAGCTGGCCATCGAACCCACGGTTTCCGCCAGTACCACCGACGCGCCACCATGCAGCAAGCCGTAAGGCTGATGGGTGCGATGGTCGATCACCATGCTCGCGCTCAGAGACTCATCGTCGAAGGACTCGAAGCGGATATCCAGCACTTCGCCGATGGTGTTTTTCTGGATTGCGTTCAACTGCTCGATGTTCGGAGTGGTGCGCCACAGGCTCATCGCAGACTTCCTTTGTTGTTTTAATCGTCGCTCAATCCTGCCACAGCACCGCCTCGCTGCGCTCGCTCCATTCTTCGAAGCGTGCGCCGTAAGTGGATTCGATGACGTTGCGTTTGATTTTCAGGGTCGGCGTGAGAAAACCGTTTTCCACCGCCCAACTGTCCTTGACCACCACCAACCGGCGCAGGCGCTCATGCTTGTCGAGCGCGGCGTTGACCTCCTCCAGCAGTTTTTCCAGGCTCGAATGCAGACTGGCGCGCGCCTCGTCACGGCCGGCCACCGACAATACGCACAGCCCCAGTGGCGCACTCAAGCCATCGCCGACCACACACACCTGTTCGATCCGCGTGTGCACCGCCAGACGATTTTCAATCGGTGCAGGGGCGACGTATTTGCCTTTGCTGGTCTTGAAGATTTCCTTGAGGCGACCCGTCAGACGCAAGCGCCCTTCGGCGTCTTGCTCGCCCTTGTCACCGGTGCGCAGGAAACCATCCTCGGTCAGGGTTTCGGCGGTTTTCTGCGGTTCCTTGAAATAGCCCAGCATGTTCGCCTGACTGCGCACCTGCACTTCGCCGGACTGATCAATGCGCACCTCGACTTGCGGGCACGGCTTGCCGATCCAGCCCTGTTTGTATTCGCCCGGCAGGCAGATGTGCGAGTAACCGCAGCCCTCGGTCATGCCGTAGACCTCGAGTACATCCAGCCCGAGTTTCTGATACCAGGCGAGCAACGCCTGCGGCACCGGCGCGGCGCCGGACAGCGCCACGCGCAACGCATCCAGCCCCAAACCCGCCAGCACTTTGTGCCCGACGCGTTTGCCAATGAATGGCAGGCCGAGCAGGAAATCCAGGCGTTTGGCCGGGATCTTGCCGTACACGCCCATCTGGAATTTGGTCCAGATCCGTGGCACGCCAAACATTGCCGTAGGCCGTGCCCGCTGCAGATCGGTCATGAAGGTATCCAGGCTCTCGGCAAAGAACACGGTCTGCCCGGTATAGATCGAGGCCATCTCGACAAACATGCGTTCGGCTACGTGGCACAGCGGCAGATAGGAAAGCAGCCGATCGTTTTCGTTGAGGCCGAATAACTGCGTGCCATGAGTGGTGGCGAAGCCGAGGTTGGCGAAGCTGTGCATCACGCCTTTGGGCAGACCGGTGGTGCCGGAGGTGTAGATGATGGTCGCCAGTTGCTCGGCCGCGGGGCGCGGATCGTCCTGGATCGGCGAGCTGCGTTGCAGGTCGTCCCAGCTGAAATCGAAAGTGCCCGGCGGATGCAGCGGCAGGCTGATGGTCGGCAGATTCGCCGGCATGCCGACCGCCATGCCCGACCAGTCATCGAGTTTGCCGATAAACGCCAGCACGCTTTCCGAGTGCGTGAGCACCTGATTCACCGAGTCGGCGGTGAGGTTCGGATACAGCGGCACCGAGACATGCCCGGCCATCCAGATCGCCAGGTCGGCGATGATCCAGTGCGCACAGTTTTTCGAGATCAGGGCGATGTGGCTGCCTTGCGGCAGTTCGCGGGCGCGCAACCAGTGTGCGGCGCAGCGGGCTTGATGACCGACGTCGGCCCAGCTCAGGGTTTCGACCTGCCCGCCACCGGTAGGCTGCACCATGAAGCGCTGGCGCGGGTGCCGGGCCTCGCGTTCGTAAAACACGTCCAGCGGTAAACGGAAGGCGGCAGACATGCGACTCGCTCCTGTTTTTTTGGTCTGGAGCAAGCGTAGTCAACCAAGCAAGTGCTTGGTTGACTATTTTACGAACGGAAACAAGATCTACGGATGCTTCAGGCTGTTGAGGGTCATCGAGCCGATCAGCAGTTCACTGTGCTCAAGCTCCGCCAGGCCAGCAGTGCCGACCTTCTCCGGCGGATATCCGGCGCCGTGTTGCAGATAGCTCAGCAGATGACCCACCAGCGGGTTATGGCTGACCAGCAGCACATTGCTCACTGAGACCAGTTGTTCGGCGACCCGGTCCGGATCGATTTCCGGCGTCAGCCATTCGACCGTGCGGATCTCCGGCTCGAAACCCAGCGCTTCACGCACCACTTGCGCGGTCTGCTGGGCACGCAAATACGGGCTGGCGTAGATCGCGGTGATCGGCTGCCCGATCAATTGCGCGGCGCTACGCAGCGCTTCTTCGCGACCCAGCGCGGTCAGCTCGCGCTCGGAGTCCGGGCAAGAGCCGTAAGCCACGGCCTCACCATGACGCAACACCCAGAGTTTCATAGCTTGGGCTCCTCATCACGTACCGGATGTGCTGTCGGCGGCACCGCGTGTGGCGCTTCGCCTTCCGGAGTACGCGGCGTCGGCCAGTCGGCGAACGGCCAAGGCTTCTGGTCGCTGTGGAAAGTGCCGAAGCGACCGATCTGCGCGAGGAACTGGCTGAGGCTGTCGCCAAAATTCATCAGGCCAGCGTTCGGCGCGCCATAGATCAGGCGATAGATAAGCTGCACCAGCACCACGCCGCCGAGGACGAATTGCGCTACTTGCCAGACCAGCAGGTAGATGATCATCCACATCACCCGCAGGAGAATGGATTCGTACTTGGCTTCGGTTTTCGGATCGTTCATATCTCGTTCCCCTGCCTGTCAATTAACAGCAATCAGTTGAAACCGCTGGTGGAAATAAAGTCGACGTCGGTTTTCGGCTCGGCGCGCATCAACAGACCTATCACCTGCTCCAGCGTGCGCCCTTCAAACAGAATCGCGTGCAGCCCGGCGACCAGCGGCATGTACACGCCCGCCTCCTGGGATTTGGCCTTGAGCACCTTCAAAGTGTTGACGCCTTCGGCCACTTCGCCAAGGCGCGACACCGCTTCGTCGAGGCTCAGGCCTTGGCCGAGGGCGAAGCCGACTTGGTAGTTGCGACTCTTCGGTGACGAGCAAGTGACGATCAAATCTCCCACGCCGGCCAGACCGAGGAAGGTCATCGGGTTGGCGCCCTGATTCACCGCAAAGCGGGTCATCTCGGCCAGCGCGCGGGTGATCAGCATGCTCTTGGTGTTCTCGCCCATCTCCAGCGCAACGGCCATCCCGGCGATGATCGCGTAGACGTTTTTCAGCGCCCCGCCCAACTCCACGCCGAAACGGTCGGCACTGGCGTAGACACGGAAAGTCCGGCCATGCAGCGCGGCTTGCACCTGTTTGCACAGTTCTTCGTCTTCGCTGGCGACCACGGTGGCGGTCAGTGCGTGTTCGGCGATCTCCCGCGCAAGGTTCGGCCCGGACAGCACGCCGATGCGCGCCTGTGGGGCGATCTCTTCGAGGATCTGACTCATCAGTTTGAAGGTCTGCGCCTCGATGCCTTTGGTCAGACTGACCAGCATTTTGCCGCTCAGACGCTCGGCGTGAGCGGCCAGAACCGTGCGCAACGCGCTCGACGGCAGCGCGACGAAGCACAAATCGCAAGGGTCGAGCGTTGCTTGCAGGTCGGTGACGGCAGTCACACCGGGCAGAATCTTGATGCCCTTGAGGTAACGCGGGTTTTCGCGATTGACCCGGATGGCTTCGGCCTGTTCGGGGTCACGCATCCACTGCAGGACTTGGTGGCCGTTCTCGGCCAGCAGATTGGCCACGGCGGTACCAAAACTTCCGCCTCCCAGGACCGCAATCGGGCGCTGTTCAGTCATATGTAATCCGTTAATCCATACCAGTGGCGATGGCGGCATTATACGGAGCGGCCCGGCATCGGACAGCCCCGGCAACAATTACCGACACTTGTAGGAAGAAGACCAATAAAACCTAGGAAAATGCCCGCATCGTGACTGGAAAAGTCACTGCGCTCGGTTACCATGCGCGCCAATTCTCTGCGATCAAGGCTGTGTCGTGTCTGTTGGCCCTCTCCCTTCGCGCTCACCACTGCTGCTGGCGCTGCTGTTCAGCCCGGTATTGCTGGCGGACGACCTGTTTCTAGACAGCCAAGCCCTGCCGCAAGTATTGACCGCCACGCGCCTCAAGCAGTCGCCAGCGGAAGTGCCGGGCAGCATGACCGTGCTCGACAGCGAACTGATCTCGGCCAGCGGCGCGCGCGACATCAGCGAGCTGCTGCGGCTGGTACCGGGGATGATGGTCGGCAACATCAGCGGCAATCAGGCAGCGGTCAATTATCACGGGACCAACGCCAGCGAAGCACGCCGCATGCAGGTGTTGATCGACGGCCGCTCGGTGTATCGCGCAGGCCTGGCGACGGTGGACTGGAGCGATATTCCGGTGGCCATGGAAGACATCGAACGCATCGAAGTCTTTCGCGGGCCGAACACCGTCAGCTACGGCGCCAATGCGCTGATGGCAGTGGTCAACATCATTACGCGCAACCCGGTGGACAGCCACGGCACGCGGCTGAAAATCACCCGCGGCCAACGCGGCATCAACGACTTCTACGCCAGCCAGAATGTCGGCTGGAGCAGCGGCGATCTGCGCTTGTCCCTTTCTGGTCAGGAAGACGACGGTTTCGACTACAACAGTTCTGGCGCCGATTACCGTGACAGCCGCCGCTTGAACCGCTTCAGCCTCGCCGTCAGCCAGACCCTTAGCGACAACCAGAGCATCGACTGGCAACTCAACGCCAAGGACGGCAGCAATCAACGCCCCTACACCTACAAACCGGTGTTCTCGGGGATTACTGCTGCCGGGAACAATTCCGACGTGATCGCCAAGGACTACGCCGGCTCGCTGCGCTGGAACCTCGACATCAATCCGGAGCACAGCCTGTATATCCAGGGCTCGGCGCAGCATTGGGATCGCCAGCAGACCTGGCGCGCCTGTGATGCCGAAGTGTCGTTCAGCCCGCAGCTGGCCGAACTGTGGCAGCTCAACCCGAATTACACCGAGCGCCTGGCGCGCAACATGCTGTTGTTCACCGGCCCCGGCGCGCCGGCGGGAACCCCGCAGCAAATGGGCCTGGCCAATCAGGTGCTCAATCAATGGCGCAACGGCGCCCGCCAGACCTTGTGCGGCGACATCGACCAGAGCGCCCGCGAGTCGCGTTACGACCTCGAGCTGCAAGACACCCTCAGCCTGTCCGATAGCCTGCGACTGGTCAGCGGCCTGAACTATCGTTACGACCGGGCCGATTCCCAGACCTACTTCAACGGCACGCTGGACGACACCACTTGGCGCGCGTTCGGCCAACTCGAATGGCGCGCCAGTGAACACTGGCTGGTGCAGGGCGGTGCGATGTTCGAAGACACGCAACTGATCGGCAGTTCGCTGACACCACGCTTTGCCGTCAACTACCTGATCAACCCGCGTCACAGCCTGCGCGCGGTGTACTCGGAGGCGATCCGCTCGCCGGACATGTTCGAGAACAACGTCAACTGGAGCTATCAGGTGACCAAGCTGCGGCCTTCGGCCTACGGGCAGAATTCGGCGCGCTACTTCGTCAAGACCCGTGGCCCCGGCGATCTCGATCAGGAACACATGCGCTCGCGCGAACTGGGCTACAACGGCTACTTCGCCGAACTCGGTCTGGCGCTGGACGTGAAGCTGTTCTACGACGAAATCACCGGGATGATCAGCGAGCCGCTGCGCAACAATCAATACATCGCCAGCAACGCCAACAGCTCGCGCTTTCGCGGCACGGAAACGCAACTGGACTGGCGCCTGAGTGCGAAAGACCGGTTGCGCCTGACCTACGCTTTCGTCGACGCCGAGGCGAGCAATCCGCTCGATCAACAATTCACCGCGCGCAACAGCGGCTCGGCCGGTTGGCTGCGCGACTGGGGACAGGGCTGGAACAGCGCCCTCTTCTACTATGGTGACAATGCGCTCAACGGCTACCGCTTCGAGCGGGTCGACACGCGCATCGCCAAGCGCATCGCCATCGGCAAAGCCCAACTGCAACTGGCCGGCGTGTTGCAACAGCGTCTCGATAACGAGCCGACCACCTTCGTTGACAACAATTATGACCAACGCCGGGTGATGTACTTCAGCGCCGAGCTGGAGTTCTAGGGTGCGCAACGCCATGTCACGGAAGGTGCCGACGGTCGGCCAATGGCTGGCTGGCCTGTTTCTGTTCCTGGCCGCGTGGCTGCATGGTGTGGCGGTGCAGGCTGCCGACATTCTGTTGACCGGCGCCGAGGAAAGCCCCGGCGTGCAATCCTTCGTGCAAGCCTTGAGCGAACTGCGTCCGACCGACAGCGTGCGCTTCCAGCCGCTGGCGAGCCTGCCGGCGCCGGGTAAATTACCCGCCAGCCTGCGCCTGATTCTGCTCGACTTGCCGAGCCTCGACTGGCGCCTGCAAGAATCCGCCGGCCCGGCGACGCTGGTGCTGCGCATCAGCCGCTTGCAAGCGCAACAACGCTTCGGCGCGCTGCAACCGCCGCACTTGAGTCTGTTATGGAGCGATCCGCCGCTGAGCCGCCAGTTGCAGTTAATCCGGCGGATTCTGCCGCAGGCCCGGCGGATTGGCGTGCTGTTCGATCAACACAGCGAATTCCTGCTCAAGGAACTGCACGTCGCGGCACAAGTCATGAATCTGCAAATCGTCAGCCAGCGCTGGGACAACACCCACGACAGCCGCCCGTTGCAGGCCGTGCTGAAAGACAGCGACGTGCTACTGGGCCTCGACGACCCCGACCTGTACAACCCGAAGACCGCGAAAAACCTGCTGCTGAGCAGCTACTCGCGACAGGTGGCATTGATCGGGCCGAACGCCTCGTTCGTGCGCGCCGGCAGTCTGGCCAGCACCTACAGCGACCAGAGTGACTGGCTGGCGATTCTCGACGAAGTGCTCGACAAGCCTGCGGCGACCTGGCCGAAAACCCTCTACCCCGCACGTTTTAAAGTCTTGAGTAATGCGCAGGTGGCTCGTTCCTTAGGTATCGAACCGCTGAATGAAGTGTCTGTCGCCACCGAGCTGGCCGAAGGAGAGCGCCGCCCATGATTTTCCGTCGTCGCTGGGACATCAACACCCGTACCCAACTGATCAGTCTGGGCCCGGCGCTGTTGCTGACCTTGCTGCTAATCAGTTTTTTCACCTTCGTGCGCATTCAGGATTTGCGTCAGGAGCTGAACCATACCGGTCAACTCATCGCCAATCAGCTCGCCCCCGCCACCGAGTACGGGGTGATTTCCGGCAACAATGAAGTGCTGGAAAGTCTGCTCAAAGCCACGCTGGCCACGCCGAACGTGCGCTTTCTTGAAGTGCAGGACAGCGCCAACCGGATTCTGGTGTACGTCGAACAACCGGCGGACACGCATTCGCGCCCGCATCAGGTCGAGGTGTTCCAGGCGCCGGTGCGTCTGCAACGCATCGCCCTGCACAATGATTTCTTCCAGGACGGCAAGACCAGCAGTGGCGCGGCGACTGAGGACTATCTGGGGCGGGTGATCGTCGGTCTGTCCAACGATGCCTTCAGCCAGCGGCAGAAGGAGATCCTGCTCAAGGCTGCGATTCTGGCGTTGTTTGCGCTGCTGTTTACCTTCGTCGTGGCACGGCGTCTGGCCGGCAGTCTGTCGCAGCCGATCCGCGACATCGGCGATGCGGTCAAGGCGATTCAGGAAGGCGATTACAAAACGCCGCTGCCGATTGTCGACGACACCGAACTCGGCGCCCTGTCGCAGCACATCAACAACCTCGCGCAGGCGCTGGAACAGGCCAGCCGCGAGCAGCATCAGGCGATGGCGCAACTGATCCAGACCCGTGAAGAAGCGGAAAAGGCCAACAGCGCCAAATCCGACTTTCTGGCGATGATGAGCCATGAACTGCGCACGCCAATGAATGGCGTACTGGGCATGCTGCAATTGCTCGAAACCACTGATATGACCGAGGAGCAGATCGAGTACGCGGCGCTGGCCTCCGAGTCCACCGAGCATTTGCTCAAGGTGATCAACGACATTCTGGATTTCTCGCGCATAGAACGTTCGGAGCTGGAGCTGGAACACATTGCCTTCAATCTTGCGGACTTGATCAGTGCCTGCGCGCAGTCGTTCCAGCACAGCGCCGCGCAACGTGGTCTGGATTTGCAACTGCGCATTCCGCAGGACATGCGCAGCTTGCAGGTGCAAGGCGATCCGACGCGCATTCGGCAGATTCTGGTCAACCTGGTCGGCAATGCGTTGAAGTTCACCGAGCAAGGTCGCGTGAGTATCGAGGCGCAGTGGCAGTCGCTGGATCACGAGTTGCTGTGGTTCACCTGTTCAGTGCGCGACAGCGGCATCGGCATCTCGTCAGAACGCCTGGAGCTGATGTTCAATGCATTCCAGCAGGCCGACAGTTCGATCTCACGGCGTTACGGTGGCACGGGTCTGGGCTTGCCGATCGCGCGGACGCTCGCCGAACGCATGGGTGGCACCTTGCGCGCGCAGAGTGAGGAAGGTCGCGGTTCAGTGTTTACGCTGGAAATCCCCCTCGCGCTGACTCAGCAAGTCGTACCGAGGCTGGCTGCGCCACGGGCGATCAACGGCGAGGCGCACGGTGAAGGACGCAACGTGTTACTGGTGGAGGACAACCCGGTTAATCAGACCGTAATCGAAGCCATGCTGCGCAGTCTGGGTTTTACGGTCAGCGTCGCTACTGACGGCGCGCAAGCCGTACGCAGTGCTGGCGGCGAAAGTTTTGAGGCGATTTTGATGGACTGCCGCTTGCCGATCATCGACGGCTACGAGGCGACCCGACAGATTCGCCGCCTGCCCGGCTGCGCCGAGGTGCCGATCATCGCCCTGACCGCCAATGCCTTGCAGGGCGACCGGGAAAACTGTCTGTCGGCGGGGATGAACGATTATCTGGCCAAGCCGTTCAAACGCCATGACCTGCAGCAAATTCTGCAGCGTTGGGTGCAGTAGTAACGGCCTTTCGACCATCTGCGACTGGCGTGAGACGCGAAAGTGCGGCAGTCTTAGGCACCCGAACGAGCCTCAAAAGGGGCTTGAATAAAAATTTCAGTGCACAAGTGTACATTCATGTCCTTGGTGCTGTGACTTTCACCACAACGCAATAGTCTATGAGTAGGCTACCGGTACGAGGCATCAACGCGTCGATCGGCCGGGAAGATTGCCCCACCTGCCGCATGGGATTATTGAGGAGCTCGCATGACCAAACAAAACGCCTTTACTCGGGAAGACCTGCTGCGCTGCAGTCGCGGTGAGCTGTTCGGCCCAGGTAACGCGCAATTGCCCGCCCCGAATATGCTGATGGTGGATCGCATCACCCATATCAGCGAAGAAGGCGGCAAGTACGGCAAAGGTGAATTGGTCGCCGAGCTGGATATCACCCCTGACCTGTGGTTCTTCGCTTGCCACTTCGAAGGTGATCCGGTGATGCCGGGCTGCCTCGGTCTGGATGCCATGTGGCAACTGGTCGGCTTCTTCCTCGGCTGGCAGGGTCTGCCGGGCCGCGGTCGTGCACTGGGTTCGGGCGAAGTGAAATTCTTCGGCCAGGTTCTCCCGACTGCGAAGAAAGTCACCTATAACATTCAAATCAAGCGCGTCCTCAAGGGCAAGCTGAACCTGGCCATCGCCGACGGTTCGGTCTCTGTGGACGGTCGCGAAATCTACACCGCCGAAGGCCTCCGGGTCGGCGTGTTCACCTCCACTGAAAACTTCTAAGGGTTATCCGCATGCGCCGCGTCGTTATCACTGGTCTGGGTATCGTTTCTTGCCTGGGCAATGACAAAGAGACCGTCTCCGCTAACCTGCGTGCAAGCCGCCCTGGCATCCGGTTCAACCCGGAATATGCCGAAATGGGTCTGCGTAGCCAGGTTTCCGGCTCCATTGACCTTCCCCTCGAAGAACTGATCGATCGCAAGATCTTTCGCTTCGTCGGCCACGCAGCGGCTTACGCCTACCTGGCCATGAAAGACGCGATCACTGACTCCGGTCTGACCGAAGAGCAAGTGTCCAACCCGCGTACCGGCCTGATCGCCGGTTCCGGTGGTGCGTCCACGCTGAACCAGATGGAAGCGCTGGATATTCTGCGCGAGAAAGGCGTGAAGCGCGTCGGCCCATACCGTGTAACGCGGACCATGAGCAGCACCGTTTCCGCTTGCCTGGCCACGCCGTTCAAGATCAAAGGCCTGAACTACTCCATCGCTTCTGCCTGCGCCACCAGTGCTCACTGCATCGGTACCGCCATGGAACAGATCCAGATGGGCAAGCAGGACATCGTGTTCGCCGGTGGCGGTGAAGAAGAGCATTGGAGCCAGTCGTTCCTGTTCGACGCGATGGGCGCTCTGTCCAGCAAGCGTAACGACACCCCGGAACAAGCCTCCCGCGCCTACGATGCTGACCGTGACGGTTTCGTCATTGCCGGCGGTGGCGGCATGGTCGTGGTTGAAGAGCTGGAACACGCTCTGGCCCGTGGCGCAAAAATTTACGCGGAAATCGTTGGCTACGGCGCGACTTCCGACGGCTACGACATGGTTGCTCCAAGCGGCGAAGGCGCGATCCGCTGCATGCAGATGGCAATGTCCACCGTCGACACCCCTATCGACTACCTGAACACCCACGGCACCTCGACTCCGGTCGGTGACGTTGCGGAAATGAAAGGTGTGCGTGAAGTGTTCGGCGACAAGGCTCCGGCCATCAGCTCGACCAAGAGCCTGTCCGGTCACTCCCTGGGCGCTGCCGGCGTTCACGAAGCGATCTACTGCATGCTGATGATGGAAGGCAACTTCATTGCCGGTTCCGCCAACATCGACGAGCTGGACCCGGAAGTGGCTGACATGCCGATCCTGACCAAGACTCGCGAAGACGCGACCATCAACACCGTGATGAGCAACAGCTTCGGTTTCGGTGGCACCAATGCCACGCTGGTCCTGAAGCGTTGGGCTGGTAAGTAATTACCCGCTGCTGAGCCGCACATGAAAACGCCCCGACTGGTTCGGGGCGTTTTTTTGTCTGCATGAAATTGTTGAAACAATGTATTTCCCTGTGGGAGCTGGCTTGCCAGCGATGACGTCGGCACAGCAAACATCCATGTCGACTGACACTCCGCTATCGCTGGCAAGCCAGCTCCCACAGGGTTCTCAGTCGCTCTGGAGATGAAAGTTCTGTCATGAAACTTTTCGCCCTGCGACCGAATGTCGCGCATTCCGTGGGCTGTAGCGCTGTTGCTGATTTCGCAACAATACATTGCACGAATCGGCAGTTTACTTAGCAGGCTAACAAATTCTATAAAAGAGTCCTGCACACGCCTTGCTGCAGATAACAGAGATTGGAGCTAGCAGATGACTGTAAAAGTAACTGAACGCGACGATTCACATATGTCCCATGAAGGCGTAGCCGCCGGCGTACGGATCTGGGATGTGCATCAACAGGACTTGCTGGTCGGGATGTTCCATAACGAAATCGACGCCCACAACTACAAGGCCGAACTGGAAGTGTTGGAGCAACAGCGAGATCTGAAATCCGCCTGAATCAAGGTTTACGGGCAACCTTAGATATAGCGAGGGAGCTTGCTCCCTCGCCACAAAATGCTTACCACATCAGATCGTCAGGGATCTGATAGGCCGCGTACGGATCATCTTCAGCGGCGACTTCTTCGGTCTGCACATTGAGCTGCACGATACGCTGCGGATCGCGTTCCTGGATCTTCAGCGCCGCGTCACGCGGGATCACCTCGTAACCACCGGCGTGATGCACGATCGCCAGCCAGCCGCTGCTGAGCTTGTTGCGCATCAGCGCGTTGACCGAGATGCGCTTGACCTTCTTGTCGTCGACGAAGTTGTAGTAGTCCTCAGTCGTCAGCTTCGGCAGACGCGAGACTTCGATCAATTGCTTGACCTGCGCGGCACGGGCCTTGGCCTCGACCTTCTCTTGCTGCTGGCGGTTCAGCTCCTGGTCGCGCTTGACCTTCTCGGCCTGCGCTTCCTGCGCAGCGCGCTGCTGCGAGTCATCCAGTTCGGCCTGACCTTTGTGCGCCAGACGTTGCTGCTTCTGCTTGTCTTTGCTGACCTGTTTGGCCTGCTTCTGGTTGACCAGGCCTGCTTTGAGCAACTGGTCGCGTAGGGAAATACTCATGGGGCTTTCTCACTTGGGCAACGGCTCAACCGCAGCTGGGCGCATTCTTTTCCTGACGTTTGGCTTCACCCCACAGGGCGTCCAACTCTTCGAGGGTGCAATCTTCCATGGGACGGTGGGTGTCGCGCAATGCCTGTTCGATAAAACGGAAGCGTCGTTCGAATTTGCCGTTGGCCGCGCGTAAGGCGGTTTCCGGATCGACCTTCAGATGCCGCGCCAGATTGACTACGGAAAACAGCAAGTCGCCAATCTCGTCGGCCACCGCATCCGGGTCGTTTTCGGACATGGCTTCGAGCACTTCATCGAGCTCTTCACGCACCTTGTCGAGCACCGGCAAGGCGTCCGGCCAATCGAAACCGACCTGCCCGGCGCGCTTCTGCAACTTGGCCGAGCGCGACAGCGCCGGCAACGTGGCAGGCACATCGTCGAGCAATGACAGTTGTTCTGGCGCGGCAGATTTCTCGGCGCGCTCTTCGGCCTTGATCTCTTCCCAGCGCTGCTTGACTTGTTCTTCGCTCAAACGCGGCACGTCCAGCGGCGCATACAGATCGCCGGTAGGAAACACGTGCGGATGACGACGAATCAGCTTGCGGGTGATGCTGTCGATCACCCCGGCGAATTCGAAGCGCCCTTCTTCTTTCGCGATCTGGCTGTAATAAACCACCTGAAACAGCAGATCGCCCAGCTCACCCTGCAAGTGATCGAAGTCACCGCGCTCGATGGCGTCGGCGACTTCGTAGGCTTCTTCGAGGGTGTGCGGGACGATGGTCGCGTAAGTCTGCTTGATGTCCCACGGGCAACCGAACTGCGGGTCACGCAGCCGGTTCATCAAGTGCAACAGGTCTTCAAGTGAATACATTTATCTAACTCTGCAAAACCCTGTGGGAGCTGGCTTGCCAGCGATGCGGCCACCTCGGTGTTTCAGGACAATCGAGGTGATGCAATCGCTGGCAAGCCAGCTCCCACAAAGGCTCGGTGCGCCTTCAAGGGGTGCGGTTACGCCGCGTTTCGATGATGTTCGGCAACTGGGAAATCCGCCCCAGCAACCGCCCCAGTGCGTCAAGACCCGGAATCTCGATGGTCAGCGACATCAGCGCGGTGTTGTCTTCCTTGTTCGAGCGGGTGTTGACCGCCAGCACGTTGATCCGCTCGTTGAGCAGCACTTGCGACACGTCACGCAGCAGACCGGAACGATCGTAGGCGCGGATGATGATGTCCACCGGGTAGGTGAGCACCGGCACCGGGCCCCAGCTGACCTGAATGATCCGCTCTGGCTCGCGCCCCGACAGTTGCAGCACCGAGGCGCAGTCCTGACGGTGAATGCTCACGCCACGGCCCTGGGTGATGTAACCGACGATCGCGTCGCCGGGCAACGGCTGGCAGCAACCGGCCATTTGCGTCATCAGGTTGCCGACGCCCTGAATCTGAATGTCGCCACGCTTGCCCGGCTTATAACCGGTGGCCTTGCGCGGGATCAGCTCCAGCTGTTCGTTGCCACGTTCCGGCTCGACCAGTTGTTGCGCCAGATTGACCAGTTGCGCCAGACGCAGGTCGCCGGCACCGAGGGCGGCGAACATGTCTTCGGCGGTTTTCATGTTGGCCTTGTCGGCCAGCTTGTCGAAATCCACCGCCGGCAGACCGAGACGCGCAAGTTCGCGCTCAAGCAAGGTTTTACCGGCCGCGACGTTCTGATCACGGGCCTGCAATTTGAACCAGTGAACGATCTTCGCCCGCGCCCGCGAGGTGGTGACGTAACCCAGGTTCGAGTTCAGCCAGTCGCGGCTCGGCGTACCGTGCTTGCTGGTGATGATCTCGACCTGCTCACCGGTTTGCAGGCTGTAGTTGAGCGGCACGATGCGCCCGTTGATCTTGGCGCCCCGGCAGTTGTGACCGATTTCGGTGTGCACGCGGTAGGCGAAGTCGAGCGGCGTCGAGCCTTTCGGCAAGTCGATGGCGTGACCGTCAGGGGTAAAGATGTACACCCGATCCGGCTCGATATCGACGCGCAACTGTTCGGCCAGACCGCCGATGTCGCCCAGTTCTTCGTGCCACTCGAGCACCTGACGCAGCCAGGAGATTTTCTCTTCGTAGTGGTTGGAGCCGGATTTGACGTCGGTGCCTTTGTAGCGCCAATGCGCGCAGACGCCGAGTTCGGCTTCTTCGTGCATCGAATGCGTACGGATCTGCACTTCGAGGACCTTGCCTTCCGGGCCGATTACCGCTGTGTGCAGCGAGCGATAGCCGTTCTCTTTCGGGTTGGCGATGTAGTCGTCGAACTCTTTCGGGATGTGCCGCCACAAGGTGTGCACAATGCCGAGCGCGGTGTAGCAGTCGCGCATTTCCGGCACCAGCACGCGCACCGCACGCACGTCGTAGATCTGGCTGAACTCCAGACCCTTGCGCTGCATTTTGCGCCAGATTGAATAGATGTGTTTGGCGCGGCCGCTGATGTCGGCGTCAACGCCGGTGGCCTGCAGTTCGTCCTTGAGCTGGGTCATCACATCGGCGATGAACCGCTCACGGTCGAGCCGCCGCTCGTGCAGCAACTTGGCAATCTGTTTGTATTGGTCGGGCTCGAGATACCGGAAGGACAAGTCCTCCAGTTCCCATTTGATATGGCCGATGCCGAGCCGGTGCGCGAGTGGCGCATAGATGTCGAAAACTTCACGGGCGACGCGGTTGCGCTTCTCGTCGTCGGCGGTTTTTACCGCACGGATCGCGCAGGTGCGTTCGGCGAGTTTGATCAATGCAACGCGTACGTCATCGACCATCGCCACCAGCATCTTGCGCAGGTTTTCCACCTGGCCCTGCGTGCCCAGCACCAGCGATTGACGCGGGCTCAGGCTGGCACTGATCGCCGCCATGCGCAGCACGCCGTCGATCAGCTTGGCCACCACCGGGCCGAAGCGCTGGCTGACTGCCGCGAGTTCGATCTGGCCTTCGCGCACGCCGCGATACAGCACGGCGGCGACCAGCGAATCCTGGTCAAGTTTGAGGTCAGCGAGAATCTCGGCGATCTCAAGGCCGGCGCTGAAACTGCCACTGCCTTCAGCCCAGAGATTCTTCGCTGCATTGGATTGCTGTTCGGCCTGTCGAGCGAACTCACAGGCTTCCTTCAAGGCTTCGCGATCCAGTGCCAGATCGACACTGACCGCATGATCGAGCCAAGCCTCGAGATTGATACTGCCGTCGGTGTTGATCGGCTGGTGTGCTCTCACCTGTACCATGTTGCTTACCTTCCCTACGACGCAGATTCAATGCGTCAAATCGCTGACCTTCATTGCCCGTTTACGCTCGCGGGGCTAAGGCGAGCACTGCACGGGCGGACCAGTCGGATCAGACGAGCCATCCTAGCTCGCTTCAAATAACGCCATGGCCTCGACATGTGCCGTCTGAGGAAACATATCGAGAATCCCGGCACGTTTTAACCGGTAGCCCTGCTTGATCAATTCGACCGTATCGCGCGCCAGAGTTGCCGGATTGCACGACACGTACACCAACCGCTTGGCACCGAGGGTCGCCAGCTTGCGCACCACCTCGAAAGCACCGTCACGCGGCGGGTCCAAGAGTACCGCAGAAAAGCCGTTTCCGATCCACTCGGCATCGGTCAAAGGCTGGGATAAATCGGCCTGAAAAAACTTTGTGTTATGCAAATTGTTACTGGCGGCATTCGCCTCTGCGCGCTCGACCATGGTTTGCACGCCCTCGACCGCCACCACTTCACGCACGGTTTTAGCCAGCGGCAAAGCGAAGTTGCCGAGACCGCAGAACAGATCCAGCACGCGTTCCTCGGCGGTCGGCTTCAGCCAATCCAGCGCCTGGGCGACCATTGCTTCATTGACCCCGGCGTTGACCTGAATGAAGTCCCCCGGCCGATAGGCCAGATCCAGATCCCACTGCTCCAGTCGATAGCCAAGCGCTTGCGTGGCATCGACCGGTTGCGGGCCGTCTTCGCCATGCAGCCACAGCTGCGCCTGATGGAAGGCGCAGAAGTCCTTGAGGATCGTCAGGTCAGCCTCGGACAATGGCGCCATGTGCCGCAGCAGCACGGCCAGTGACGAACCACTGAACAGCTCGACGTGACCGAGCGCCTGCGGTTTGCTCAGGCGCCGGAGCATCTCCGGCAAGCGGGTCATGATCGGTTGCAAGGGCTGTACCAGCACCGGGCATTCGCTGATTGCGACAATGTCCTGGCTACCGGCAGCACGGAAACCGACTTCGAGATTTTTCGCCTTGATGTCCCAGCGCACGGCGATCCGCGCGCGGCGGCGATAGCCGAACTCCGGGCCGGTCAACGGTGCGGCCCACTCTTGCGGTTCGACCCCGGCAACCCGTGACAATTGCTCGGCGAGCATGCGCTGTTTCAGGGCAAGTTGTTCACTGTGCGGCAGATGTTGCACGCTGCAACCGCCGCAGCGTCCGGCGTGTTGGCAAGGTGCGGGGCGGCGTAGTTCGCTGGCCGTGAATACGCGTTCGGTGCGTGCCTCGACCACTTTGCCGTGGGCGCCGAGCACTCGTGCTTCGACTTCTTCACCCGCCAGGGCGCCGAGGACGAACCATGTACGACCTTCGAAGAACGCGATGCCGCGACCGTCATTGGCCAGACGCTCGATGCTCAAGCGCTGTTTTTTGCCGGTCGGGATTTGCGGTGCCTTGCTCCCGCCGGTGGGCTGGAAGCGCAAGCCTCTCTCATGCTTGGCCATCAGTTGGGCGCGTCGAAAATGCCGGTCGACAAGTAACGGTCGCCACGGTCGCAAATGATCGCGACGATCACCGCGTTTTCAACTTCTCGAGACAGACGCAGCATCGCTGCCACTGCACCGCCCGAGGACACGCCACAAAAGATGCCTTCTTCACGGGCCAGACGCCGGGTGACGTCTTCGGCCTCGCTTTGCGCCATGTCGACGATGCGGTCGACGCGATCCGCCTGATAGATCTTCGGCAGATATTCCTGCGGCCAGCGGCGAATACCCGGAATGGCCGAGCCTTCCATCGGTTGCAGACCGACGATCTGCACGCTGTCGCTCTGCTCTTTCAAGTAGCGCGACACGCCCATGATGGTGCCGGTGGTGCCCATGGAGCTGACGAAATGGGTAATGGTGCCCTGAGTCTGGCGCCAGATTTCCGGGCCGGTGGTGGTGTAATGCGCCTCAGGGTTATCACCATTGGCGAACTGATCCAGCACCTTGCCCCGGCCTTCGGCTTCCATACGCTGCGCGAGGTCGCGCGCGCCTTCCATGCCTTCTTCCTGACTGACCAGAATCAGCTCGGCGCCATATGCGGTCATCGCCGCTTTGCGTTCGGCGCTGGAATTGTCCGGCATGATCAGGATCATCTTGTAACCCTTGATCGCGGCCGCCATGGCCAGGGCGATCCCGGTATTGCCCGAGGTCGCTTCGATCAGCGTATCGCCAGCGTGGATCTGCCCGCGCAATTCGGCACGGGTAATCATCGACAGCGCCGGACGATCCTTGACCGAACCCGCCGGGTTGTTCCCCTCCAGCTTGAGCAAAAGGGTATTGCTGGTGGCACCGGGCAAGCGTTGCAAACGAACCAGCGGAGTGTTGCCGACGCAATCGGCGATGGTGGGGTACTGCAAGGTCATGGCGTATTCGCAATCCAGACGTGCGGGGGCGCCTATCATACCGGCAAACCCCCGCGGCCCATATCACGCAAAGTGCGGTGCTTATGGTTTATAGGAATAAGCATTAAAAGTCGCGCCGGTGGCGCGACTTTTGATATTCAGTGATGCAGAGGGCTTCATCGCTGGCAAGCCAGCTCCCACAGGGAATGTGTCGCTCATAGAGTGGGGTAATCAGTGCTGACATTTTTTCGAGTCGCTCACACAATCTGTGGGCGACACATATCCACTGTGGGAGCTGGCCTGCCAGCGATGGCGTCGGGACTCACGGCGTTGTCATCAGCAACCAGTCGCAGATTCAGCCGCAAACCGCCCCCGGCATTCTCCGCCCACAAACGCCCGCCCTGCCGCTGCACAGCATTCCTCGCAATGCTCAACCCCAACCCGAACCCGCCATCCCCCGGACGCGAGCCGTCGAGTCGAATGAACGGATCGAAAATCCGCTGCAAATCCTCCTCAGCCACCCCGCCGCCCTGATCCTCCAGCCACAAATGCCAGTAATCCCCATCGCGCCTGCCATCCAGCCGTACTACGCCGCCCTCGGGCGAATGCCGGATCGCGTTACGCAGAATGTTCTCCAACGCCTGCGCCAGGGTATTCAGATTGCCGCGCACCCAGCAGGTTGAATCCAGTTCACAGACCAACTGCCCCGGCGGGCAAGCGCTTTCGTAACAGGCGTTCTCCGTGAGCATTTCCCACAGCGCCTGAATCTGGATCGCTTCGTCCGGCAGCGGTGCGCGTTCGGTGTCGAGCCAGGCCAGTTGCAGGGTGTCTTCGACCAGCCGTTGCATGACATCGACTTCGCGGCCGATGCGTTCGCGCAGTGGCAGCAGGCCCTGCTCGCTTTCGCTGGCCACGCGCAAACGGCTCAATGGCGTACGCAATTCGTGGGACAAGTCGCGCAGCAATTGCTGTTGCAGGCTGACGGTGGTTTGCAGGCGCTCGGACATCGAGTCGAAGGCCCGCGCCAGTTCACCGAGTTCGTCCGGGCGCTGGGTGATGCCGCTCGACAGCCGCACATTCAATTGGTCGGCGCGCCAGGCGTTGGCCTGTTCGCGCAGATGGTTCAGCGGCACCACCAGCAGACGGTACAGGCCGACGCACAGCAATAAAGTGAAGAGCCCGGGAATTACGCCATTGGTGATCACGCGCCAGAACAACTTGTAGCGACCGGGCAGGAAGCGTTCGGGCAGCTCGATGATCAGACTGCCGGCAGTCGGATCGCCGGGGAACGGCACGCGCAGCCACGGCTGGCCTTTCTTGTGAATCGGCCAGTCGGGACCGCGAAGGAACGTCAGGCGCTGGATTTCAGCGTCTGTCAGCGGCCGAGTGCTCAACGACTGCAATTGCCCGTCGATCACACCGATCCAGACAGCCTCACGCCAGTGCATGCTGCGCAACCAGCTATCAACGCCCTCGCGCTCACCTTCCTTCCAGGCCCGCTCGGCGTCGGCGGCATAACGCGCCAGCGTGCCGCGCGCTTCGTCCGAGAGGAACTGATTACGCTTCTCCATGTGCCGGCCCCACGACCAGCTCAGCCAGATCATCAGCAGACAGAACGCCACCAGCAAACAGGCGAGTTTCCAGAACAGCGAGTGCCGCCCCGGCAGGTCAGACACTTTCATCAACGGCGCTCAATACGTAGCCCTTGCCCCACACTGTGCGTACTTCGCGTTCGGTGTAGCCGAGCGCCTTGAGTTTGCGGCGGATCTGGCTGATGTGCATGTCGAGGCTGCGGTCGTGGGCCGCGTAGCCGCGTTGCAGAACGTGCTGATAAAGGAAGGCCTTGCTCAGCACTTCTTCATCGTTGCGATTGAGGGTTTCCAGCAGACGGTATTCGCTGCGAGTCAGGCCGGCAGGCTGTTCACGGAAAAACACCTCGCATTGTTCATCGTCGAAATGCAGGCCGCCCACGGCTTCCGGGATGGCCACGGCAGCCGGATGCCGGTCGAGCGCGACGCGGCGCAGGATCGCTTCGATGCGCACATGCAGTTCGGCCATGCTGAACGGTTTGGGCAGATAGTCGTCAGCCCCGAGGCGGAAACCGCTGATGCGATCGGCCTCGGCCCCCAGCGCCGACATCAACAGCACCGGCGTCGAATGGCTCTGGCGCAACTGCGTCAGCAGATTGAGGCCGTCCAGCCCCGGCAGCAGAATATCCATCAACACCACATCGAATGGCTGGCGGCGGGCGATGCTCAGGCCTTCGCTGCCGTTCTGGCACCAGGTCACCTGAAAACCGCTGCGGCCCAGATGCTCGTGGACATACGCCCCGAGCACGGGATCGTCTTCGATGGAAAGAATGCGCGGCTGGCCAACAGAAACAGGAGTCATGACTATCTGCAAATAATTCTCAGTTGGGCGATTATTCAAGATTGTCCGACAGCGAGCAACCCAAGGTTGAGCTATCGGACCAACGAGTGCGCCTGCACCGACCGATGACGACATGATTTTTCCGAAGATTGCCCGCAAGCAAATCGCTACACTGCGCCCATGCCGCGTGCCGGACGCACGTGAGAGTCAACAGATCAGCTGGATGCAGGAGACAGGCGTGCTCAAGAAACTGGGAATAAAAGGTCGGGTGCTCTTACTGACCCTGCTGCCGACCAGCCTGATGGCGCTGGTGCTCGGCGGCTATTTCACCTGGATGCAGCAGTCCGACCTGCAAAGCCAACTGATGCAGCGCGGCGAAATGATCGCCGAGCAACTCGCACCGCTGGTTGCGCCCGCCATGGGCCACGGCAACAGCGAATTGCTCGAGCGCATCGCCACCCAGTCGCTGGAACAACCTGACGTGCGCGCGGTGACTTTCCTCGCCCCCGACCGTTCGCCGCTGGCACATGCCGGCCCGACCATGCTCAACCAGCCACCCAGCGGTGATAGCGCGCATCTGCTGCGGCGCAGCGGCAATGACGCCACGCGTTATCTGCTGCCGGTGTTCGGCAAACATCGCAACTTGGCCGGCGAGCTGATCCCGGAAGAATCCGACCGCCTGCTCGGCTGGGTCGAGCTGGAGCTGTCGCACAACGGCATGTTGCTGCGCGGTTATCGCAGCCTGTTCGCCAGTCTGCTGCTGATCGCGGCGGGGCTGGCCGGTGCTGCACTGCTCGCGTTGCGCATGGGCCGCACGATCAACGGCCCGCTGAGCCAGATCAAACAGGCCGTGGCGCAGCTCAAGGACGGTCATCTGGAAACCCGTCTGCCGCCACTCGGCAGTCAGGAACTGGATGAACTGGCGTCCGGCATCAACCGCATGGCCGGCACCCTGCAGAACGCTCGCGAAGAATTGCAGCACAGCGTCGATCAGGCCACCGAGGACGTGCGCCAGAATCTGGAAACCATCGAGATTCAGAACATCGAACTCGATCTGGCGCGCAAAGAAGCGCTGGAAGCCAGCCGGATCAAATCCGAATTCCTCGCCAACATGAGCCACGAGATCCGCACGCCGCTCAACGGCATTCTCGGTTTCACGCACTTGTTGCAGAAAAGCGAACTGACCCCGCGCCAGCTCGACTATCTGGGCACCATCGAAAAATCCGCCGACAGCCTGCTGGGGATCATCAACGAGATTCTCGACTTCTCGAAAATCGAGGCCGGCAAACTGGTGCTCGACCACATCCCGTTCAACTTGCGCGACCTGTTGCAGGACACCCTGAACATCCTCGCCCCGGCCGCCCACGCCAAGCAGCTGGAACTGGTGAGTCTGGTGTACCGCGACACGCCGCTGTCGCTGGTCGGCGATCCGCTGCGGCTCAAGCAGATTCTCACCAATCTGGTGAGCAACGCGATCAAGTTCACCCGCGAGGGCACGATCGTCGCCCGCGCCATGCTTGAAGAAGAACACGAAGAAAGCGTGCAACTGCGCATCAGCATTCAGGACACCGGGATCGGCCTGTCGAACCAGGACGTGCGCGCGCTGTTTCAAGCGTTTAGCCAAGCGGACAATTCACTGTCACGGCAACCCGGCGGTACCGGGCTCGGGCTGGTGATTTCCAAGCGTCTGATCGAGCAGATGGGCGGCGAAATCGGCGTCGACAGCACGCCGGGCGAAGGCTCGGAATTCTGGATCAGCCTGAGCCTGCCGAAGACCCGCGACGATGCCGAAGACCTGCCCTCCGCGCCGCTGCTCGGACGTCGCGTGGCCGTGGTGGAGAATCACGAACTGGCACGCCAGGCGTTGCAGCACCAACTGGAAGACTGCGGCCTCGACGTCACGCCGTTCAATACTCTGGAAAGCCTGACCAATGGCGTCACCGGCGCGCATCAGACCGATCAGGCGATCGACCTTGCGGTGCTCGGCATCACCAGTAACGACATGCCGCCGGAGCGCCTCAACCAGCACATCTGGGACCTTGAACACCTCGGCTGCCGGGTGCTGGTGCTGTGTCCGACTACTGAGCTGACGCTGTTCCACCTGTCGGTGCCCAACCCTCACAGTCAGTTGCAGTCGAAACCGGCCTGCACACGCAAATTGCGCCGCG
Organism: Pseudomonas sp. TWP3-2; assembly: GCF_049897765.1. Classification (NCBI taxonomy): domain Bacteria; kingdom Pseudomonadati; phylum Pseudomonadota; class Gammaproteobacteria; order Pseudomonadales; family Pseudomonadaceae; genus Pseudomonas; species Pseudomonas sp. TWP3-2. The sequence goes on along the minus strand of NZ_JAFCWW010000003.1, from coordinate 153,336 downwards.
CGCTGTCGGACATGGTCAACCCGCGCCAGACCCGCAGCGAACCTGGCGAACCGTTGTCGAGCCGTGCGCCGAAAGTGCTGTGTGTCGACGACAATCCGGCCAACTTGTTGCTGGTGCAGACGCTGCTGGAAGACATGGGCGCCAAAGTGCTGGCCGTGGAAAGTGGCTACGCAGCGGTCAAGGCTGTGCAAAGTGAAACATTCGATCTGGTGCTGATGGATGTGCAGATGCCCGGTATGGACGGTCGGCAAAGTACCGAGACCATCCGCCAGTGGGAAAGCGAACGGCACTGCACGCCGCTGCCGATTGTCGCCCTCACCGCCCACGCCATGGCCAACGAAAAACGCGCGCTGCTGCAAAGCGGCATGGACGATTACCTGACTAAACCGATCAGCGAGCGGCAACTGGCGCAAGTGGTGCTGAAGTGGACCGGTCTGGCCTTGCGCAATCAGGCGCCGGATCGCGCCAGCGAAAGTGCGACGGCCAACCATGAGCTGCCAGTGCTCGATCACGAAGAAGGCCTGCGCCTCGCTGCCGGCAAAGCCGATCTGGCGGCCGACATGCTGGCGATGCTGCTCGCCTCGCTTGAGGCTGACCGCGAAGCAATCCGCGTGGCCCGCGACAGCCACGACCAGAACGCATTGATCGAACGTGTACATCGCCTGCATGGCGCCACGCGTTACTGTGGCGTGCCGCAACTGCGTTCGGCGTGCCAGCGCAGCGAAACCTTGCTCAAACAGTCCGACCCGAAAGCCGCGACCGCGCTCGACGAGCTGGAACGAGCGATCAATCGCCTGGCCACGCAAGCGAAGATCAGCGCCTGATCCACGGCAATGCCGCAGAGCGTCGAGCCAGCTAAAGTGGTCGCGGGCGCTGTGCCCCGCAACGACGTTTCAGGAGATGAGCATGCGCACGATCGTTTTCAGCAGCCAGACCTACGACCGCGACAGTTTCCTCGGTGCCGAGTGTCCGGCGGATATCGAGCTGCACTTTCAGCCGGCCCGGCTCAGCCTCGACACCGCCGCGCTGGCCGAACAGCATGAAGTGGTCTGCGCCTTCATCAATGACGACCTGAGTGCGCCAGTGCTCGAACGGTTGGCCGCTGGCGGCACGCGCCTGATCGCTCTGCGCTCGGCCGGTTACAACCATGTTGACTTGCCAGCGGCCAAACGCCTGGGTCTCGCGGTGGTGCGGGTGCCGGCGTATTCGCCGCACGCGGTGGCCGAGCATGCGGTGGCGCTGATCCTCGCGCTTAACCGGCGCCTGCACCGCGCGTACAACCGCACGCGCGAAGGTGATTTCAGCCTGCACGGTCTGACCGGTTTCGACCTGCACGGCAAAACAGTGGGCATTGTCGGCACCGGACAGATCGGCGCCACGTTCGCGAAAATCATGCACGGTTTCGGCTGCCAGTTGCTGGCGTTCGATCCGTATCCCAATCCTCAGGTTGAAGCGCTGGGCGCGCGTTATCTGAGCCTGCCGGACCTGCTCGCGCAGTCGCAGATCATCAGCCTGCACTGCCCGCTCAATGAGCAGAGCAAACATCTGATCAACCAGGATTCGCTGGCGCACATGCAGCCGGGGGCGATGCTGATCAACACCGGGCGCGGTGGTCTGGTCGACACGCCAGCGCTGATCGATGCGTTGAAGGATGGGCAACTGGGTTATCTGGGGCTGGATGTGTATGAAGAAGAAGCACAGCTGTTCTTCGAAGATCGCTCCGACCTGCCGCTACAGGACGATGTACTGGCGCGACTGCTGACTTTCCCAAACGTGATCGTCACTGCGCATCAGGCGTTCCTGACCCGCGAGGCGTTGGGCGCAATCGCCGCTACTACTCTGCACAACATCGCAACCTGGGCGGCGGGAACGCCGCAGAATCAGGTCGAGGGTTGAATCAGCCAGCGGTTTGAACCGGATCGAAGGTCGCCAGCGCGCTCCATTGTGCAATCTCGCCCGTGCTAGCATGTCGCGCATATTTGGAGGACCCATGGTCGAACACGATTTCCGCTACACCCTGATGAACCCGCAACACACCCTCACCGAATGCCGCGCCCTTGTCCCGGGCCGCTATCAGGTCACCGGCAACGGTGGCTCGATTCGCATCGGTGATGTGTTGATCGTCACCCTGAAAGGCAGCAAGGATTTGTCCATGCGCCTGAACGTCGAAACCGTCCGCCACCTGATCAACCCGCCCGGCCAATGGACGGCGATGACCACTGGCCCGGTGTTCGGCGAACTGGCGATTCACACCTGGCAGGTCAACTGCGACAGCTGCGCCAAAGAGCTGAGCTTCGAGTTCGCGGTAGACGCCAAACTCGGCAAACCGGCAGAAAAAATCGCCGCCACTGCGCGGATTGCCGAGCTGGGCTGGAACGCCGTCGCCGACAAGCATCTGTGCCCGAAATGCCAGGAGCCTGCGTGATGAAACGCCTCGCCCTGACCGCTGTGGTCGGCGCCGGACTGATGGGCTGCGCCGCTGAACCGGTGCAACTGCAACAGAACCGCAGCTACATTCTGGAATGGATCGGCGAGCGACCGCTGATGGATTACAGCCACCTGACCGTGACCCTCGGCGATGATGGCCGCGCCTATGGCAATGGCGGCTGCAACCATTGGTTTGCACCGTACACGCTGGATGGCGCCAAGCTGAGTTTCGGCAAGATCGGCAAGACCCGCAAAATGTGCGCACCGGCGCTGATGGAGCAGGAGCAACGCTTCCTGCAGGCGCTGGAGCATGTGGAGCGTTGGGATATTTCGCCGATTGAACAGATGCGCTTCTGGCCGGCGCAAGGCAAACCTTTGCGTTGGTGGCTGGAAGAGGGTTGATGTCTTAAGAGCCCTCTGAATGAGGGGGGGCTACTGTGGCGAGGGGATTTATCCCCGTTGGGCTGCGTAGCAGCCCTGAAACCTGAGATTGCAGTTCGCCAGACACTCCGCAGGGGGCCGCTTCGCGGCCCAACGGGGATAAATCCCCTCGCCACATAATCCCGGTTAGCCGAGTTTATTTGGTCGCCTGCAACGCCTCAAGCTTGGCCAGCACCCCCGCCGCCGTCTGCTCACCCATCAACTGCTCACGCACCTTGCCTTTGTTGTCGATGATGTAAGTCACCGGCAGCGCCTCACTGCGCGGCAGTTCGAACAGCTCCGCCGGATCCTGCGCCAGCACGGTGAACTTGATGCCCAGTTTCTCGCTGGCGTCCTTCAGTTCCTGCCCCTGCACATTGTCGAAATTGACCCCGAACACCCCGACATTCTTGCTCTTCAGCTCATCAGCCAAATGGTTGAGTTCCGGGATTTCCGTACGGCACGGGCCACACCATTCGGCCCAATAGTTGAGCACTACCCACTGCTTGTCGAGACGCTCGGACGCGACCTTCTGCCCGTTCTGGTCAATCCCGTAATCATTGCCGCAGCCCCCCAGCATCAACGCCCCGATAATCGTCAATGCCGCTGCCAGTCGCCGTGTCATGTCGTGTTCCTTGTAAAAAATTGAATGCGCCTGCGACCCATCGCCTCCCGAGGTTCTGGATTGCGCGCTGCACAGTTAGAATAGCCGCCACTCCACGCAAGAAGCGACCCGCCCATGACCGATCTGACGCTTTATCACAATCCGCGCTGCTCGAAATCCCGTGGTGCGCTCGAACTGCTTGAGGCCCGTGGCCTGACGCCAACCGTGGTGCGCTACCTCGAAACTCCGCTGGACGCCACGCAGATCAAGGCGTTGCTCGGCAAGCTTGGCATCAGCGCGCGACAACTGCTGCGCACCGGCGAAGACGAATACAAAACCCTCAATCTGGCCGACGCCAGTCTCGGCGAGAAACAATTGATCGAAGCGATTGCGGCCCATCCAAAACTGATGGAGCGGCCGATCCTCGAAGTCGGCGACAAAGCGGTGATCGGCCGTCCACCGGAGCAGATTCTGGAGTTGTTGCCGTGAGCGCGCCGTACATTCTGGTTCTGTATTACAGCCGCAGCGGCTCGACCAACGAGATGGCCCGGCAAATTGCCCGTGGCGTCGAGCAGGCCGGGTTCGAAGCGCGCCTGCGCACCGTGCCGGCGATTTCCACCGAGTGCGAAGCCGTATCACCGGACATTCCTGACGAAGGCGCGCTGTACGCGACGCTGGATGATCTGAAGAACTGCGCCGGCCTGGCCCTCGGCAGCCCGACGCGTTTCGGCAACATGGCCGCGCCGCTCAAGTACTTCCTCGACGGCACCAGCAACCTGTGGCTGACCGGCGCGCTGGTGGGTAAACCGGCCGGGGTGTTCACCTCCACCGCCAGCCTGCACGGCGGTCAGGAATCCACGCTGTTGTCGATGATGCTGCCGCTGCTGCACCACGGCATGTTGATTACCGGCCTGCCGTACAGCGAGTCGGCGCTGCTGGAAACCCAGGGCGGCGGCACGCCTTACGGCGCCAGCCATCACGCAGGGGCGGATGGCAAAAAAGGCCTTGATCAGCACGAAGTGGCGCTGTGTCGCGCACTCGGTCTGCGTCTGGCGAAAACCGCGCAGAAACTGGAGAGCTGAAGTGGCGAAGAAGCCGAAAGTCCTGCCCGCCGTTGAATGGCTCGAGCCGCGTGTGCGGGCAATGCGCGTGATCAGTCTGCTGTGCTTTTTCGGCCTGGCTGGATTGCTCGCCGCCTACTACCTGATATTCGCCGACCTGCATGGCGCGCGACCGTGGGTGATCCTGCTGGTCGAGTTGATCCCGTGGCTCGTGCTCGCACCGGGCATGATCATGGGCAGCGCACGCGGGCATTCGTGGATGTGTTTTGTGGTGAATCTGTATTTCATCAAAGGCGCATTGGCCGCGTATGACCCGAACCGGCAGCTGTTTGGTGTGCTGGAGATGGTGGTGAGTCTGGCGGTGTTCTGCTCGGCGCTGTTGTATGTGCGCTGGCGCTATCAGCTGGATCGCAAACTGGCAGGTGAAGGACAGATCTCAGTCGCCTGACAGACCGCTATCGCTGGCAAGCCAGCTCCCACAGGATTTTCGTTGAAACACAACTCTGTTTTCGACACAAAACCCTGTGGGAGCTGGCTTGCCAGCGATTGGAGCGACGCGGTTTTAATGATTCACAGTGTAAGCGAGCATCATCGATATCTGGCTCATCGGCCGCCCACCGCTCTCTTCATGCCACTGATTGAACGCATTCTGTACCACCGCCAGATCACGCTGACTGGTCGGCGCCTTGTCCACCAGCTTCTGCGCATTCAGCGCTGCAACCACGTCATAGCTCGGCACGAACGTGTCCTTGCCCACCATACGTAAAAAGCGTGGCGCCGACAGACCGCCCAATTGATGGCCGTGCTTCTTCAGGTACGTCCACAGACCGACGATATCGGTCACCGGCCAATCGGCGATCAGCGCGCCAAAACTGCCTTTGTCTTTCTCGACATCGAGAATGAACTGCGCATTGCGCGGCACGCTCTTGAGCTTGCCCAGATGGCGGATGATTCGCGCGTCCTGCATCAGGCGTTCAAGGTGTTCGGCGCTCATCAGCACGACTTTTTCCGGATCGAATTTGAAGAACACTTCTTCGAAAGCCGGCCATTTGGCGTCCACCAGACTGTGCTTGAGCCCGGCACGAAATACCCGCAGGGCCATGGTCGACAGGTAACGGTCATCGCTGATCTTGCGCAGTTGCGCCGGGGTCTTGGGAACGGGCAGATGGGCTTCCAGTTCAGCCGCCGAACCGAAGCGGTTCAGACAGAATTCGTGCAGCCACTTATAGTCGCGCATGCCCTCTCCTATTCAATGAAATAAAAACGGCGCCCGCGAGCGCCGTGTTTTCAGAGCTGATAAACCCGTCAGAGGTTCACAACATTGACGAAGCGCGAAGCCGCCGATTCGTCGATCTTCAGGCTGGTGAAGTCGAACAGGTTGCGATCCGCCAGTTGCGACGGAATCACGTTCTGCAGACTGCGGAAGATGCTTTCGGTACGGCCCGGGGTCTTGCGTTCCCAGTCCAGCAGCATCTCCTTGACCACCTGACGCTGCAGGTTTTCCTGCGAACCGCAGAGGTTGCACGGGATGATCGGGAATTGCTTGAAGTCCGAGTAGGCCTGGATGTCTTTCTCGTTGCAGTAGGCCAGCGGCCGGATCACCACGTTGCGCCCGTCGTCGGCACGCAGTTTCGGCGGCATGGCCTTGAGGCTGCCGTTGAAGAACATGTTAAGGAAGAACGTCTCGACGATATCGTCACGATGATGCCCGAGGGCCATTTTGGTTGCGCCGATTTCGTCGGCGAAGGTGTACAAGGTGCCGCGACGCAGGCGCGAGCACAGCGAACAGGTGGTCTTGCCCTCCGGAATCAGTTCCTTGACCACCGAATACGTGTCTTTCTCAACGATGTGGTATTCGATGCCCAGTTCTTTGAGATAGGCCGGCAGCACATGCTCGGGGAACCCCGGCTGCTTCTGATCCATGTTCACCGCGACGATCTCGAACTTGATCGGCGCGACTTTCTGCAAATGCATCAGCACGTCGAGCATGGTGTAGCTGTCTTTGCCGCCCGACAGGCAGACCATCACCTTGTCGCCGTCTTCGATCATGTTGAAGTCGGCAACCGCTTCGCCGGCCAGGCGGCGCAGGCGCTTTTGCAGTTTGTTCTGATTGACCGTAAGAGTGCCCATGACGCGAAATCCGTGAGGTGTGACCAAAGGCCGGCATTTTACGCAAAAACCCGAGCCTTGTGACCACAGGTTGTCGCCACCGATTGCACAGACCTCGACGCGATTACCCCACCTTTTTACAGCGCAATTTGCTCTAAGCCCGTATCACCTGTGTGGTTAAGACCTTTCTATACTGCGACATAAGGTCGCACACATCCAAAGACCTGAATTTTGCTCGGCCGCATTGGCCCGTAGGCGCTCCGCTGGGGGGCGATGGCAATAACGAGAGGAGTGACTGGCATGATCCATCACGTAGTGGGACTTTTTACCCACCCCGATCAGGAATGGAAGGAAATCCGTGGCGACCAGGAAGAAAGCATCAGCCACATGTACCTCACGCATACGCTGATTCTGGCGGCGATCCCTGCGGTGTCGGCGTTTATCGGCACGACCCAGGTCGGCTGGGTGATCGGCAACCGCGCGCCGGTGATGCTCACCGTCGATAGCGCAATCTGGATGACGGTGATGTCGTACCTGGCAATGCTCGGCGGCGTGGCGGTCATGGGTGCCTTTGTGCACTGGATGGCCCGCACCTATGACGCCAACCCGAGTCTGGCGCGGTGCGTGGCGTTCGCTACTTACACCGCGACGCCGTTGTTTGTCGGCGGACTGGCGGCGTTGTATCCGCACATGTGGCTGGGGATGATCGTGGGTACGGCGGCGATCTGCTACACGGTGTATCTGCTCTATGTGGGGCTGCCGACGTTCATGAACATTCCGTCGGACGAAGGTTTTCTGTTTTCCAGCTCAGTGCTGGCGGTGGGTCTGGTGGTGCTGGTGGCCATCATGGCGTTCACCGTGATCGTCTGGGGGCTGGGCGTTGGCCCGGTCTATACCAACTAGACAGCGTTTCCTCCTGATAAAAACATGTTCTGCCAATACAGGCCGCCGCAAGGCGGCCTTCTGGTTTTGCAGGATGACCATTCGGCAGTTTGCCGATTCGCAAGTGCAAAAGGTTGCGGCATACTCGCCGTCTCTGGAGATCCATCAAGCATGCCCGAGCCACTCAATACCCGCGTCGAAGACTGTTACCAACTCGCTGAATCCTTTTTCAAACGTCCTTTCAAACGCCCCGTGGTGAGCCTCAAGCTGCGCGGGCAAAAAGCCGGGGTCGCGCACCTGCACGAGAATCTGCTGCGCTTCAATCCGCAGCTGTACCGGGAAAATACCGAGCACTTTCTCAAGCAGACCGTGGCCCACGAGGTTGCGCACCTCATCGCTCATCAACTGTTCGGCGAGCGCATCCAGCCGCATGGCGAGGAGTGGCAACTGATCATGCGCGGGGTTTACGAACTGCCGCCGGATCGCTGCCATACCTACGCAATCAAACGCCGTAGCGTGACGCGCTATATCTACAAATGCCCGTGTGCGCAGAGTGATTTTCCGTTTTCAGCGCAGCGCCATAGCCTGGTCAGACAGGGGCGGCGGTATCTGTGTCGCAGCTGTCGTGGGACGTTGGTGTTCAGTGGTGAGATGCGGGTGGAGTAGCCAGAACTTATCGGCGTCTGGACTGGCCAAATCGCTGGCAAGTCGAGTCGTCGCACCGCAGCTCCCACAGTGTTCGAGGTGTTCACAAATTCTGTGTACGACACAGAAAACTGTGGGAGCTGGCTTGCCAGCGATGGCGCCGGCACAGACGCTAGAGAATTACCTTGGATGCACGCAACGCTGCAATTTTCGCAGGACTAAACCCCAACTCCCGCAACACCTGATCCGTATGCTGCCCCAACGCCGCACCCACATGCCGTGGCTCAGGCAACTCTTCGGAAAACTTCAGCGGACAAGCGATCTGCGTCTGAGTCGTGCCATTCCCACGCGGCACCTGCGTCACCACTTCCCGCGCCTGCAACTGCGGATGCCGCACAGCCTCGCCCAGGCTCAACACCGGCTCGACACACGCATCCACCCCGGCAAACATCTCGCACAACTCGGCGAAGTCATGCTTTTCGAATTCAACCCTCAGCGCTTCCTTCAACGCCCGCTGCTGCTCGGGCTTGGGTGACAGCCCCTGCGCCGCCAATTCCGGCCGCCCAAGCACGCCACACAGTTGCTGCATAAACGCCGGTTCCAGACTGCCGACCGACATCCAGCGTCCATCACGCGAGCGGTAGTAGTCGTAAAAGCTGCCACCATTGAGCATCTGGTCTTCCCGGCCAGGCTCCTCGCCACAGGCCAGATATCCGGCGCCGACCATGGCATTCAGGCTGAATGCGCAGTCGGTCATGCTCACGTCCAGATGCGTGCCCTGCCCGGTTTGCTGGCGTGCGATGACCGCTGCCAGCAAGCCAATCACGCCGTGTAACGAACCACCGGCGATGTCCGCGACTTGCATGCCCAGCGGCAACGGCCCGTTGTCGGCGCGGCCGGTGTAGCTGGCAAGTCCGGCGAGTGCGAGGTAGTTGATGTCGTGACCGGCGCGATCCTTGTACGGACCGCTCTGGCCGTAACCGGTGATCGACACGTAAATCAGCTTGGGGTTGAGCGCCTTCAATGCTTCATAACCCAACCCCAGCCGCTCCATCACACCGGGGCGAAATTGTTCGAGGACGATGTCGTAATCAGTCAGCAATTGCTTGATCACTTCCAGCGCCTCAGGTTGTTTGAGATCCAGCGCCAGACTGCGCTTGTTGCGATTCAGATAGGCATGACTGGCCGAGACACCCTGATCGTGCGGCGGCAGCACTCGCAGCAGATCGAGGCGAGTGGGCGATTCGATGCGCAGCACTTCGGCGCCCATGTCCGCCAGTAACAGCGAGGCGAACGGTCCCGGCAGCAGGGTCGAGAAATCCAGAATCTTCAGTGAGGCCAGAGGTGCAGGCATGGGCGATCTCCGTGAACGATGCTTGCAGCCTAGGCAGCCACGGGCAATGCAGCAATCACCGGATGCATCAGAGGCGATGACCGTTGCGCTCAAATCGCAGGCAATAAAAAACCCGCCGAAGCAGGTTTTTAAAGCTGTTGTGGCGAGGGAGCTTGCTCCCGCTGGACTGCGAAGCAGGCCCCTTGCTCTTCAATTAAGAGCAAGGGCCGCTGCGCGCCCCAGCGGGAGCAAGCTCCCTCGCCACACAGGATTTCCAATCGCTTATTTAACGTTGCTCGGGGTTGGGCCTTCGGCGACACCCAGGTCGTCTTCTTCACGCTCGTCAGAGATACCGCGACCGCCCGAGGCCAGCTCGGCTTGCAGCACGTCGGTGTCCAGCTCTTTGACCCACTTGGCCACAACGAGGGTGGCAACGGCGTTACCCACCAGGTTGGTCAGCGCGCGGGCTTCGGACATGAAGCGGTCGATACCGAGGATCAGCGCCAGACCGGCCACCGGCAAGTGACCTACCGCCGACAGGGTGGCAGCCAGCACGATGAAGCCCGAACCGGTCACACCGGCAGCGCCCTTGGAGGACAGCAGCAGCACCAGCAACAGAGTGATCTGGTGGGTGATGTCCATGTGGGTGTCAGTCGCCTGAGCGATGAACACGGCAGCCATGGTCAGGTAGATCGAAGTACCGTCGAGGTTGAACGAGTAACCGGTCGGGATCACCAGACCCACAACCGATTTCTTCGCGCCCAGACGCTCCATCTTGATCAGCATGCGTGGCAGTGCCGATTCGGACGAAGAAGTACCCAGCACGATCAGCAGTTCTTCACGGATGTAGCGCACCAGTTTGAACACGCTGAAACCGTGGGCGCGGCAGATCCCGCCCAGCACCACAACCACGAACAGCACGCAGGTGATGTAGAAGCAGATCATCAACTGACCCAACTGCACCAGCGAGCCGACACCGTAGGCACCGATGGTGAACGCCATGGCACCGAACGCACCGAGCGGCGCCAGTTTCATGATCATGTTGATGATGTTGAACATCACATGGGCGAAGCGATCGATCATGTCCAGCAGCGGACGACCGTACGAACCCAGGCGATGCAGGGCGTAGCCGAAGATCACCGAGAACATCAATACTTGCAGGATATCGCCAGTGGCGAACGCGCCAACGATGGTGTTCGGGATCACATTGAGCAGGAAGCCGACGATGCTCTGGTCTTTACTGGCCGTCACATAGGTGGCGATTTTCGAGGCGTCCAGGGTCGTCACGTCGATGTGCATGCCGGCGCCCGGCTGCACGACGTTGACCACGATCAGGCCGATCAACAGAGCGATGGTGGAAACGACTTCGAAGTACAGCAGCGCGTAGCCACCGGTCTTGCCCACCGACTTCATGTTCTGCATGCCGGCGATGCCGCTGACCACGGTACAGAAGATGATCGGCGCGATGACCATTTTGATCAGCTTGATGAACCCGTCACCCAGCGGCTTGAGCGCCACACCGGTCTGCGGGTAGAAGTGACCGAGCAGGATGCCGATGGCGATGGCAACGATCACCTGGAAATACAGGGATTTGTAGAGTGGCTGACGAGTCGTCATTGCAAAATTCCTCAAGTGTCCCGCGTGGCAACATCCGACTGTTGTTCCGCGACACCTCAATTGCGAACCCTCCTGCACTGGAGGGATTTGTTGTGGCGAGCTGCGCCGTTCCTACCGGCTCTGGCGCAGACCTCTGAGGTTGTCTATCGCAAACCGCGTGCCACCTTGCGGCAAATGCCTGCAAGCCTTTTGATATCAGGGGTCACGGGGATTTTTGTGTCACCGGTTGGTTACCCGACGTTGGCGGGTTTCCGCCACCTACTCAGGCTTCGTCCTACAATTTGGCGGAAATCCGCCTTGTTGCCGCTCGGACGCACCGACTACCATCCGTGGCCAGAGGAAGGATTTTCGCTCATGCGCGAACGCACCATTGCAAGTCATTTCGCCCGCGCCGCCCTCGGTGGCGCGCGGCGTTCGGGGTTCGATTACACGAACCTGTTGCAGCAACTCGGCATCAGTCCCGAACTGCTCGACGAGCCGCGCGCGCGTATTCCTCCTGAGCAATTCACCCGGCTGATCCAGAGCCTGTGGCTGGCGCTGGACGACGAATACCTGGGCTTTGGCCGAGCACCGAGCAAGCCCGGCACCTTCGCCATGATGTGCCACGCCGCGATCCATTGCCGCAATCTGGAAAAGGCTCTGCAACGCGGCTTATTGTTTTACAGCCTGTTCCCGGACGCGCCGCGTCTGACCCTGAGCCGCGAAGACGAATGGGTGCGCCTGAGCCTCGATGATGCGCAACTGTGGGATCCGGATCACTTTCTCAGCGAGAGCCTGCTGGTGATCTGGCACCGCCTCGGCAGCTGGATGATCGGCCAGCGGATTCGTCTGGAGAGCGCGAGTTTCAGCTACCCGAAACCTGCGCACGCGGCTGAATACGATTTGCTGTTTTCCTGCCCGCTGGAATTTTCCGCAGGGCAAAGCAGCCTGCTGTTTCACAGCCGCTACCTGCACATGCCGCTGTTGCAGGACGAGCGCACGCTAAAACATTTCCTCGAACGCTCCCCTGTTGATTTGCTGTCACGCCCGGATGACGGCAACAGCCTGAGCAGTCGCTTGCGCCGCCTGCTCAGCCAGGACAGCGAGCGCTGGCCGGATCTGGAAGCAGTGGCAGCGCATCTGCACATCAGCCCACAGACCTTGCGCCGGCACTTGCGTGAGGAAGGCACGAGTTTTCAGGAATTGAAGGATCAGTTGCGGCGGGACATAGCGATTTATCATCTGGGGCGCGCGGATCTGTCATTGCAACAGATCGCCGAACAACTCGGATTTTCCGAGCCGTCGGCGTTTCATCGGGCGTTCAAGAAATGGACGGGGGTGACGCCGGGGGCTTATCGGGCGCAGGAGTTTTGAGGTTTAAGATCACACCACAGGAAAATGAATCCTGAACGCCGCCCCGCCCATCGGCGAATCCCCCAACGCCAGTTTCGCGCCGTAACTTTCAATGATGTCCTTGACCACCGCCAACCCGATCCCCTGCCCCGGATGCTGACGATCCAGTCGCTCCCCACGCTCGAGAATCCGCGCACGTTGATGCTGCGGCACCCCCGGCCCGTCATCCTCGACACACAATTCAACCCCGGCCAGGCTTTCGCGCACGCTGATGCGCACTTCGCTCAAGCACAGGCGATAGGCGTTTTCCAGCAGGTTGCCCATCATTTCCAGCAAGGCGCCCTGTTCGATCGGCACGTAACAATGCTCTGGCAGGTCGAAGGCTACGCGCACATGTTTGTCGCGGTAGACCTTGTCGAGGGTGTCGCACAGGCTTTGCAGCACCGGGCGCAGGCGCACCTGATGCCGGACCAGACCGCTTTTGCGCAGGCTGGCGCGTTGTAACTGGTAGCTGATCTGCTGGCTCATGCGTTCGATCTGGGTTTGCAGCACCCAGGCCTGATCAATATCTTCCGGGCGCTGAGCCATGTCTTCGCTGACGCCCTGCAGCACCGCCAGCGGAGTTTTCAGGCTGTGCGCCAAGTCGTCGAGGGAATCACGATAGCGGCTGCGCTGCTGGCGTTCGCTCAGCAGCAAGCGGTTGAGCGAGCCGGTCAGGCGCAGCAATTCGCGCGGGTGTTGTTCGCTGAGGCTTTCGCGGGTGCCGCCCTCGATTTCATCGAGTTCCTGACTGAGTTGACGCAAGGCTTTCAAGCCCCAGGTCAAACCGATCCACAACAGAGCCAAGAGCACCAGCAACGCGGCGCCGAAGCCCAGATAAAGATTCTCGCGCAGCCCCTCAAGGGTGGTTTCGTACTCGCGCACCGGTTGCAGCGCAACGATGCTGAACGCAGCGCTTTTGCCGCCAAGCAGTTTCACTTCGACGTCGTAAACGAAGAATTCCTGGCCGCTGGCCTCGCGAATCCGTGCGAACTCGTTACCCAGTCCGTCGTAACGCGGCTTGTAGTTGATCTGCTCTTCCTGGGTGGCTTTCGAGCGCCAGACCAGATGCCCTTCGCGGTCGTAGATGTAACCGAGCAAACGAAAGTCGGTGAGGTTGAAGCGCTCGTCCGGCAACTGCGAAGGCATCACCAGTTTGCCGTTTTCAATCCGCGCGGCGGAGATCAACGTAGTGACGTCCGAGGCGAGGCGTTGTTCGATCGAATCCTGCAACGCGAGACTGAACGCGCCCTGCATCGCCGGGAGCAAGGCGAGCATGAACAACACCGCCAACGTGGTGGCGGCGAGCATCAGCCGGACGCGGAGCGAACGGATCAAGTGCAGCGCTCATTGAACAGGTAGCCAAGGCCGCGCACGGTGTCGATCGGCTTGAACCCGGCCGGGCCTTCGAGTTTGCGTCGCAGGCGACCGACCAGCACTTCGATCACGTTCGGATCGCGCTCGTCGTCATCCGGGTACAACTGCTCCATCAAACGATCCTTGGGCACCACTTGTTGATGGTGGCGCATGAGGTATTCGAGGATGCGGTATTCGTAAGCGGTCAGCGCCAGCGGTTGTTCGTCGAGGGTCGCTTGCTTGCGATTGATATCCAGCAACAGCGGGCCGGCGACGATGGTCGACTGGGTGAAACCGCTGGAGCGGCGCAGCAACGCGTTGAGGCGCGCTTCGAGTTCTTCGAACTGGAACGGTTTGACCAGATAATCATCGGCACCGGCGGCCAGGCCTTCAACCTTGTCCTGCCAGTTGCCCCGCGCGGTGAGGATCAGGATCGGGAAGGTCTTGCCGCCCGAACGCAACTGGCGGATCAGTTCGAGCCCGCTCATGCCCGGCAGGCCGAGGTCGATCACCGCCAGATCAAAATTGAACTGACCGGTCTGGTACAACGCCTCCTCGGCATTGGCCACGGACTCGACCACGTGGCCGCTCTCCGTGAGACGGGTTTGCAGGTGATGGCGCAACAGCGCTTCATCTTCGACGACCAACAGTTTCATGACTTTCTCCCGGGCAAATCGTTATCTCCAGCAGCACATCTTTCAGTCAGGCCGCAGAACCTGTGGGAGCGGGCTTGCCCGCGATAGCAATCTGGCTGACACATTAATTGTGAATGTGCCGCCGCTATCGCGGGCAAGCCCGCTCCCACAGGGGTTGCGCTTAACTGTCTTGCATTCGCGCATCCATTTATCAGAAAGCGTAGTTGGCCGACAGGTACGTCTGGGCGCTGCTGGTCAAATCCAGCGAGCCTTGTTTGCTGCCGCCGCGCTCGCTCATCTCGGTGCTGGCGTTGCTGCGCAGGTAACGGTAACCGAGTTCCACCGAAGTGTTCTGCGAGACTTGCTGCAACACACCGAACTGGCCGCCGACGGCGTAACCGATGTCGCTGTCACGGCTGAAGCCTGGCGATTCCTGCGTCAACTTGGTCAAACCGGCAGTCGCACCGCCGAACAGTTTGGTGCTGCCACCCACCGGATAGAACAGATCGTAGCTGCCCAGCAGGTTTTCCTGACGCAGTTTAATGCCATTGTGCGAACCGGACACGTTGTCGTAGGTGGCGTAGTAGCGACCCTGGCTGTTTTGCTGGCCGAGACGAATACCGTAAGTGGTGTCCTTGCCGATCACGCCGTCGGCGTTCGGGTGGTCGAGGTTGTCGTTCAGTGCGTGGGATTTTTTCACCTTGTCACTGGTCTGGCCCAAGGTCAGACCGGCGAAGTTGGTGGTGGTGTCGGCGTGGGCAGCGAGGCTTGCGCCCATCACAGTGAAAGCCAGCAGCAGTTTGTTCAAACGAGTCATTGAGTGTTCCTCAGTTGTGCTCTTCGGGTATGGCGCAAGGTTACTGAGGTGCCCCTGTACCGACCCTGAACGCTCTCTGAACCTCACCTGAACCAAATGAACTAGGCTGTCTTGACCCTTTATTGTCAGGAGACCCGACCATGCGCCTGTTACTCGCCCTCACCCTGCTGGCCCTCAGCAGCCTCAGCCAGGCTGCAATCAAGACGCAGGAAATCCCTTACCAGAGCGCCGATGGCAGCAAACTGATCGGCTATTACGCGTATGACGATGCGATCAAAGGCGCACGTCCCGGCATCGTCGTGGTGCATGAATGGTGGGGGCTGAACGATTACGCCAAGCGTCGCGCCCGTGATCTGGCCGGCCTCGGCTACAGCGCGCTGGCGATCGACATGTACGGCGAAGGCAAGAACACCGAACACCCGAAAGACGCGATGGCGTTCATGCAGGCAGCCACCGCTGATGCCGCCGCAGCGAGCAAGCGCTTTGACGCCGGGCTGGAGTTGTTGAAGAAACAACCGCAGACCGACACCAGTAAATTGGGCGCCATCGGTTATTGCTTCGGCGGGGCTGTGGTGTTGAACGCGGCGCGCCAGGGTGTGCCGCTGGCGGGCGTGGTGAGTTTCCATGGCGCGCTCGCGACCAAGACTCCGGCGACACCGGGCAGTGTGAAGGCGAAAATCCTCGTCGAGCATGGTGCGTTGGACAGCATGGTCACGCCGGATAACGTCACCGCGTTCAAGTCGGAAATGGACAAGGCCGGCGCCGACTACCAGTTCGTCAGCCTCGATGGCGCCAAGCACGGCTTCAGCAATCCCGACGCCGATCGCCTGAGCCACGGCGAGCACGGTGGCCCGGATATCGGCTACAACAAAGCCGCCGATGAAAAATCCTGGGCGGACATGCAGGCTTTCTTCAAGAAAATCTTCGGTTAAGCAGACACCGCATTTCCTGTAGGAGCTGTCTCGTGCAACGAGGCTGCGATCTTTTGACTTTTCTTTTAAAAGGACAAGATCAAAAGATCGCAGCCTCCGGCAGCTCCTACAGGGGGAGACAGTTTCAAGGCAACCCGGCAAAATGCCCGTCATGAATTCCAGCCCCCTCCTCCCAGCCTGCTGCACCCCGCTCGACGCGCATTGGCCGTTGCCAACCGTGTTGCCGGACACGGTGCTGTTGAGCACGCATTTCGATCCGTCTCAATTACTGGCCGACGACTTCCGTCGCAGTGCAATCGAGCCGCCGCCAAGTATTCAGCGCTCGGTGGCCAAGCGTCAGGCCGAGTTTCTCGCCGGTCGCTTTTGCGCGCGCGCTGCATTGCAACAGCTGGAAGGTTCGAACGTGATTCCGGCCATCGGTGAAGATCGCGCGCCGGTGTGGCCGACGCATATCTGCGGTTCGATCACTCACAGCACTGGGCGTGCAGCGGCGATCGTCGCCAACAAGCAACACTGGCGCGGTTTGGGCATGGATCTGGAAAACCTGCTTAACCCTGAGCGAGCCGAGCGATTGGCCGGGGAGATTTTGACCCCTCCGGAAATGCAGCGCATGGCCGCAAGTGCGCGCGATCAATTGGCACTCTGGGTGACGCTGACGTTTTCGGTGAAGGAAAGCCTGTTCAAGGCGTTGTACCCAATCGTGCAGAAACGCTTTTATTTCGAGCATGCCGAAGTGCTGGAATGGACGCTTGATGGTGCGGTACGCCTGCGACTGCTGACGGATCTGTCCAGTGAGTGGCGCCATGGGACGGAGCTGGATGCGCAGTTCGGGATTCATGATGGGCAGTTGTTGAGTCTGGTCAGTATTGCTGCCTGAAGTGCTCTAGTGCCTGTTCGGGCCTCATCGCTGGCAAGCCAGCTCCCACAGTGTCGGTGGTGAGCACAAACTGTAAGTACACCCCAGAAACCTGTGGGAGCTGGCTTGCCAGCGATGGGGCCAGTGGGTTCAACACAACTTTTAGCGGCGTTCCTGATTGCGCGGCCAACTCAGGCTGAAGCAAGCTCCGCCCAGGCTTTTGCTCTTGCCGATCAACGCCCGGCCGTCATGCCAGTGAATGATCCGCCGCACAATCGACAAGCCCAAGCCATGCCCACCCGACGCTCGGGTGCGGCTGTCGTCCAGACGCAGGAACGGCGTGAATATTTTCTCCCACGCCGCTTCCGGCACGCCGGGGCCGTCGTCTTCAACATCGACCCGGCAGCGCAATTGCCCGACCTGATAACTCACCGTCACCTTCGAGCGCGCGTGGCGCATGGCGTTGCCCACCAGATTCTGCAAGGCGCGATGCAGATAACGCGGCTCAGCCTCGACCCACGCGTCATCGCAATCGGCCGCCGACAGGCACATGCCACGCTGCACGGTGACTTCGGCACGTAACGGCGCCAGTTCGGCGATCACCTGATTCACCAGTGCATCGAGGTCGATGCGCTGAAAGGTCAGCGCTGGAGAACCTTGCTCCAGCCGCGCGTAGGTGAGCATTTCGTCGACCAGCTTATCCAGATCCTCGATATCGTGATCCATGCCCTCGCGGTACTTCTCCAGCGCTTGCGGGGTGGTAGCCGAGCCGATCATTTCCAGCCCGAAACGCAGGCGCGCCACCGGCGTGCGCAACTCATGGGACACCGCGCGCACCAGTTCACGCTGGATCGCCAGCAACTGCTGCAGATGTTCGGCCATGCCATTGAACGCCGCCGCCAATTTGCCCACCGAGTCGGCCCCGCGCGCCGGCACGCGGGTTTCCAGGCTGCCCTTGGCGATGCGCGTGGCGGCGGCTTCGAGACCACGCAAACGCCGTTCGAGCTGGCGCACCAGTAAATAGACGATCAGGCCAATCAGCGTCAGACCGAGCGCGGCGATCAACACCAGCCACTCCGGCGGGTACGGATTCATCTGATACAGCGGCCCGATTTCCAGCACCCACGGTGTGCCGACCATGCCGGCGAAGACCCGGATCGAGTCACCGCCCTTGCCCAGTGCCATCACCGTATCGCCCTCGGACACGCGGCGGCTCTGGTCTTCGTCCATATCTGCGTCGTTGACCGTGACCAGGCGCAGGTCGAAACCGAACCCCTTTTCTTCCTTTAACTGCGCCAGGCGTTTCGGCTGGTCGGCCACCGGGACGCGTACCAATTCATCCGCCAGCAGATAAATAGTCGCGCGGGCCAGTTGCTCGCTGATCTGCTGCACTTCGCCGACCAGCACCAGCTGTTCTTTGTCGCTGACCAGTCGATAGACCTTGGCCGCGTGCGGGCCGGTCTGTTCTACCAACGCTTGGCCACGCTGCACGCGGGTGCGCTGGGTCAGGTCGAGGTCGGTCTGGGGAAAGGTCTTCAATGCCAGCGGAATACCCAGCAAGCGCTCCCAGACCAATAAGGCTCGATGGCGCTCGGTCTGGTTCATCGGTTGCAGGTTGTCAGCCATCAGCGAGAACGTGCCGTGGGCCAGGCGCTCGCGGTATTGCTCGCTGCGCACCTGATTGAGCAGGTGCAGCGCCAGCACGCCAAGCACCGCCACCAGAATCAGCGCCGCGCACATGCCGCCATAGATGCGCAGGAAGATCGAGTTCACAGCGGCAAGTCTGTGCAGGCTTCGGGGACGAACAGATAACCCTTGCTGCGGATGGTCTTGATTAGGCGCGGGTGATCGGGATCGTCGCCGATCTTCGGCCGAATGCGCGAGATGCGTACGTCAATCGAACGATCCTGACCGTCGTAGCCAATGCCGCGCAGTGCGGTGAAGATTTCTTCGCGCGACAGAATGCGCCCGGCGTTCGACACCAGCAGCCAGAGCAGGTCGAACTCGGCGCTGGTCAGCTCGATGCCGTTGTCACTCAGCCAGGCTTCGCGCAGGGCGTTGTCCACCACCAGCGGGCCGAATTGCAGGCGGCGGGATTTTTCTGCGGCAGGCTCGGGTGAGTCACTGCGTCGCAGCAGCGCCTGAATCCGCGCCAGCAATAGACGCGGGCGCACCGGTTTGCACACGTAATCGTCGGCGCCCAGATCGAGGCCGAGGATCTGATCGGCGTCGTCGGTGCGCGCGGTGAGCATCAGGATCGGCCCATCGTAGCGGTCGCGAACCTTGCGGCAGATGCTCAAGCCGTCTTCACCGGGCAGCATCAAGTCGAGAATCACCAGATCCGGCTGCTCCCGGATAATCCGCTCCGCCGCCAGTGCGCCGTTGCCTTCGATCTCGACGCGCAGCCCATTGGCTTGCAGGTATTCGCGGGTCAGGTCGGCCAGACGCTGGTCGTCCTCGACTATCAATACCTGCCAGGCTTCTTGCTCCACGGATACCTCTGCTGCCAATTGCTGCGATAAAGGAAGAGCCCCCCGGTCTTTTTGTCATGTTTGGGGAGGATAAGAATGCGTGCGTCCGGGGCGATTGTATAAACGGCGTACAGCCAGAACACAAGTCGGTAAATGCGTTCGGACGAGGCGAAATTCTGTGATAGGGTTCGCGCCCTTAAAAAACCGCTGAAGCGTTTTTCCCAGCGAAAAAACAGTGACAAACGGTCTAGCTCAGCAGGTCCGCGGCCTACAAGTGAATTAGACATTTCGCACACAATTTACCCACAGCCTTATCCACAAGCAGTACGTTGCAAGACCCCTTAAAACGCATTATCTTGTAGCACGGCGAAAACAGAGACCCTACATATGGGGTTTTTGCCTAAAACGCCCAACCACATTTCAGACCTTGAACTCAAGTGCTTTATTGCCGATTCAGGGTTGAACCAAGCAAGTTTTTCATAGCCAAAACCGCGCTGGCGGATGGCACCGTTTTTTCAGACCAGAGCGGTCAAAACGGTACGGGTGTTGCAGTGTTGACTGCCACTCTGAAAGGAATCCGGTGCGAGCGCAGGCTCGCAACCAAAACTTCGGCACGGACGCGGCGTTGTAGCCTTTTTCCTACTGCTCCGAAGTTATTAAGCCGACGCTCGTCGGTTGCAGTGCTTCGGGACAGAACGGTGAGCACCATGATGGTGCCCAAACAAACATAGAGAATGTGGAGACGATCCCCCATGCAAACCGACACAACTCGCGAGAACCCGCAGGGCACCTTGCCGCAGGCCGCTGATTCGAATTCGGATCTGGCAGCCACCGCGCCTGGTCAACTGCGCGTGATCAAGCGCAATGGCACTGTCGTTCCTTACACCGATGACAAGATCACCGTCGCTATCACCAAAGCGTTCCTCGCAGTTGAGGGCGGCACCGCTGCCGCTTCGTCGCGAATCCATGACACCGTTGCCCGTCTGACCGAACAAGTCACCGCGACCTTCAAGCGTCGCATGCCTTCGGGCGGCACCATCCACATCGAAGAAATCCAGGACCAGGTCGAACTGGCCCTGATGCGTGCCGGCGAGCAGAAAGTTGCGCGCGACTACGTGATCTACCGTGACGGCCGTTCGAAAGAACGCGCTGCCCACGCTCCGGCCGAAGAAGCAGTCAACGCTCACCCATCGATCCGCATCACCCGCGCCGACGGCAGCTTCGCGCCGCTCGACATGGGCCGCCTGAACACCATCGTCACCGAGGCCTGTGAAGGTCTGGCTGAAGTCGATGGCGACCTGATCCAGCGCGAAACCCTGAAAAACCTGTACGACGGCGTGGCCCTGACCGACGTCAACACCGCTTTGGTGATGACCGCCCGTACCTTGGTCGAGCGTGAGCCGAACTACTCGTTCGTGACCGCGCGCCTGCTGATGGACACCCTGCGTGCCGAAGGCCTGAACTTCCTCGAAGTCGCCGAAAGCGCCACCCATCACGAGATGGCCGACCTGTACGCCAAGGCCCTGCCGGCCTACGTTGCCAAAGGTATCGAGTTCGAACTGCTGAACCCTGTGCTGGCCACCTTCGACCTGGAAAAACTGGGCAAGGCGATCAACCACGAGCGCGATCAGCAATTCACTTACCTGGGTCTGCAAACCCTGTACGACCGTTACTTCATCCACAAGGATGGCGTGCGCTTCGAACTGCCGCAGATCTTCTTCATGCGCGTGGCCATGGGCCTGGCCATCGAAGAAAAGAACAAAGAAGACCGTGCGATCGAGTTCTACAACCTGCTGTCCTCGTTCGACTACATGGCTTCGACCCCGACCCTGTTCAACGCCGGCACCCTGCGTCCACAGCTGTCGAGTTGCTACCTGACCACCGTTCCGGACGACCTGTCGGGCATTTACCACGCGATCCACGACAACGCCATGTTGTCGAAATTCGCCGGTGGCCTAGGCAATGACTGGACGCCGGTGCGCGCACTGGGTTCGTACATCAAAGGCACCAACGGCAAGTCGCAAGGCGTTGTTCCTTTCCTCAAGGTTGTGAACGACACCGCCGTTGCCGTTAACCAGGGTGGCAAACGCAAAGGCGCAGTCTGCGCTTACCTGGAAACCTGGCACATGGACATCGAGGAGTTCATCGAACTCCGCAAGAACACCGGTGATGATCGTCGTCGTACCCACGACATGAACACTGCCAACTGGATCCCTGACCTGTTCATGAAGCGCGTCTTCGATGACGGCAAATGGACCCTGTTCTCGCCGTCCGAAGTACCGGATCTGCACGACCTGACCGGCAAGGCCTTCGAAGAGCGTTACGAGTACTACGAAGCCCTTTCCGAGTACCCGGGCAAGATCAAGCTGTTCAAGACCATTCAGGCCAAAGACCTGTGGCGCAAGATGCTGTCGATGCTGTTCGAAACCGGCCACCCTTGGTTGACCTTCAAAGACCCGTGCAACCTGCGTAGCCCGCAGCAGCACGTGGGTGTGGTACACAGCTCGAACCTGTGCACCGAGATCACTTTGAACACCAACAAGGACGAGATCGCGGTCTGCAACCTGGGCTCGATCAACCTGCCGAACCACATCGTCAACGGCAAGCTCGACACCGCCAAGCTCAAGCGCAGCATCGATGTAGCCGTGCGCATGCTCGATAACGTTATCGACATCAACTACTACTCGGTTCCGCAGGCCAAGAACTCCAACTTCCGTCACCGTCCGGTCGGTCTGGGCATCATGGGCTTCCAGGACGCTCTGTACCTGCAGCACATCCCTTACGGTTCCGACGCTGCCGTCGAATTCGCCGACAAGTCGATGGAAGCCGTCAGCTACTACGCGATCCAGGCCTCTTGCGACCTGGCCGACGAGCGCGGTGCTTACGAGACGTTCCAGGGTTCGCTGTGGTCCAAAGGCGTACTGCCACTGGATTCGCAACAGATCCTGATCGAGCAGCGCGGCCAGAAGTACATCGACGTTGACCTGAACGAATCCCTCGACTGGGCACCGGTTCGCGCCCGTGTACAGAAAGGCATTCGTAACTCCAACATCATGGCCATCGCACCGACCGCGACCATCGCCAACATCACTGGCGTATCGCAGTCGATCGAACCGACCTACCAGAACCTGTATGTGAAATCGAACCTGTCGGGCGAATTCACCGTGATCAACCCGTACCTGGTTCGCGACCTCAAGGCTCGCGGTCTGTGGGACTCGGTCATGATCAACGACCTGAAGTACTACGACGGTTCGGTGCAGCAGATCGAGCGCATCCCGCAAGAACTCAAAGAGCTCTACGCGACGGCCTTCGAAGTGGACACCAAGTGGATCGTTGACGCCGCCAGCCGTCGTCAGAAGTGGATCGACCAGGCTCAATCGCTGAACCTGTACATCGCTGGCGCATCGGGCAAGAAACTCGACGTGACCTACCGCATGGCCTGGTACCGTGGTCTGAAAACCACTTACTACCTCCGCGCCCTGGCCGCGACCAGCACCGAGAAGTCGACCATCAACACCGGCAAGCTGAACGCTGTTTCCAGCGGCGGCAACCACGGTGAAGATTCGGTCCTGGCAGCTCCTGCCGGCCCGGCTCCAGTGCCAAAGGCTTGCGCGATTGACGAGCCGGATTGCGAAGCTTGCCAATAAGCTGAGCTGAATCAGGTGTCGCGAGATGCCTGAATGAAGAAACCCCCGACAGACCTCTGGTTTGGCGGGGGTTTCTTTTTGCCCGCGAAAAGTCACGGCAAAAAAAAACGGCGAGCCTGGATCACAGGCCCGCCGTTTTCACTACAACTTCGCTACGTCAGACCATGAACGACTCCACCATCGCCTGCCCTACGACCGGAATGGTGAAGGAATCACCATTGATGGTGGTGAAGCTCTCGATGGTGTTGCCGCCCTTGTACCAGTCCGCAAGAATCACGGCATTGTCCTGCTTGCCGGCGTTCCACTCCACCGCATTGAAGATGAAGGCATTGGTGCCGTCGGTTTTGATAAGCACATTCGCATACGACTGGATGTTCTGCAGTTCGACCCGGTCACCACCGGAGGTGCCGTCATCCTTGATCATCACCGTGGTCGACGAGTTCACCTTGTAGATATCACTGCCCTCGCCACCGTAACCATAGCCGCCACCGGCCATGATCAAGGTGTCGGAACCCGCCCCGCCAAACAATTGATACTCGGGCCCGGTGCCCACCAGCGAGTCACTGCCGTCGTCACCGTAAGCAGTGCCGGCGTAAACCGAGATGCTGTCGTTGCCAGCATCGCCGTGCAGGACACTGCCAACATCGTTGTTGGCACTGAACAGCGTGTCGTTGCCGTTACCACCCGAGATCTGATCCGCTTCGGCAGGGCCGCTGCGGTCCGGACCATTAAAGGCGTAGGGTTCGTACTTGCCGCCGTGCAGGTAGTCGGTGCCGTCGCCACCGGAGATCACATCGTCACCTGCGCCACCGTAGATCTCGTTTTGAACGGTGTTACCGGTCAGGATGTCATTGAAGTCCGAACCATGGAGGCCTTCTATGTTGACCAGCACATCGCCGGTAGCGTCGCCGCCGGTAACGCTATTGGTCAGCAGACTGATTTGCACCGCCGCCAAACTGCCGGTGTACCAGGCTGCGTCGGTGACACCTGCACCGCCATCGATGTAGTCCGCGCCTTGGCCACCGATGAACGTTTCGACACCGGCCGTACCGATCAACGTATCGTTGAACGCCGTGCCTTCCCAGTTCTGGATATTGGTGTAAGTGTCGCCTGCTGCAGCGCCGGTCAATGGCTGGCTCAGATCCAGTGTGATCGCCGCGCCTTCGAAGGCAAAGCTGACAGTGTTACGACCGAAGCCACCGTCGAAATTGTTAGCCTGTTCGTTGCCGATGAAGGTGTCATCCCGACCCGAACCCACAATTTTCTCGATGCTGTCGAAGGTATCGCCCTTGGCAATCGCGGTGTGCTCACCGGTTTTCAAGTTGATGACCACGCCCACTGGCCCGATGTCGTTGTAGCTGACGGTATCGAAACCGGCGCCACCGATAAAGGTGTCGCCGCCATCGCCGCCCATCAGGATATCGTTGCCCGCCCCGCCGGTGATGATGTTATCCAGCGCGTTACCAAACGATTGGAAGGTGCCAGTGCCGGTGTAGGTCAAGCGCTCGATGCCGGCATTGAGCTGGTAATAGCTCTGATTGGTGCGCACTTCATCATTGCCACCATCCGCCAGTTCGACAATCGCGGCATAGGTCGCGTTGTTGAGAACATAGACATCATCGCCCGCCCCGCCCTGCACGGTGAAACCGGTAGAGTTGGTGTTGGCAATGAACACATCGTTGTACGCCGAGCCGATGATCTTCTCGATCCCGGCAAAGCTGTCGCCCTCGGCGTCACCACCACTGCCGACTCCAGAGCCGACACCGGCCGCGCCCATTGTCAAAGTCACACCCTGGATCGACTGCGAGTAGTCTGCTACGTCAATCCCCAAGCCACCATCGAATGCATCCGCGGTGCTCCCGGCGATGAAGGTGTCTGCGAACTGCGTGCCGCGAATCAGTTCGATGTCGGCGTAAGTGTCGCCCGCCGCAATCCCGCTGTGCACGCTGGTCTTGAAGTTGAGCGTGACGGCAACGGTACTGTCGTCATAACTGACGGTGTCGGTTCCGGCACCACCGATGAAGGTGTCGGCACCGCCGCCGCCCAACAAGGTATCGTTGCCCGCGCCGCCGGTGATGATGTTATCCGAGGCATTGCCGCGACCGGTAAAGTTGCCGGTACCAGTGTAGGTCAGCCGCTCTACGTTGTTGTACAGCCCCAGGCTGGCCTGGCTGGTACGCACTTCGTCGTCACCGCCGCCCAGTGCTTCGACGATCACCGCCGAGGCAGCGTTGTTGACGATGTAGATGTCGTTACCCGCGCCACCCTGCAAGTTGAAGGAACCTGCCGTGGATGAGTTGAACACATCGTCATACGCCGAGCCGATGACCTTCTCGATACCGGAGAACGAATCGCCTTCGGCATCACCACCAGTCCCGGTGCCCGCTCCGGACGCCAGCGTCAGATTGATCGCAGCACCTGACTGCGAGTAATCGACGACGTCGATGTTGTCCACGCCGGTCGTGCCGCCCTCGAACTTGTCGATGCCGGCGCCGGCCAGGAACGTGTCGCTGAATTTGGAGCCGCGGATGACCTCGATACCGTCAAAGGTATCGCCGGCTGCAATGCCCGTGTGAACGCCGGTTTTCTGGTTGATGGTCACGCCGACAGTGGAATCGTCGTAGCTGACGGTATCGATGCCTGCTCCACCGATGAAGGTATCAGCGCCCGCGCCACCCATAAGCAGGTCGTTAGCGACGCCACCGGTGATGATGTTGTCGCCGGCGTTGCCGCTGCCGGTGAAGTTACCGGTGCCGGTGTAGGTCAGGCGTTCGACTTCGGCACTCAAGGTCATGTGGGTCAGCGAGGTACGTATTTCGTCGTCACCGCCACCCGCCACTTCAATCACCGATTGGTTGGGCGAGCCGTTGATGATGTACAGATCGTTACCCGCCCCGCCCTGAAAAATGGAAGCGGCGGATCCGCTGGTAAACACATCGTTCTGGGCCGAACCAACGATTTTCTCGATGTTGGTAAAGGTATCACCCTGGGCATCGCCGCTCTGGCCACTGCCTGCACCGAGTGTGGTCATGGTGATGTTCACAGCCTGCGCCGACAACGAGTAATCGACGGTATCGACCCCACCCACAGCGCCGCCATCAAAGATGTTGGCCTCCGCGCCGCTGAAGAACGTGTCACCGTTCTTGCTGCCACGAATGATTTCGATACCGGAGAAGGTATCGCCCGTGGCGAAACCAGTGTGGACACCGGTTTTCAGGTTAACCGTGACACCGGCAGCGACGCTGTCTTCATAGCTGGCAATGTCGATACCGGCGCCGCCAATCAATTGATCGGCACCCGCACCACCCATCAGCACATCATTGCCGACGCCACCGGTGATGATGTTGTCGCCCGTGTTGCCAGTACCGGTGAAGTTGCCGGTGCCGGTGTAGGTCAGGCGCTCGACTTCGCCACTCATGCCCATGGTGAGCTGGTTAGTCCGAATTTCGTCATCTCCTCCGCCCGCAGCCTCTCCGATGCCGCCCGCCCAGGGACCATTGATGATATAGACGTCGTTGCCGGCGCCACCGCTGACGCTGGTGTTGCCGGAGTTCAAAGTGAACACGTCATCGAACGCTGTGCCGGTAACTGATTCCAGGTTGCTGAATGTATCGCCCTGAGCATCGCCGCCCAGACCGCTGCCGTTGACGCCTGTAAGCGTCAGATTGATCGCCTGCTCCGAGGTGACATAACTCAGGCTGTCATAGCCACTGGCGCCATCAAACGAGTTGGCCGAGGCATCGGCGACAAAGTTGTCGGTGTAGCCAGTGCCACGAAACGCCTCGATACCATTGAATGTATCGCCCGCCGCGAGGCCGGTGTGCACGCCGGTTTTCAGATTGATCGTCACACCGACACCCTGATAGGCGTCTTCGTAGCTGGCGGTGTCAAAACCTGCGCCGCCGATCAGCGTGTCGGCGCCCACGCCACCGATCAGTATGTCGTTGCCGCTGCCGCCGACGATGATGTCGTCGCTGGCGCTGCCGCGACCGGTGAAGTTGCCGGTGCCGGTGTAGGTCAGGCGCTCGACTCCGCCGCTCATGGTTATATTGAGCTGGTTGGTACGAATTTCGTCGAAGCCGCCGCCCGCAGCTTCACCAATGCCGCCCATCCAGGGACCGTTGATGATGTAGACATCGTTGCCGGCGCCACCGCTGACGCTGGTGTTGCCGGAGTTCAAAGTGAACACGTCATCGAACGCTGTGCCGGTAACTGATTCCAGGTTGCTGAATGTATCGCCCTGAGCATCGCCGCCCAGACCGCTGCCGTTGACGCCCGTGAGCGTCAGATTGATCGCCTGCTCCGAGGTGGCATAACTCAGGCTGTCATAGCCACTGGCGCCATCAAACGAGTTGGCCGAAGCATCGGCGACAAAGTTGTCGGTGTAGCCAGTGCCGCGAAACGCCTCGATACCATTGAATGTATCGCCCGCCGCGAGGCCGGTGTGCACGCCGGTTTTCAGATTGATCGTCACACCGACACCCTGATTGGCGTCTTCGTAGCTGGCGGTGTCAAAACCTGCGCCGCCGATCAGTTGATCAGCACCTTCGCCGCCGATGAGAAGGTCGTTGCCATCCCCACCATTCAACACATCATCACCCGCCAAACCGCGTATTTGATCATCGCCTGCGGTGCCTACCAGCGTATCGGCACCATTGGACCCGTAAATTACCGCCATTTCATCTTCCTTGTGTGAGTGTGTTTGTGTTGAAAACTACGTAGAAGCGCAGTACTGCCCCGACCTGAGTCCGGCTTGAATATATGCGGTGCGGATGAAAGTTTGACGCGCGCCGCTGCTGCTCCAGGAGAGTGCAAGTTCCGCACCACAGCGACCGACGAACGGTACAAAACTGAACACTCGTCCCAAATAACGCGCATAAAAAAACCGACGCACCAGGCATCGGTTTTCAGTGCAGCTATCAGATCACATCAAGCCATTTGAATAATGGTCTGCATAATCGTGCTCTGAGTCGAAATCGTCTTCGCGTTCGCCTGATAGTTCGATTGACCCTTGATCAGATCAACCAACTCATTGGTCAGGTTAACGTTGGACTCTTCCAAAGAGTTGGACTGGATGGAACCCAGAGTACCGGTCTCCGGAGCGTCATAACCCGGGATACCCGATGCGAAGGTTTCCTTCCAGCTGGTGCCGCCGACTGCTTGCAGGCCTTGCTCGTTGGTGAAGCTGGCCAGCGCAACCTGGCCGATGGCCTTGTTCTGGTTGTTGCTGAAGTTGGCGAACAGAGTACCGGTGCCGTCGATGGTCAGGTTGGTGATCTGGCCGGTGGCGTAACCATCCTGAGTCGGAATCGTACGCGAAGTATCAGCGTTGTACTGGGTGGTCTTGGCCATCGAAATGGTCACGCCGGCCGGGTTGGCAGCTGCGCCGTTAGGCGTAAAGACACCGCCGGTCACTGTGCCCGGCTTCCAGTTTTTCAGGGTCAGGTCGCTGCTGATGATCGGGGTCGCAGGATTCGCTGGATCAGGCGTGCTGATCTGAGTCAACTTGCCAGCAGAGTCAAAGGTCAGAGTCGAGGCCGTTGGCGGAGTGGTTTTTGGATCGCTGCCCGTTGCATCCGGGTTACGCCCATCCACCAAGGTATAAACCTTCCAGGTGTTTTGGCCGGTCTTCACAACATACTGATCCATGTCGTGCTTGTTGCCCTGCGAATCATAGATCGGGGTGCTGAAAGACTCGGTGTAACTCTCGACCTTGGTCGGATCGAATTTGACGCCGGTGGCGCCGGTATCGACGATCACCGGGGCCGAAGAGTTCAGGTTGATGCTCGAGCCCACGGCCGAGGTCGACTTCGGCGCCAGGTTCGAAGTGTCGATCTTCAGGTCGGTCAGAACGCCTTTGATGACGCGGCCATTGGAGTCCACACCGTAACCTTGCAGATGTGAGGTGTAGTCGGTGTTAGTGATGAAACCCTGGTCGTCGACTTTGAACGTACCGGCACGGGTATAGGAAATCGAACCGTTGTTGCTCATAGTGAAGAAGCCCGAACCGTTGATACCCATGTCCAACACGTTGCCGGTATTGCTGATGTCACCCTGGGTGAACTGCTGCGATACGTTAGCCAGGCGCACACCGTTACCGATGACCTTGCTGCCGGTGCCGAGTCGGGTCGCCGAATAGACGTCTTCAAACTCTGCACGGGAAGATTTGAAACCGGCAGTCGCGACGTTGGCGATGTTGTTGCCGGTCACGTCCAGTTGTTTATTGGCTGCATAGAGACCGCTAAGGCCGATATTGAAAGACATATTCCACTCCTTTGTGCCGGTTAGTCGGCTCTATATACCAATGGTTTGTACTTTGGACAGGGCAACGCTGCCCTTGCCTGCCAGGTTGAGCATCAGCTCGCCGCCGGTCTGGCTGATCGTGACGCTGTTGACCGTGGCTGGCAGGTAGGTCGCCAGATCCGTCGCCGTGCCGTTGATCGGCGCGCTGGCCTTGACGGTGTAAGTGCCGGCGGCAACCTGAACGCCGTTGTTGTCCTTGCCATCCCAGGTAAAGGAGGCACTGCCGACTGCGCGGCTGCCCAGATCGATGGTGCGAACGGCCTTGCCGTCCTTGTCGGTGATGGTCACCGTGCCGCCAGCGATCGACGAGGTCACGTTGACCGAGCCGGTCATGCCTTTGCTCGGATCGTCCATCTGCACCGAGTTGGTCTGCACGATCACGTTGCGGCCAACCAGAGACGACGCCTGCAACGCTTGCGAAGAGTTGTAGTTGCCGGCAAGACCGGTCACGGTGGAGTTCAGGGTGGTGATGCCTTCAAGGCTGCTGAACTGGGCCAACTGTGCAACGAATGCACTGTTGTCTTGCGGGTCGAGCGGATTCTGGTTTTTCAGCTGGGTAACCAGCAATTGCAGGAACGCATCCTTGCCCAGGGCCTGGCCACCCGTAGTGCTGTTGGTCGCAGAAGCAATCCCGTCAGAGGTCGTGCTACTGGTCTTCTTCGCAGAGTTGGCCAGTAGATCCTTCATGCTCAGGGTGCTGGTGGAATCGGTAACGCTCATGGCAGTCGCCCCTTGTTACTGACCGAGGGTCAGTACTTTCTGCATCATGGTTTTGGCGGTGTTCATCATTTCGGCGTTGGTCTGGAAGGACCGGCTCGCGGAAATCATGTCAGCCATTTCTTCCACCACGTTGACGTTCGGGTAAAAGACGTAACCCTTGGCGTCGGCAGCCGGGTGATTCGGCTCGTAGCGCGCTTCGAGGTTGCTCTGGTCTTCAACCACGCCCATCACCTGCACGCCCTGACCGGCAGCGTCCTGGTTCTGGAACAGCGAGTCGCTGCCGCCGCTCTGACCGCCCTGGAACATGGTGGCGAACACCGGGTGACGGGCGCGATAGGTCTGGTCGATGCTCGACGAGACGGTTTCGGCGTTGGCGATGTTCGAAGCCACGGTGTTCAGACGCGTGGTCTGGGCGCTCATGCCGCTGCCGGCAATGTTGAAAACGCTGGACAAGGACATGGATTACTCTCCGCGCAGGGCTGAAACCAGCCCTTTGAATTTGCTGTTGAGCAGGGTGAAGCTGGCCTGGAAGCCAACCGCGTTTTCCGCATAATTGGACTGCTCAAGTTGAGCGTCCACGGTGTTCTGGTCGATCGACGGTTGCATCGGCGTGCGATACATCAGCGATTCGTCGCCATTGCCCAGGCCTTCAGCTTCGATGTGACGGGTGTTGGTCTTGTTCAGGGCGATGGTGCCGTTCTGGTTTTTCTGCGTCTGTGCTTCGAGCACTTTGGAGAATTCCAGATCCCGAGCCTTGTAGTTCGGGGTATCGGCGTTGGCGATGTTATTGGCCAACACTTCAGCGCGCTGGGCGCGGAAGCCCAATGCCTTTTCGTGAATGCCGAGCGCTTTATCGAAGCTGATGCTCATGTCGGGACCTTCAGGTAACCGGATTTTTCGTAACTGAGCTTTAGCAAGCCGCGTGCCAGTTTGCAAAAGCCCGGATTCCGGGGCTTTGCGGGCAGTGGCAAAGCGGCAATGCCAGAAAAGCGGCAACCGGTTTCCGCCAGATGCCGCTTTTCTGCCGCTTGCCGTCACCGCATAAACGCCGGGCAAAAAAAACGGGAGCCCCTGAGGACTCCCGTTCTGGTGTTGCCGGTGTTGATCATTTCGCCTGGTAGATGATCCCCGGGCTGCACTGAACCATCTGGTAATGATCGGGCAAACCGTTCAGCGCTTCGGAAGCGCCAAGGAACAGATATCCGCCCGGCTTCAGCGTGCTGTGGATGCGCAACAGGATGTCTTTCTTCACCTCGGCGGAGAAGTAGATCAGCACGTTGCGGCAGAACACGATGTCGAACTTGCCCAGGCTGGCGTAGCTGTCGAGCAGGTTGAACGAGCGGAACTCAACCCGGCTCTTGATCGGCGCCTTGATTGCCCAGCGACCCGGCCCTTTCGGGTCGAAGTAGCGTTGCAGGCGATCAGGCGACAAACCGCGGCCGATGGCCAGGCTGTCGTACTCGCCGGTCTTGCAGTTGTTGAGCATGCTGCCAGACAGATCGGTGGCAACAATCTGCACGCCCATTTTCAGCTGACCGAGGTTGCTGCGCTCGAACTCGTCGATCGACATCGACAGCGAGTACGGTTCCTGACCCGACGAGCAAGCCGCCGACCAGATCCGCAGACGCTGGTTGGGAGCAGCCTTGATCGCTTCCGGCAGTACCTTGTTCTTCAAGACTTCAAACGGATAGGTGTCACGAAACCACAAGGTTTCGTTGGTCGTCATGGCATCGACCACCTGCTCGCGCAAACCGCTGCGCGGCTGGGTCTGGATGCGCTGTACCAGCTCACCCAGGGACTTGATGCCTTGCACTTCCATCAGTTTGTTGAGACGGCTCGAGACCAGATACTGCTTGTTTTCACCGAGCAAAATGCCACAGGCTTTTTCCAGGAAGACCCGGAACTGTTCGAAATCCAAATTACCCGTAGACAAAGATGCCGCCTCTTAAATCGTGTTGACCGCCAGGAGCAAAAGGCTCCTAGCTGATATCTGCTGCTTTGATCCGGTCGACTACCCGGGATGCCAGGTCATCAGGGCGGAATTTGGCCAGAAAGTCATCGGCACCGACTTTCTTGACCATCGCCTGATTGAACACTCCCGACAACGAAGTATGCAGGATGATATGGAGCTTTTGCATGCGCGAGTCGCCGCGGATCTCGGCCGTCAGGGTGTACCCGTCCATCTCCGGCATCTCGATGTCGGAGATCATCATCAGGAACTCTTCTTCCGGCTTCTTGCCTTCGTCGACCAGTTTGCGCAGGTAATCCAGCGCTTGCCGACCGTCGTTCAACGCCACCACTTCGACACCAATCGTCTGCAGACAACGCGTCACCTGCTTGCGCGCCACCGACGAGTCATCGACCGTCAGTACCCGCAACGACAACGCTTTGGTCTGCGTCTCGACATCGACCACGCCGACCGAAATCGCTTCCGGCGTCGGTGCGACTTCCGCCAGCACTTTTTCGACGTCGATGATTTCGACTAACTGATTGTCCACTCGAGTCACAGCGGTCAGGTAATGATCGCGCCCCGTCCCCTTCGGTGGTGGATGAATCTCTTCCCAGTTCATGTTCACGATGCGTTCCACCGAGCGCACCAGGAAACCCTGGGTCTTGGTGTTGTACTCCGTGATGATCACGAACGGGTTGTTCTTGTCTTTCAAAGCACCCGAGCCGGTCGCCATTGCCAGATCAAGGATCGGAATGGTTGCCCCCCGGATATTCGCCACCCCGCACACGACAGGACTGGACTTGGGCATCAGTGTCAGCTTGGGGCATTGCAGCACCTCGCGCACTTTGAACACGTTGATCCCGTATAGCTGTTGGCCGTCGAGACGGAACAACAACAGCTCCAGGCGATTCTGCCCTACCAGTTGCGTGCGCTGGTTCACCGAATCCATTACACCAGCCATGTCCAGACTCCTACACCAACGCCAAGTGTTGTTGCGACGCACATTCATTGCTAAACGGCACGGCGCTTGCTTTTTAACTCGTATGAACGCTCAAACGACATTATTCCGACACCTGACATCTCCCCTCCGCAGAGGGCTTTGCGCGATGTCCGCCATTTGCTGCTTTTACGCTGGCAGCCCTGCCGTTGCTGATACGGTTACCATGCCTGACATGCTTATCGGCGTGACTCAGGGCTTTCTTGAATTCACCGTAGAAGACTATCTGGCCAGCAGTCAAACCGAAGGCCGCTACGAGATCGAGGTCAACCAGCTCGATCCTCGTATGCGCATGCCTATGTGCGACAAGGAATTGACAGCCACTCTGGAGAGTCCGGCACGCCCTCTGGGGCGGGTTACGGTCAAGGTTCGCTGCGAGGGCGGATCGCCCTGGACGGTGTTCGTACCCGCTCAAGTCCGCCTGTTTCGCGAGATTGTGACGACCACGCGCCCGCTCAGACGCGCAGGCATCATCGAGCCTCAGGACGTGACCTTGCGTGAGCGTGATATCAGCCTGATCAACCAAGGTTTTTTGACGTCGGTGGATGAAGCGATCGGGCAGAAATTGACCCGACCAACGGTAGCCGATCAGGTCATTACTCTGGTGCATCTGGAACAAGCCGAAGTGGTACGCAAGGGCGATCAAGTGGTAATCACCGCGCGCAGCGGCACGATGGCCGTGCGCATGCCGGGTGAAGCCCTGGCCAACGGCGGCCTGAAAGAACAGATCCGCGTGAAAAACCTCAATTCGCAACGGGTCATCAAGGCGCAGGTGGTCGCGCCTGGCCAGGTGGAAGTGGCGATGTAGCGAGATGGAAAACTGGCGCTGGGCCGAGCTGTTCCCTAAACTGTGGCGCATCGGACCTGCATGCAAACTCATGGGTAAATGAGTCTAAAGTTTTCCAGGGGATGGCCGAAAACATGGCAAGCGTCCAAATTCCCAGAGGTTTTTATCATGGTCATCGATTTCAGCCGTTTGAACAGCTCCTCGCCACTTACCGGCAGTACACGTACCAGCAACGCCAGGGAAACCGCCGAAACCGGCACCTCCGCGCCGCTGAATACCCCGGCCGAACAGGCCAGTACCGCTAAAGCCGGGGAATCGGTACACCTCAGCAATGAGGCTCAACAGTTGCAGAAGGTCACTGACAAGCTGCGCGATCAGCCTGCCGTCGACAATGCCCGTGTGGCCGAGTTGAAAGCAGCGATTGCCGATGGCAGCTATAAAGTCGACAGCAACCGTGTAGCCAGCAAACTGCTCAACTTCGAAGCCCAGCGCTAGGCTTTCGCCGGCGCCAGGCTTTTGGACGCTTAAAACCCAAGGCCAGCCATGCACGACACTAATTTACTGCAACTGATCACCGACGACTTTGCTCCAGCTCAACAGTTGCTGGAGTTATTGCAATCCGAGTCCCTCGCCTTGCACGGTCGCGACATGCCGGTGCTGGAAGAAATTCTGGCGCGCAAACAGGCGCTGATCATTCTGCTTGAACAGCATGGCCGCAAGCGCAGCGAAATCCTCGTCAGCCTCAATCTGCCCGCCACGCGCGAAGGCCTGGAGCAACTTGCCAGCCAGTCGAGCATCGGCGCGCAGTTGATGGCTGAGAGCGATGTCCTCACCGATCTGATTGCCCAATGCCAGGCGGCTAATGTGCAAAACGGCCAGTCGATCGTGATCCAGCAGGCCGCCACGGCCAATCAGCTGAAAATCCTCACCGGCGGCGAGCCTCCGGCGCTTTACGATGCCACCGGCACCTTCTCCAAGCTGCAGAAGCCGCGCGCACTCAGTCAGGCATAAGCTGTTCTATGCTTGCGCCCTATCAACACGCGTTACATGCTGGCAAAATGCTGGCTAGCCGTAGTCAAATTTTGTCTGGAGATTGATCTAACGTGTCCAATGATGACGCTCCGCAGCCCCCAAAGGTGCTCACCACGCCCCTGGAAATCTCCAGCAACCTGCGCCAGCTGCAAGAAAGCCATGATCCACTGATCATCACCTTTCACGAGCGCAGTCAGCGCTTCCAGAGCTACCTGATCGAAGTTGATCGGGAATCCGCCACCATCAAGTTCGATGAAATGATCCCGCGCGACGGCGAGCGCTTTCTCGAAGCTGGCGAACCGTTCAAGGTCGAGGGCTTCCATGACGGTGTACGCATTGCCTGGGAATGCACCGGCACGCTGAGCATCAAGGATTCTGATGGCGACCGCTTTTACGTCGGCGACTTGCCCGAAGAAGTGGTTTACCACCAGCGCCGCAATGCCTTTCGCGCTGCCCTGAAACTGGCCGACCTGGTCAGCGTCGTGCTCGGTGGCGAAAAGCTCAAGGCACCGATCGACGGCAAGTTGCTGGACATCTCCGCTACCGGTTGCAAACTGCGCTTCGAAGGCGACATCACCGATCGCCTGCAACTGGGCCAGGTCTATGACCGCCTCGCTGCCGCGCCGCTGTTTGGCAACCAACCGGTCTCGGTCGAGTTGCGTTATCTGCACTTCGAAGAAAAACTCAACATTACCTTCGCCGGCCTGCGTTTCCACAACATCAGTGGTCCGGCCGCGCGCAATGTCGAGCGCTTCGTCTATCAGTTGCAACGTGAAGCACGACGTTTCGACAAAGACGATATGTGATCGAATACGCAATGAAAAACGGGCAGTCCCTTGCGGTGACTGCCCGTTTTTTTGTGCCTGAGATTTAAGGACGGGCCTGGGTGAAGCTTGGGCCTTGGGGATCATCCTCAGGTGGGACGGTGTGCGCATCCTGCTCGGTTTCGGGCTCGGGTTCCGGCTCGGGATCAACCGGATTCTGCATCTGCTCCTGCACCACGTGCTCATCGACCCGCGGATCGAGCGCTGCCACCAGCGGCGAACTGGACATGCTGTCCGGCATTGCAACGTGGTGCAGCGGCGCATCCTCGACCTGATGCATGTTGGTCACGGCTTTCGGCCGGATGCGCCACACCAGTACCAGCGCAAAGAAGGTGAAGAACGCGTACAGGCTTTGCGGCCCGAACAGCTTCATCAGCACGCCTGCCGCCAACGGCCCGATACTCGCACCGACGCCATAGGTCACCAGCAGCATCGCCGTCAGCGAAACGCGCCGATCGCCCTCGACGTGGTCGTTGGAAAACGCCACAGCCAGCGGATACAGACAGAACTGCACCAGCGAACACAGGAAGCCGACGATAAACAGCACTTCCAGCGGCACGCTTGGCATGATCGCCAACGGCAACGCGGCCACTGCCAGAAACATCGCAAAACAACGAATCAGCAGCGCCCGGTCATAGCGGTCGGACAACCAGCCCAGCGGCCACTGCACCAGCAGCCCGGCGAAAATACAGCTACCCATGAACAGACCGACCTGTTCGGTCGACAGCCCTTGCTGCGACGCATACAACGGCGCCAGACCATAAAACGAACCGATGATCAGACCGGCACCGAGCACCGTACTCAATGACTGCGGCACGCGCTTGATAAAGAAGCGCGGCTCCATCGGCGCCGGGTGTAGCGGTGCCGGGTGAATACGTCGGGTCAAAGTCACCGGCACCAGACACAGCGCGAAGCACAGGGCAACCACCATCAGCAGTTCCAGACCGAGGCCCGGGTGCATGACCAGAATCAACTGCCCGAGCACCAGCCCCAGATACGAGGCAATCATGTAGCCGCTGAACACCAGACCGCGCTGATTGGCGTCAGCCTGTTCGTTGAGCCAGCTTTCGATGACCATGTATTGGCACATCATGCCCAGACCGACGATGGTCCGCAGCACCAGCCACGCCGGCAGCCAGTCCACCAACCCATGACCGAGCACCGCCGCACCGACGATCCCCGCGCACGCTGAATACGCGCGGATATGCCCGACGCGGGCGATCAGGCGGTGGCCGATCTTGCCGCCCAGCACCAGACCGAAATAGTTGGCCGCCATCAGCGCACCGACCCACAGACCGTCGACATTATCCGCAGCCAGGCGCAAAGCCAGGTAAGTGCTTAAAAGACCCGAGCCGATCAACATCATCAGCGAGGCGAAATACAATGCTCGAAAGGATTTCCAGATTTGGCGCATCGGCGTTCCGAGCGGCTCCTTGCAGTGATTATCGGGCTATCGAAAAAAGATAGCCCGATGGCGACATTACGTCAGGCCTGGGCTGCTAGAACACGGCGTTCCCAGGGAGTTATTTCGTCAAAGAAACTGGTCAACTCCATGGTTTTCGATGCGATGTAGCCTTCGATGAACTCCTTGCCGAACAGTTCCTTGGCAAGTTGACTGCGTTTCAGACGTTCGAGAGCGGCGTGCAAGGTACATGGCAGCGAAAGATTGTCCGGCACTTCGAATTCGCCCTGGATCGCGGCGGTGGGTTCCAGCTCGTGTTCGATGCCGTACAGACCGGCAGCCAGGCTCGCAGCAATCGCCAGATACGGGTTGGCGTCGGCGCCCGGCAAACGGTTTTCCACCCGACGGGCGACCGGCGAACTGGCCGGAATACGCAGCCCGGCAGCGCGATTGTCGTGCGACCAGCAGGCGTTGTTCGGCGAAGCGAACGGATGGCACAGGCGCTGGTAGGAATTGACGTTCGGCGCAAACAGCGCGGTGAAGTCCGCCATGCCCGCCTGCTGGCCGCCGATGAAATGGCGGAACATTGCGGTCGGCTGGCCATCGGCGTCGCTGAACACATTCTTGCCACTGTTGATGTCAACGACGCTCTGGTGAATGTGCATCGAACTGCCCGGCGTATGCGCCAGCGGTTTAGCCATGCACACCACGGTCAGGCCATGCTTGAGCGCAACTTCTTTGAGCAGGTGTTTGAACAGGAAAGTCTGGTCGGCCAGCAGCAGCGGATCACCGTGCAGCAGGTTGATCTCGAACTGGCTGACGCCCATCTCATGCATGAAGGTGTCTCGCGGCAGATCCAGCGCGGCCATGCATTTATAGACTTCGCTGAAGAACGGCCGCAGCCCGTTGTTCGAGCTGATGCTGAACGCCGAGTGGCCATCCTCGCGCCTACCGTCGAGGCCGACTGGTGGCTGAAACGGTTGGGTCGGATCGGTGTTTGGCACGAACACGAAGAATTCCAGCTCGGTCGCCACCACTGGCGCCAGGCCTCGCGCTGCGTAGCGGGCAATCACCTTTTTCAGCTGGCCACGAGTCGACAGGTTGGAGCCTTCGCCGGTCAGCTCATCCGCATCGCAGATCGCCAAGGCGCGTGGCTCATCGCTCCACGGCAAACGGTGAATCTGCGCAGGATCGGCGACCAGCGCCAGATCGCCGTCGTCGCTGCCGTAAAAGCGCGCCGGCGGATAGCCACCCATGATGCATTGCAGCAGCACCCCGCGCGCCAGTTGCAGACGCCGCCCTTCGAGGAAACCCTCGGCGGTCATCACCTTGCCGCGTGGTACGCCGTTCAAATCCGGCGTGACACATTCAATCTCATCAATGCCCGTCAATCGCTGTGCGAGTGAGCGCTGGCCATCGGTTGTCATGACGCAATCCTTGTTATTGTGCGAGCCGCGAACGGCGACCCGAACAAAATAGGCTCCGGCTGTTCGGAATATCAAGCAGCGTCAAACAAAAAGCTCTGAGTCAGGGCAGATAGATGCTGAACACACCGCCGCCCAACGGTCCGCCATTGCGCAATTCGGTATGCCCGCTAACGCCATTGCGCTGATGCAGCGCGGCAATGCGCCCGGCGAAATACAGACCCAGCCCGGTGCTGCCGCTGCTGTGGTTGATGCCTTGCACGTAATCGGCCTGACGTTCGAGCATCTCGGCCGGGTAACCCTCGCCGTCATCATTGATGCTCAGCACCAGTTGCCCGGCTTCGTCGCTGACGGTGATCAGCAGTGATTCGCGGGCATAACGAATGGCGTTGTTGATGCAGTTGCCGAGCACCGAAGCGATCAGCTCGCGATCAAAGAAACCCAGCGGACTCAGCGGATCGACTTCATACGTCGCGAGAATCCCGCGACTGGCGAACACCTCTTGATGCGCCGCCAGTTGCGCTTCGATGAAATCATCCAGCTCGTGATACGCCGGCTGCAACGGCATCTGATTGACGCCGAGCTTATATAGCCCGAGCAGTTGCACCAGCATGCCGTTCAGGTGCGCGAACTCGAAGTCCATCACACCCTGCTCCGGGCTGTGCCGCTGTGCTTCGGGCAAACGTGACAGCCACTGGCTGTGGGTCTGCATAAGCATCGCCAGCGAGTTCTTCATGTCGTGCACGGTGGATGCGATCACCGTGGAAAAATCCAGTGCCTGCTCGTCGTGGTTCATTCGCCAAACGCCTTGCTTTTCAGCTTCTGATAGCGCGAAAAACGCGCGTCGGTGTCGGGCATCATGCCCACCAGTTTCAGGCAGGCCCGACATTCTTCCAGCTCCGCCGACGGCACGCTGGTGTCGGTGCCGTGCAGCAGCGACTGCGCCATGTTCAGCGCGATACTGATGTTCTTCGGCTGCATCTTCAGCGCCTTGCGGAATACCTCGCGGGCCTCCACCAGATTGCCGGTCTTGTACACGCGCACGCCCTGCCGGTTGAGATCGGCAGCGGCATTACTCGAACTGAGAATGCTCGGGTCATCGGTGAGCTTGGCGATGTCTTTCATCACCGCCGGATCGTCACCGTAGATTTCCGCGCAGCTCTTGAGCATCGAGGTGCCCGCCTCGGCCTGACCGAGCATCTGCAATTGCTTGGCCACCAGCAGCGCCGCCTCCGGACTCATGAACTGCTCCATGCCGTCGAGGCGCAGCATCGCCTGCTCGGTGAGCTTCTCGGCGGTTTCGGCGTCGTTGAGCAACAGGCTGGTGGCCTTCATCAGGCGCGCGCGGATCTGCAAACCCGGATCGCTGGGATTTTCCTTGGCCACAGCGCTGAGCGTAGTGTTGATTTCCAGCCGCGTGCGCGTATCGAGGCCCTTTTCACTGCCCTTGCTGATCAGCGCATGGGCGAGTCCGAGGTTGCTTTCCGCATCCTTGAAGCGCGACTGCGCACCTTGCGCCACAGCCTGGCGATAAGCCTTCGAAGCAGTGTCGAAGTCTTCGTTGGCCATCGCCAGTTTGCCCAGCAGCGCCTGACGCCGCACCGCGAGCGGCGACAGGCGAATGGCTTCTTCCAATACTTTTTGCGCGCCCTTGCTGTCGCCTTCGGCGATCAGCACATCGGCCATGCCGTCGTACAACGATGGCATCATCGGAAAGACCTTCAGAGCTTTTTCGTACACGCCTTTGGCCTGTGCGACCTGACCGCGCTTGAACAACAACTTGCCCAACCCGGCGAACGCCCACGGCAGCGGCCGATCAGCAATGATGCTGTCGTACAGACGCTCAAGTGCTTCGTTCTGATTGAGATCACGCAGGGCATCGGCGCGATAGCGCAGGCACAGCGGCGAATAGCGGATGTCCTGCTTGCACAGGGCGATGCAGGCGTTGAGCACCTCGACCGGTTTGCCGCGATCAAGCGCTTGCAGAATCGGTTTGAGCAGGGTCTTGCGCTGCTCCAGACGCTCCAGACGCTGAGCCAGCCCGGAGCGGTTGAACGGCTTGGTCAGGTACGCGTCCGGCTCGTGCTCCAAGGCACTGAGCACCATCGCCTGACTGGTCTCGGCGGTGACCATCACGAATACCGCTTCGTGGCTGATCAGCTTTTCCATCATCAAGTCTTCGAGCACCTGCTGGCCGTTCTTCTTGCCGTCGCCGAGGTGGAAATCCTGCAGGATGAAATCGTAGGACTTCTGCGAGCACATTTTCAGTGCCTGCTCGCCGGTGTCGGCGGTGTCCACGTCCTTGACCCCCAGCTCGCGCAGCATCGAGCGCACGGAACTGCGGAAATCCGAAAAATCATCGACGATCAGAAAACTCTTTTGGTGATACGACGACATCAACGATTTCCAGGCAATTGAGAGGATGAACCGGGGGGCATTTTTCAGGCGCGCAGATCATAGCTGGCGGCGAAATGCTATCAAGCGATTTCGTGCAAATCTGAAGTTACCGTTGGGGTTATCGGCCACAAGTGGCATTCCCTTGAAGCGGGGCTTCAAGATTCCTTTCCGGACGATTACCCTGCGCCGGTGTTCTGTCTTTCTCACTTGAAGGTTTGGATCGTGTACATCAAAGGACGCTACATCGTGTCGGCTTGTGCGCTGCTGTTTACCCAGCTCGCCACGGCCGCCGGAATGGACTGTGCGAAAGCGGCGAGTGTTGTGGAAATCGCTATTTGTGCGAACAAGCCGTTGTATGAGCTGGATGCGCAGATGGGGGCGGTTTATGGGCGGCTGACTAAGGCTGCTGCGAAGGGACAGCCTGAGGTGAAGAGCGCCCAGCGGCAGTGGCTGAAGACGCGCGATGCGTGCGGCGAGGATGTCAGTTGCTTGAATCAGCGCTATACGGATCGCTTGCAGGCATTGCACGCGCAGTGGACCGATGCGGTCGCGTATCAACCTGACGATATCGACAAACAGGTCACGGAGGATCTGCAACAACGCATTCGCGATATGAGCAAGGTGTATCCGGAGTTTGCCTTGGAGCGGGCAGTGGGCTCTCTCACGATCAGCAAGGGTCAAACCTCATTCGATGGCGATCCGAATGACGACCCGAGCGAGGATCACACACTGTTTCCGAAAACAATTCCCAAGGGCGTCACCCAGGATGAATGGAGGGCGCTAACCGCCTCTGGCCTCGACGCGGATGCGGCGCAAGGCGGGGCCACTTATACATTGATGGATCTGGATGGCGACGGACAGCGCGACTTGCTCATTGCAACCTATACCGGCGGTACTGGGCTGTTTACGTTTTATGACACCCTGCGTCGTGATGGAGGGCGGTTTACTCGCCGATTGACACCCTACGATCCTGAAGCAGGCGCAGGCAGCTCACTGTTCTCCATAAGTGATCGCGGCGCCGACCAGTGGGCCAGCTGGATCAAGTCCCACGGGAGAACGTATCTGGCCTTCCGCGACGGCTCTTACGGTGTTGATGAGCTGTACTTGATCAATCCTTCGAAGATCAACCGTCAGATCCCGACGATTACGGTTCGGTATGACTACCGACTGACGGTGCCTCGCAGTCAATATCGCGAGGCAGACAACACCACATACAAGCTTGATCCAGGCTTGCGGAAGACACTCAGCCGAGCGTTGATCAAATCGAACGCTGGCAAACCTCAGCAACCGAGCGAAAGTACAGCGCCGCTATGCCCCATTCCCGCGTCGGGAGAAGGCGACGACAACTATTCCAGTTACGGTGCAAGTTACTACGCAGTAGAGCCCGTCACGGACATGACGGTGATCATCGGCAACGATTGCTACATCGCAAGGTTGATCAACTGGTATGGACGTTACGGCGAAAAAGACGGGCTGAATGCACTGCTGATGCTGCGCAAGCCAGGTTCTGCAGATCCGGAACAGAGTTACTCGATCAACGGGCGTAGGCATGTGACGCAAGTTAGTTCGCAAGTAAGCACGCGCGGGGCTGAGTTGTTTTAGCTGCTGGCTCTGCGCGATTGAGAGCCACAAAAAAGCCCCACCAGATCGCTCTGCGCGGGGCTTTCGAATATATGGTGTCCCAGGGCAGGTTCGAACTGCCAACCTTCCCCTTAGGAGGGGGATGCTCTATCCAATTGAGCTACTGAGACACAAGTCAGCCGATACGACAGACGGCGTGCATGGTAACGGCCAGGCCCTTATTTGTCATGTCGTCCAACGTGCTTTTTAAGTGTAGGCAGGCGCATTGCAAGGCTGACGGAAGTTTTACCGTGCAATTTGCATCCCCGCAAAAACCCGGCATTGCAGATTGCAATGTGCGACCTCTGCAAATCCAAGATAAAACCTTGTTTTTAAAGGACTTAACAGCGGTTAGACTGTTGGCACGCTGGCTGCTTTGTGTGTTCTTACAAAGAACGTTCGGAGACTCGCCTGATGAACAGCGCCCTCTTGCTTGCAAACGCAACCGCCCTGGCGGTTCTGGTGGGATTTCATTTTGCCCCCGAGAGCAATGAGCAGGTGGCGCAGCGCATGCCCCATTACCTGCAAGTGCAGCGGGCGCCGCAACTGGCGGTGTTGAGCGATCAGCGTGGTTTTGCGCCGCAGGATGTCAGCGAGACGCTACACACACCGCTTGCGCAGTCGACCGAACGTCTGGTGTTTTGAATCATTTTTCTGGAGTTAAGCATGTCCAAATCAGCCACGGGATTGTTAATCCTCGCGCTCTTGAGCGGCGTTTTGCATTTTTCGCTGTTCGATGAGGCGAAGATTTCCCCGCCTCTGATCAGTTGCGCCGTGTTTGTAGTGGGGTTCATCCTGGCTTTGGTTATTGGCCGCAGAATCAAATTCGATCCTGTTCTACGTTAAGTCTGATCCAATCCAGCAACCGGGCGACGGTTTCAGCCAGATCGCCCGAGTTATCCAACAGATGAAT
This sequence comes from Pseudomonas sp. TWP3-2, assembly GCF_049897765.1. Lineage (NCBI taxonomy): Bacteria > Pseudomonadati > Pseudomonadota > Gammaproteobacteria > Pseudomonadales > Pseudomonadaceae > Pseudomonas > Pseudomonas sp. TWP3-2. Next base: position 109,783 of record NZ_JAFCWW010000003.1, on the reverse strand, counting down.
GGGTGTTTTTCCAAGTGTTTCTTGCGCAACGAACAGCGCATTGCGACCCAGACGTGCATCAATCTCCGCCAGCCCTTCTCTTCCGCGCTTGAGCAGGCGCTGACGCAGCACCTCATCCTTGACCGTCAACAGCACTGGCAGCAGCGTCGGATAGCGTTCCAACGCCTGCGACAGATATCCACGAGAGCCGTTCACCAGCACATGCTGACCGGATTGCAGCCACCGGTTCATCTCAGCCGGAATGCCGTACTGCAAGCCATTGGCGCACCATGCCAACGCAAACTCTCCTGCCTCCTGGCGTTTCGCGAACTCCGCAGACGACACGCCGATAGCGTCTTCGCCCACCGACTCTGCCGAACGAGTGATGACTCTGCGCACCACCTCGCACTTCAGCTCGCGCAACCCATCACGCGCGGCTTCGATCAGACTGTCTTTGCCAGAACCCGAAGGTCCCATCAGGTAAATAACCCTGCCATCCATCCTGAAAACGCCCTCCAGTGGGTGTTAGCCCTAGTAAATCGGCAAATTGCCACTATCCTGTACAAGGTAGGGAACGAGGGGTTTGAACCGCACAGCATGCACGTTCCGAGGCCTTTGGGCACCACTCGGCGTGTTTCAGGATGCGGTCAACCATGCGGGCCAGAGCAATCTTTTCAAACCAGTCCGCATTTCTGATAATTGGTGCTGGCATTACGCCTTTACCCGGATCAATATTTGTCACAGAATTGGCGCCAATGATCTGGCAATTTTGAGGCATGATGCCCGCCTCTTAGCAATTCAGGTTGAACCATTTGGCGCGGATGCTTGTCCTACCACACATCCTGCGGCCATTCCCGAAACCGCTCCCCTGAACTAACCGGTTAAATATATGCGCCCATTGAAACAGGCAATTTATTCCAGCCGTACGGCTGACAAGTTTGTCGTACGTCTGCCAGACGGAATGCGTGAACGCATTGCCGAAGTGGCTCGCAACCATCATCGCAGCATGAACTCCGAGATCATCGCGCGCCTTGAGCAGAGTCTTATTCAGGAAGGCGCACTGGGCGAAGAGCTGAGCATGCGTCTGGACAGCCCGGAGCTGTCACTGCACGAACGCGAACTGCTGCAACGCTTCCGCCAACTGTCACACCGCCAGCAGAACGCCTTGGTGTCGCTGATCGCTCACGACGCTGAAATGGCTGCCGACGCTTCCTGATTCACACCAAACATCTCAAGCCAGCATGATTGCTGGCTTTTTTTGCCCGCGATTTGGCTTCTTGGCTTTTGCGCCGGCATGAAAAAGCCCGCCATTTCGGCGGGCTGTTTCGGTGCAGCGAGGTCAGAGCAGGAAGATTGTCGCCAGCCCGAGGAAGATGAAGAAGCCACCACTGTCGGTCATGGCCGTGATCATCACACTCGCGCCCATTGCCGGGTCGCGCCCCATCTTCGCCAGCGTCATCGGGATCAACACGCCCATCAGCGCCGCCAGCAGCAAGTTGAGCGTCATCGCCGCTGTCATCACCACACCCAGCGACCAGCTGCCATACAGCAGATAGGCGACCACACCGATCACCCCGCCCCACACCAGACCGTTGATCAAGCCAACTGCCAGCTCCTTGCGCATCAGACGCGAGGTGTTGCCGGTACTGACCTGATCGAGCGCCATCGCGCGTACGATCATGGTGATCGTCTGGTTACCCGAGTTACCGCCAATGCCCGCCACGATCGGCATCAGCGCTGCGAGGGCTACCAGCTTCTCGATCGAGCCTTCAAACAGGCCAATCACTCGCGAAGCGATAAATGCGGTGATCAGGTTGACCGCCAGCCACGCCCAACGGTTGCGCAGGGATTTCCACACGGAGGCGAAGATATCTTCCTCTTCGCGCAGACCGGCCATGTTGAGGACTTCGCTTTCGCTCTCCTCACGGATCAGGTCGACCATTTCATCGATGGTCAGACGGCCGATCAGCTTGCCGTTCTTGTCGACCACCGGGGCCGAGATCAAGTCGTAACGCTCGAACGCCTGAGCGGCGTCGTAGGCGTCCTCATCCGGGTGGAAACTCACCGGATCGCTGGCCATGACTTCCGCCACCTGCTTGTCCGGGTCGTTGACCAGCAGACGCTTGATCGGCAGCACGCCTTTGAGCACGCCGTCGTAATCGACCACAAACAGTTTGTCGGTATGCCCCGGCAGCTCTTTGAGACGGCGCAGGTAACGCAGAACCACTTCGAGACTGACGTCCTCACGGATGGTCACCATCTCGAAGTCCATCAGCGCACCGACCTGCTCCTCGTCGTAGGACAGGGCCGACCGCACGCGCTCACGTTGTTGGTTATCCAGGGTCTCCATCAGCTCATGGACGACGTCTCGCGGCAGCTCGGAAGCCAGGTCAGCGAGTTCGTCGGCGTCCATGTCCTTGGCGGCAGCCAGGAGCTCGTGATCGTCCATGTCGGCGATCAGCGTTTCACGTACGGAATCGGATACTTCGAGAAGGATGTCGCCGTCACGATCGGCCTTGACCAGTTGCCAGAGCGTCAGACGATCGTCCAGCGGCAAGGCTTCAAGAATGTAGGCGACGTCGGCGGAGTGCAGATCATCGAGCTTGCGTTGCAACTCGACGAGGTTCTGCCGGTGGACCAGGTTCTCGACCCGGTCATGATGTGCGCCTTCCTGGCGATGCGTCAGGTCTTCGACGACCCGCTGGCGCTGCAGCAGCTCAACGACTTGAGCCAGGCGATCCTGCAGGCTTTCCTGTGTTTTCTTTACTTCGATTTGAGACATAGGCGAACTCCACTCCCAGCAGCGGGGCACGCCGGAAGGATCAATCAGTCAATTCATGATTGGAAAAACGGGATACTGAACAACTACTGGGTAAGTCCATGGAGGTTTTCCATAAGCCCCGGCGGGGCTGACGGGCGCAATGATACACCGCCTGACGGTTTTAAACGTTAAAAAATCCAGCTTGAAACAAGCGCTTGCGAGACAAACCTGAGCGCCGCGCTGATCCATGCAAGTGCGACGACTCATCCTGAAAAGAAAGCACACTCGCGGCAGACGGCGCAGCGACTAACCTTGACCGCGTAACGTCATGGAGGACGTCGAATGCCATTGAAAACAGCTCGTTTTGTACTGACCAGCCTGCTCTGCCTGCCTGCCGCCGCGAATGCGGCCACCCTGCACCGCTGCGAAACGCCTGACGGCAGCATCACGTTCACCACCCTCAGTTGCGCGAGTGACGAGCAGCTGTCGCTACAGGAAGTTCGGCCCTATTCGCCCGGCTCTACCGTGACCTTGCTACCCGAAGCCCGCCACGAAGAAACATCCGGTATGAATAGCAGAACCCGACAGTTGGGCGTTGTCGGACGCAACCATGACAAATGCGGAGATCTGATCGACGCCCGACAGCGGCGCGAAGCGATCATCAATCAGCGCGTGGTTGTCGGCATGAGTCAGCAGGATGTAGAGAGCGCACTCGGCAAACCGGACAAAGTCGGCATTCGCAATTCGACCACGACCTATCGCTACGACCTCAAGAAAGGCCGAAGTGCACAAATTGATTTTGATGAGAAAGGCTGCGTGTCCGGAAAAGCCAAATCCCGGACAGCAAAAAGCCCGCGTTAAACGCGGGCTTTTCGGTATATGGTGCACTCGACAGGATTCGAACCTGTGACCGCTCGGTTCGTAGCCGAGTACTCTATCCAGCTGAGCTACGAGTGCATTTGTGTTTTTAGACCAGATCACAACTGGTTGAAACCAAGTTGATCGCATTACTGCAATTAACTCTTAAATGGTGCACTCGACAGGATTCGAACCTGTGACCGCTCGGTTCGTAGCCGAGTACTCTATCCAGCTGAGCTACGAGTGCATTTGTGTTTGATAGACCAGATCACATCTGGTTGAAGCCAAGTCATTTGCATCGCTGCAATTAACTCTTAAATGGTGCACTCGACAGGATTCGAACCTGTGACCGCTCGGTTCGTAGCCGAGTACTCTATCCAGCTGAGCTACGAGTGCATTTGTTGCGCCGCATTATAGCCCGTCTAATCTCTATTCCAACCACTTTTTCTTGTAATTTCAACAACTTACCGAAAAAGCCAGATTACGACGTACTAAGCAAATAATGGCGGAGAACGGGGGATTCGAACCCCCGACACCCTTTTGAGGTGTACTCCCTTAGCAGGGGAGCGCCTTCGGCCACTCGGCCAGCTCTCCGCAACACGGGGCGTATCTTAACCAACCTTTTCCCCGTTTGCAAACATAAAAAACGATAAAAATTAATGGCTTGGTTCTTCGTCCTTCTCTTTCTTTATACGCAGGTAAATTTCTTCACGGTGCACGGCAACCTCTTTCGGGGCGTTGACGCCGATACGCACTTGATTTCCTTTAACGCCGAGCACCGTCACGGTGATTTCGCCATCACCAATGATCAGGCTTTCCGCGCACCGACGGGTCAGAATCAGCATACCTTTATCCTCACGCAATTCAGTTCAGGGACAACAGTCTGGAAAAAAAGGCACCCGACCTACAACCGGAGCGATCGCAGCCCTACATGCCTGAGTATTGACCAGCGCGCGCAAAAGAACAGATCCAGCGGCGCGCCATTCAAAAAATAATGGGCGCGGTCAGACCGCGCCCTTCAGACAACGCATCACTCGCCCTGACGGGCCGGAGCGTCGAGTTCGAAAGCCGTGTGCAGGGCGCGCACAGCCAGTTCCAGGTATTTCTCTTCGATCACTACGGAAACCTTGATTTCCGAAGTCGAGATCATCTGGATATTGATGCTTTCTTTTGCCAGGGATTCGAACATGCGGCTGGCCACGCCTGCGTGGGAACGCATGCCGACGCCGACGATCGAGACCTTGGCGATCTTGATGTCGCCAACCACTTCACGGGCACCGATCTCGCGAGCGGTGTTTTCCAGCACGGTCTGTGCGGCCTGGAAGTCATTGCGGTGCACGGTGAACGTGAAGTCGGTGGTGTTATCGTGCGCAACGTTCTGCACGATCATGTCGACTTCGATGTTCGCGCCACTGATCGGGCCGAGAATCTTGAATGCGACGCCCGGGGTGTCTGGCACACCACGGATGGTCAGCTTGGCTTCATCGCGATTGAAAGCGATGCCGGAAATGATCGGCTGTTCCATGGTTTCCTCTTCATCAATAGTAATGAGGGTACCCGGACCCTCCTTGAAGCTGTGCAGTACGCGCAGCGGGACGTTGTACTTGCCGGCGAATTCGACCGCGCGGATCTGCAGCACCTTGGAACCGAGGCTGGCCATTTCCAGCATCTCTTCGAAGGTAATCTTGTCCAGACGCTGAGCGACGGACACCACTCGCGGGTCGGTGGTGTAGACACCATCGACGTCGGTGTAGATCTGGCACTCGTCAGCCTTCAGCGCAGCGGCGAGCGCCACACCGGTAGTATCCGAGCCGCCACGACCCAACGTGGTGATATTGCCGTGCTCGTCGACGCCCTGGAAACCAGCAACAACCACAACGCGGCCAGCCTTCAGGTCACCACGAATCTTCTGGTCATCGATCTGCAAGATACGCGCTTTATTGTGCGCGCTGTCCGTCAGGATCCGCACCTGATTGCCGGTGTACGACACCGCCGGCACACCGCGCTTGATCAGCGCCATGGCCAACAGTGCGATGGTCACCTGCTCGCCAGTGGAAACGATGACGTCCAGTTCACGCGGAACCGGTTGCTCGTCGCCACTGATTTGCTTGGCCAGATCGATCAGACGGTTGGTCTCGCCGCTCATTGCAGACAGCACAACCACCAGGTCATCGCCGGCATCGCGGAATTTCTTAACCTTGTCGGCGACCTGCTCGATTCTCTCGACAGTACCGACCGAGGTGCCTCCAAATTTCTGTACGATCAAAGCCATTTCAAAGCCGCCTCTGCCCATGAAGGGCGCCCAATAATCACTCGAACAGCCGTCGGTCCCGCCACTAGACAGCGGGGCCGACGGGCCGTCTTATAAACCCTGCTCGACGAATGGAACGGTCAGCGCCAGTGCGCCATCCAGTGCGCCGGCGTCAATACCACCGCCCTGCGCCATGTCCGGACGACCGCCGCCCTTGCCGCCCACTGCCGCAGCAGCCTGCTTCATCAAATCACCGGCTTTGAGTTGGCCAGTCAGGTCTTTGGTTACACCTGCAACCAGAACGACCTTTTCCTCATGGACACTGCCGAGCAGGATCACTGCGCGGCCGAGTTTGTTTTTCAGTTGATCGACCAGCGCCAGCAGCGCCTTGGCGTCCTGACCGTCCAAACGCACGGCCAGCACTTTCACGCCTTTGACATCCAGAGCCGAAGCCGACAGATCGTCGCCCGCAGCGCTGGCAGCCTTGGCTTGCAACTGCTCGAGTTGCTTCTCCAGCAGCCGGTTGCGCTCCAGCACAGCCGACAGCTTGTCGATCAGGTTGTCGCGGCTGCCCTTGACGAGAGTGGCCGCTTCCTTGAGTTGTTCTTCTGCTGCGTTCAGGTAGGCCAGCGCCGCAGCGCCGGTCACCGCTTCGATACGACGCACGCCCGAAGCCACACCGCCTTCGCTGATGATTTTCAGCAGGCCGATGTCGCCGGTACGGTTGGCGTGGATGCCGCCGCACAGCTCGACGGAGAAATCGCCGCCCATGCTCAGCACGCGCACGTTGTCGCCGTACTTCTCGCCGAACAGCGCCATCGCGCCTTTCTGCTTGGCGGTTTCGATGTCGGTTTCTTCGGTTTCAACAGCGGAGTTCTTGCGAATCTCGGCGTTGACGATGTCTTCCAGCGCCTTTATCTGCTCAGGCTTGATCGACTCGAAATGGCTGAAGTCGAAGCGCAGGCGCTGACTGTCGACCAACGAACCTTTCTGCTGAACGTGTTCGCCCAGCACCTGACGCAATGCAGCATGCAGCAAGTGCGTGGCCGAGTGGTTCAGCGCAGTGGCGTGACGCACTTCGGCATCGACATGGGTTTCAACCGGCGCGCCGATGGTCAGGCTGCCCGAGGCCAACACGCCGTGGTGCAGGAATGCGCCACCAGTCTTGGTGGTGTCGCGGACGTCGAACCGTGCATTACCGGCCTGAAGGAAACCGCAGTCGCCGATCTGGCCGCCGGACTCAGCATAGAAAGGCGTCTGGTTGAGAACGATCACGCCCTCCTCGCCTTCACTCAATACGTCGACCGACTGGCCTTCTTTATAGATGGCGACAATTTTCGCCGAACCGCTGGTGGCCTTGTAGCCAGTGAACTCGGTGGCCACGTCGACCTTGACCAGCGTGTTGTAGTCCAGACCAAACGAGCTGGCCGAACGTGCACGGACGCGCTGGGCTTCCATTTCACGTTCGAAACCGGCTTCGTCGACGGTCAGGCTGCGCTCGCGGGCGATGTCCGCGGTCAGGTCCATCGGGAAACCGTAGGTGTCGTAGAGTTTGAACACCACGTCGCCCGGCACCACGGTGCCTTTGAGTTCCAGCAGATCCTGCTCGAGAATCTTCAGGCCGTGCTCCAGGGTCTTGGAGAACTGCTCTTCTTCGGCCTTGAGTACGCGCTCGATGTTGCTCTGCTGCTTCTTCAGTTCCGGGAAGGCTTCGCCCATCTCGGCAACCAGTGCCGCGACGATCTTGTAGAAGAAGCTGCCGGTAGCGCCGAGTTTGTTACCGTGACGGCAGGCGCGACGGATGATCCGGCGCAGCACGTAGCCGCGACCCTCGTTGGACGGCAACACGCCGTCAGCGATCAGGAAACCGCACGAACGAATGTGGTCGGACACAACCTTGAGCGACGACTGATCGCCATTCTCGCAGCCGATGGCTTCGGCCGAAGCTTTCAGCAGGTTCTTGAACAGATCGATGTCGTAATTGGAATTGACGTGCTGCATCACCGCACTGATCCGCTCCAGGCCCATGCCGGTATCCACCGACGGCGCTGGCAACGGATGCAACACGCCATCGGCGGTGCGGTTGAATTGCATGAACACGTTGTTCCAGATCTCGATGTAACGGTCGCCGTCTTCTTCCGGCGAGCCCGGTGGGCCGCCCCAGATGTGGTCGCCGTGATCGTAGAAAATCTCGGTGCATGGGCCGCACGGGCCGGTATCGCCCATGGTCCAGAAATTGTCGGACGCGTATGGCGCGCCTTTGTTGTCGCCGATGCGGATCATGCGCTCGGCCGGCACGCCGATTTTCTGGGTCCAGATGTCATACGCTTCGTCATCCGAGGCGTAGACGGTGACCCAGAGTTTTTCTTTCGGCAGTTGCAGAACGCCGGTCAGGAAAGTCCAGGCGTAGGTGATTGCGTCGTGCTTGAAATAATCACCAAAGCTGAAGTTGCCGAGCATTTCGAAGAACGTGTGGTGACGAGCGGTATAACCGACGTTTTCCAGGTCACTGTTCTTGCCACCGGCACGCACGCATTTCTGGCTGCTGGTCGCACGGGTGTACGCACGTTTTTCCTGGCCCAGGAAGCAGTCCTTGAACTGGTTCATCCCCGCGTTAGTGAACAGCAGGGTTGGGTCGTTGCCCGGAATCAAAGAGCTGGAGGCTACACGGGTGTGACCTTGTTCTTCGAAGAAGCGAAGGAAGGCTTCACGGATTTCTGCGCTTTTCATTAGGTTCTTCCACGGAGGCTGCGGCCAAAGGCCTGTGCGAAACGTCAACAGACGAAGCGACGGCAAAGGGCCGCATTATATCGGCCCTGCGCGCGGGGTACAGCGTGTTTATACGATAGAAACGGTCAATTGGACGGCTAACGCTGTCAGTTGCGCGAAAACTCGACGAATGTCGCGATCACTTGCTCGATTTGCGCGCGACTGACGTCCATGTGCGTGACCATGCGCAGACGACCGGCAGCGCTCAATTTGATCCCGCGCTCGGCGGCAAACCGCTTGAACGCTTCGGCCTGGTCGCCGATCTGCAGGTAAACCATGTTGGTCTGTACGGGTTCAACGGCATAACCGGCCTCGCGCAGTCCGTCTGCGAGAAACTGTGCGTTGGCATGATCATCGGCCAGACGTTCGACGTTGTGATCCAGCGCATACAGCCCCGCCGCCGCCAACAATCCCGCCTGACGCATACCGCCGCCGACCATTTTGCGCAGGCGCCGGGCCTTGCCGATCAGCTCGGCCGAGCCACACAGCACCGAACCGACCGGCGCACCGAGACCTTTGGACAGGCACACCGAGACCGAATCGAAATGCTGGGTGATGTCCCGCGCATCAACGCCCAGCTTGACCGCCGCGTTGTACAACCGCGCACCGTCCAGATGCAGCTGGAGGCCGTTGTCCCGAGTGAATTTGCGCGCCCGGAGCAGATATTCCAGCGGCAGCACTTTGCCCTGCATGGTGTTTTCCAGCGCCAACAGCCGCGTGCGGGCGAAATGGAAGTCATCAGGCTTGATCGCCGCCGCCACCTGATCCAGGTCCAGCGAACCGTCGGCCTGCACTTCCAGTGGCTGTGGCTGAATCGAGCCAAGCACCGCCGCCCCACCACCCTCGTATTTGTAGGTGTGCGCCTGCTGACCGACGATGTATTCGTCGCCGCGCTCACAGTGCGCCATGAGGCCCAACAGGTTGCTCATGGTGCCGGTCGGGACGAACAGCGCAGCGGCGAAACCCAGCCGTTTTGTCAGTTCGGCTTCCAGACGATTGACCGTCGGATCTTCGCCATAAACGTCGTCGCCGGTGTCCGCAGCGGTCATCGCCTCGAGCATGGCGGCGGTCGGTTGGGTGACGGTGTCGCTGCGAAGATCGATAACGCTCATGAACCTGGCCTCAATTCAGCAGGGGAAATCCCTTTACCAAGGAGGATTACTGCGGGCATGGCGCGGATTAATCAAGCCCACGCTCAGGAAAAGTCGTTTCTCGACAACGAAAATCTCGATAGCAATCATCACAAAGGCGCAATGCACGGCCCGCGAATCTGTGTTAAAAACGCTGCGCCGCCCGACAAAGGGCGGCACAAACGTTCTCAGGGCGGGGTGCAATTCCCCACCGGCGGTAATTGCGCGCAACGCGCATAGCCCGCGAGCGCTTGGCGACGGACACGGCAATGGCTGTGCTCGACGGCAAGGTCAGCAGACCCGGTGTGATCCCGGGGCCGACGGTCATAGTCCGGATGAAGAGAGAACGGGATTAACGCCAAAGGGCCGCCTGCCGCATTCGTGCGAGTGTGCGCACCCTTGAATCCCTTTCGATTCATATCGCCCTGTTTTTCATACAAAACAGGAGTCAGAACATGCAACCCACCGCAATCGACAGCAAAAGCAAACACTCTCACGGCGAGCGCGTAGCGTTCATCCAGGCTTGCTGGCACAAGGAAATCGTTGATCAGAGCCGTAAAGGCTTTCTCAGCGAAATGCTCGCTCAGGGTTATCAGGAATCGGACATCGACTTTTTCGAAGTTGGCGGCGCATTCGAAATGCCCCTGCACGCCAAACTGCTGGCGAAAACCGGTCGTTACGCCGGTATCGTTGCGGCAGCCTTGGTGGTGGACGGTGGAATCTACCGTCACGAGTTCGTCGCCCAGTCGGTCGTCAGCGGCCTGATGCAGGTGCAGCTGGAAACTGAAGTGCCGGTATTCTCGGTGTCCCTCACCCCGCACCACTTCCATGCCGGCGAAGAACATCAAAAGTTCTTCTTCGAGCATTTCGTGCACAAGGGTCAGGAAGCGGCGAAGACGTGCGCGGATACGCTGATGAAAGTGCGCGCGTTGCGCCGCACTGAGCCGCGTGCTGTAGCGGTCTGATTAAACCCAAGTTGAGTGAGGTCTTGGACTTCACTCAAACCACTGTGGGAACAGGCTTGCCCAAAGATTGAATCAGGCGAGGTTTTCGTCGGTGCTCGGCACGATCAGGATGCCCGCGCGCAAGCCGTTCTTGACCTTGGGATTGGGGAAGATGATCCGCGCACCCGGCTCTTCAATGACCCAGCGGGTCTGGGCGATGTCTTCCGCCAGTACGTAACCCACTTCCAGTTCAGAAAAGTTCTCGACGTCCGCCGGCAGATTCAAGCGGAAGCTGTCGCTGTGCTTGATGATCTCGCGCGCCACGCTGAACAGCTGCAAACCGTCCAGCCCTTCCTCGGCCAGCGGCGGCTCGTTGCCTTCGATGATCTGTTGCAGGCGGGTCTCCAGCAGCGACACGTTGACGCCGTCGTTGTGCCCGAACGGCCGCGCCTTGCCCAGCTCCAGGGTGAAAGCCTCGGCATCCAGCTTGTCGTAGGTGTAAGAACTGAACACGATTGACGGTTTGTTCTGCAACAGCACCGCCTCCATGCCCGCCGCACGCAGCCGCGCCAGTTCACGGCGGGAATGCTGACGCCCGTCTTTCCACGGATACAAAGCGAACTGTTCGATCTTCGAACCACGGATCGCCGTGTGCAGGTCGTAATGCAGACGCTGACGATCAGGCAGACTGAAGAAACTCGCGGCCAGCCTTTCCAGTTCACAGGCACGCAGCGCTTCGGAGCCGCTGCTTTGTTCGTGACGGCCGTTGAACAGCCGATTGACGTCCTGCTCGATGAAACGCTCGCCTTTGCGAATCGCTTCCGGATTGCCGAACAGGAACAGAATGCGTGCGCGCGGCTTCAAGTCGCCGCGAGCGATGCCATGCAGCAACCGATCCAGCAGCTCGATCGGTGCAGTTTCGTTGCCGTGGATCCCGGCTGACAGCAGCAGGTCCAGGCCATTGTCGCGTGCTTCGGGTGGCCGCACTTCCAGCGCACCTTCGCTCAACCAGCGCATCCGCACGCCTTCGACAGTCAGTTGAGTCTTCTCCGCCGGTTCGCGGCCGGCGAGGGTCAGTTCAAGCAGTTTGCCGAGGGCGAGCATAGAGCGTTTTCCTTAATGGTCGTGGTTGCAATCCGGGCCGTGCACATGGTCTTCGTCGTCGCCGACGTCGGCCGGTTCCATTTCCAGTTGCAGACTTACCAGATTAGTCGCCAATGGGCGCAGCAGCAGGTTGGCATATTCGGCGTCGCCTTCTTCGACGTCCACGCCGATCAGCAACTGGCCACGGCCGTCCTGCTGGATCCACAGCTCTTTGCCTTGCCACAGTACCGCGACGCGGGTGCAGGACGTTTCCAGTTGCGTGCCGTCGGTGTCTTCAAGGATCAGTTGCAGGGTATCGCTCATGTCTTTACGCTCTCTTCGGGAGATGCAGCCGCGCGCCGTTTCGAGGCGGCGCGCCGGCCATCAATTGATCTGGAATGGATAAACCGAGCCCAGTTTAAGGATTTGCGTCAGTTCATCCAGTGCCGTCCGGCATTCAAGCAGCAATTGCGGATCGGCCAGGTCGCTTTCGCGCAGGCTGTCGCGATAGTGCTTCTCGACCCATTCGGTCAAGGAACCATACAACGGCGCAGTCATGATAACGCCTGGATTGACCGCCGCCAGCTCGGTTTCGTTGAGCGCCACGCGCAACCTCAGGCAAGCAGGGCCACCGCCGTTCTGCATGCTTTGCTTGAGATCGAAAACTTTCACTTCGCGGATCAGCCCGCCGGAGCTGGTCAAACCTTGCAGGTAGTTCCACACGCGTTCGTTGCCACGGCATTCTTCCGGAACAATCAACAGCATCGAGCCGTCAGGACGCGACAGAAGCTGGCTATTGAACAAGTAGGAACGCACCGCGTCATCCACGGTTACCGCGGAACGCGGAACACACACTGACTGAAATTTCCCACCGACTTTGGCGAGCTTTCCTTGTAGCTCGGCAAGCATCTGTTCGGTGTCGAGGAACGCGTCCTCGTGATAGAACAGCACCTCGCCATTGCCGACGGCGATCACATCGTTGTGGAACACGCCCTGATCAATGACTGCCGGATTCTGCTGGGCAAAGACCACGCCGTCCTCGCTCAGACCGTGCAAACGAGCAACCGCTTGCGACGCTTCGAGGGTCTGCCGCGCCGGGTATTTCTGCGGCGCCGGGTAACGGGTGTCGAACGCACTGCGACCAAAGACGAAAAACTCGACGCCGGCCTCACCGTATTCACGGCAGAAACGCGTGTGGTTGGCCGCGCCCTCGTCGCCGAACTGCGCCACTGCCGGCAATGCGGCGTGATGGGCGAAGTGCTGCTGATCGGCGAACATTGCACCGAGCACGCGGCTGGTAGTCGGGTGTTCGATGCTGCGGTGGTATTTGCAGTTGAGGTTGGCGGCGGTGAAATGCACGCGGCCATCCGCAGTGTCGGCGCTCGGGCTGACGGTGGCGGCGTTGGCCACCCACATGCTCGACGCCGAGCAACTGGCGACCAGCAACGGCATGGCTTCCTTGGCAGCGCGTTCGATCACTTGCGCGTCAGTGCCACCGAAACCCAGACGGCGCAAAGCGGCCACGTCCGGACGTTCCTGTGGCGCCAGAACGCCCTGCTGAAAGCCCATTTCCATCAGCGCTTTCATTTTCGCCAGGCCTTGCAGCGCGGCTTCTTTCGGGTTGGAAGACTGCTGGCTGTTGCTCTGGGACGCAACGTTACCGTAGGACAGACCGCCGTAGTTATGGGTCGGCCCCACTAGACCGTCAAAATTGACTTCATAGGATTTCATCAGCGAGGCTCCACGAGAATCTGTTGTTATAGGCTTCAGTAACTGTTCAGTAAGACTGCGGTGAGGCTATCGCTGGCAAGCCAGCTCCCACAGGGTTAGTGGTGTTCACAGATTCTGTGCACGACGCAATTCCTGTGGGAGCTGGCTTGCCAGCGATTGGCATCACCCCATCTTCACGCCAGGCGTCAATGTGGCAGGCATCACCAGGCTCGGGGTTTCCAGCGAAGCCACCGGGTACGCACAGTAATCCGCCGCGTAGTAGGCGCTGGCGCGATGGTTGCCCGAAGCGCCGACACCGCCGAACGGTGCGCTGCTCGCAGCCCCCGTCAGTTGTTTGTTCCAGTTGACGATCCCGGCGCGGCTTTCCAGCCAGAACTGCTGATAGCGATCTTCCGAATCCGACAGCAAACCTGCGGCCAGACCGTAAGCGGTATCGTTGGCTTCGCTGATCGCCGCTGCGAAATCGGCGTAGCGAATCACTTGCAGCAACGGGCCGAACAATTCTTCGTCCGGACGCTCAGCCACTGCGGTCACATCAACAATACCCGGCGTCAGCAGCGCGGCTTGCGCTTGCGGCTGAGTCATTGCCAGCAGCGATACCGCGCCGTTGGCCAGCAGATGCGCCTGAGCATCCATCAGCGCTTTGGCCGCGCCCAAGGAAATCACCGAGCCCATGAACGGTGCCGGTTGTTGATCGAACGCGCCGACTTCGATGGTCGCACTGACTTCAACCAGACGCTTCAACAGGCTGTCGCCCCATGCGCCTTGCGGTACCAGCAGACGCCGGGCGCAAGTGCAGCGCTGACCGGCAGAAATGAATGCCGACTGAATAATCGTGTAAACCGCCGCGTCGAGGTCAGCCACCTGATCGACCACCAGCGGGTTGTTGCCACCCATTTCCAGCGCCAGGATTTTGTCCGGGCGACCCGCGAATTGCTGATGCAGGTGATTGCCGGTGCGGCTGGAACCGGTGAAGAACAGACCGTCGATCCCAGGGTTCGCCGCCAGCGCAATGCCGGTTTCGCGAGCGCCTTGCAGCAGGTTCAGAACGCCAGCCGGCAGACCGGCTTCGATCCAGCACTTGACCGTGAGCTCGGCGACTTTCGGCGTCAGCTCGCTTGGCTTGAACAGCACACTGTTACCGGCCAGCAGCGCCGGCACGATGTGGCCATTCGGCAAGTGGCCGGGGAAGTTATAAGGGCCGAACACTGCAACTACACCATGTGGTTTGTGGCGCAGCACGGCAGTGGCGTCGCCCAGCGGGCCGCTCTTCTCGCCGGTACGTTCGCGGTAGCTTTGTACCGAAATCGCGATCTTGTTGACCATGCTGGTGACTTCGGTCGCGGCTTCCCACAGCGGTTTGCCGGTTTCCTCACCGATGGTGCGGGCCAGTTCTTCACTGTGATTTTTCAGCGCGGCGGCAAACGCTTCGAGCACGCTGATGCGCTCTTCCAGCGTACGGCGTGCCCAGCCCGGAAAGGCCTGACGCGCCGCTTGCACGGCCGACTCGACCTGCGCGGCAGTGGCGCCCTCGCCCGCCCACAAAACTTGCTGGCTCACCGGGTTCAGCGACTGGAACGCTTCGCCCTGACCGGCCAGCCATTCACCTGCGATGTATAGCGAATTCATTATTTCGACTCCCGAGCAGCGGACAACGCCACGGCGCGCACTTGATCGCCCGCGTTGAGTTGAAGACGTTTGGCGGTCTGCGGATCGACCACCAGCGTGCCGGCGGCCAGACGTGCCGGCGCGGCGGTGATGCGGCAGTCTTCGCGTTTGCGGTTGTGGATGATGAACGGCGTGGCGTCATCGCCGGGCGTGCCGATCGCCAACACCAGCGCTTCGCTGTCACGTACCGCGCGGATCTTCGCGGTTTCACACTCGACTGCCGGGCCGGCGTCGAAAATATCGACGTAGCCCTGATAGCTGAAACCTTCGCTTTTGAGCATTGCCAGTGCCGGCTCGGTGTCCGGATGCACCTGGCCGATGACGTTGCGCGCGTCCGGCGAGAGGAAGCAGGTGTACAGCGGAAATTTCGGCATCAGTTCGGCGATGAACGCCTTGTTGCCGACGCCGGTCAGGTAATCGGCCTGGCTGAATTCCATTTTGAAGAAGTGCCGACCGAGACTTTCCCAGAACGGAGAGCGCCCGGCGTCATCCGATACACCGCGCATTTCGGCGATGATCTTGTTGCCGAACAGTTGCGGGAATTCAGCAATGAACAGCATCCGCGCCTTGGCCAGCATGCGGCCGTTGAGGCCGGTGCGGTAATCAGCGTGCAAAAACAGCGAGCACAGTTCCGAATTGCCGGTCAGGTCGTTGGCCAGAAACAGCGTCGGAATCTCGCGGTAGATGTTCAGCTCTTGCGAGGCGCTGACGGTCAGGCCGACACGGAAGTTGTACCAAGGCTCGCGCAGACCGACAGCGCCGGCAATGGCGGAAATCCCCACCACGCGGCCGTCGTCATCTTCGAGCACGAACAGGTAGTCCGCGTCGCCACGGCCGGCTTCGCCGCGAAAGGTCTTCTCGGCCCAGCCGACCCGATGGGCCAGACGTTCTTCGTTGGCCGGCAAAGTGGTCAGGCCGGTGCCGGTGCTGCGGGCCAGGTCGATCAGAGCGGATAAATCGCTGCTGCGTACGGGACGAACAATCATGCTATCTCCTCAAACGGGCCGCCTGCGGCCACCCGTGAAACTCGCTAAGGCGTTAAACCGCCACCAGGCGCACGCTGGCACCTTCGCCGACGCCCAGGGCTTCGGCCGCTTCCAGATCCAGGGTCACCGGTTTGCCCGGCGCGTAATCCAGCTCCAGCAACACGGCGCGGTAATCCTGCAACTGGGCGTTGGCCACCAGATACTGGCGCCCGGCACCTTTGACCGGCTCACCGATCTTCACCGGCACCACGCGGCTCTGGGCGATCGAACGGATCCCCGAAACGCGCGCATGCAGGGTCGGGCCGCCGTCGAAAATGTCGATGTAGTGATCGGTCTCGAAGCCTTCGCGCATCAGGATGTCGAAGGTGATCTGCGCACGCGGATGCACCTGGCCCATCGCTTCTTGAGCGGAATCCGGCAGCAGCGGCACGTAGATCGGGTAATGCGGCATCAGCTCGGCGAGGAACGTACGGCTTTTCAGGCCACACAGGCGCTCGGCGGCGGCGTAGTTGAGGTCGAAGAAATTACGGCCAATCGCATCCCAGAACGGCGAGTCGCCGTTCTCGTCGCTGTAACCGACGATCTCGGTCACCACCGAATCAGCGAACCGCTCCGGATGGCTGGCGACGAACAGCAAGCGACCACGGGAATTGAGTTCCGACCACGGCGATCCGACCAGCTCGCGCTGCACGTAGAAACTGGTCAGCAAGCTGTTGCCGGTCAGGTCGTGGCACTGCGAAAGCACGTGGATCTTGTTGTGGATCTTCAGCTCGCGGGAGGCGTGCACGAAGGTCTCGTTGCGAAAGCTGTAGAACGGCTCGGAGTAACCGGCCGAGGCAACGATGGCCGAGCAGCCGACCAGTTTCCCGGTGGCGGTGTCTTCGAGGACGAAGAAGTAGCTCTCTTCACCGTTGAAGCTGACTTCGGCGGAAAACGACGCTTCGCTCGCGGCGATCTTGTCGCTCAGCCGTTCCACGTCATCCGGCAAGGAAGTGACACCAATCGGGCTGTCCGCAGCCAGACGCTGTACCTCGCCCAGATCAGCCATTTGCGCAGGGCGCATCACCAGCATGGTGTCACTCCTTTTCTCTTATAAATTCACAGAAGATGAAATTCCGGGCCGTCCCTCAGGAAGCAGGGGAACAAGCTTTTGTGGTGAGGGGATTTATCCCCGTTGGGGTGCGCAGCGCCCCCGAAACCAGTCAGCGCGAAATTGAGTGCGCGGCAACTGGATTTGGGGCGGCTTCGCCACCCAACGGGGATAAATCCCCTCGCCACGGGGGCTCATTCCACATCGATTCGGCACGAAACAAAAATTTTGATCGGCGCCTGAAGGGTCAGGCGCCGAAGGGTCTATCAGGCTTGTGTCAGTTTTGCTGCGGCACGTTCGAAGCGGTCGAGACCGGCATCGATATCGGCGTCTTCAACTACCAGGCTCGGGGCGAAACGGATCACGTCCGGGCCGGCTTGCAGAATCATCAGGCCTTCTTTTTCAGCGGCGTTGAAGATGTCTTTGGCCTTGCCTTTCCAGGCATCGCTGAGCACGCAACCGAGCAACAGACCGAGACCACGCACCTGAGTGAACAGGCCGTATTTCTCGCCGATCTGCTCAAGACGAGTCTTGAATTTATCGTGCTTGCTGTTAACGCCGTTCAACACCTCAGGGGTGTTGATCACGTCGATCACCGCTTCTGCGACCGCACACGCCAGCGGGTTGCCGCCGTAAGTGGTGCCGTGGGTGCCGACGACCAGGTGCTTGGCCAGCGCTTCGGTGGTGAGCATGGCCGCGATCGGGAAACCGCCGCCCAGGCTCTTGGCGCTGGTCAGGATGTCCGGGGTCACGCCGTAATGCTGATAGGCGAACAGCTTGCCGCTGCGGCCCATGCCGGTTTGCACTTCGTCGAACACCAGCAGCGCGTTGTTCGCGTCGCACAGTTCACGGGCGCCTTGCAGGTAAGCCAGTTCGGCCGGCAGTACGCCGCCCTCACCCTGAATCGGCTCCAGGACCACGGCGCAGGTCTTGTCGGAAATCGCCGCTTTCAGCGCTTCCAGATCGTTGAACGGCACATGGGTGATACCAGTGATTTTCGGACCGAAACCGTCGGAGTACTTCGACTGGCCACCGACATTGACGGTGAACAGAGTACGGCCGTGGAAGCTGTTGAGCGCGGCGATGATTTCGTACTTCTCGGTGCCGAACCGGTCGAACGCAACACGACGCGCCAGTTTGAACGCGGCCTCGTTGGCTTCAGCGCCGGAGTTGCAGAAGAACACGCGCTCGGCGAACGTGGCGTCGATCAGCTTGTGCGCCAGGCGCAGAGCCGGTTCGTTGGTGAACACGTTGGACACGTGCCACAGCTTGTTCGCTTGCTCGGTCAATGCACCGACCAGCGCAGGATGTGCGTGGCCCAATACGTTGACCGCAATGCCGCCGGCGAAGTCGATCAGCTCGCGGCCAGACTGGTCCCAGACGCGGGAACCGGCACCACGCACAGGAATGAAAGCGGCAGGCGCGTAGTTGGGAACCATAACCTGGTCGAAATCGGCGCGTTGTACCGCAGCGTGCTCAACGGACATCGGAGTCTCCTGAAGAGGAACGCTCGCCTGGAACTGGCGAGCTTGGTGAGGATTGTAAGGACAGTTTTCAGCTTGGCCTTGCCGCCAGGCGACAACTTCTTATAGCGCAAACCCCGGATTTTCCCGGGTTTACGGCAATGCGACATATAGCGTCGCAAAGGCGCAGTTTAAACTGCTGCCGACAAATGCAGCAGCGCTATGAGGCTATCAACTGCAAAGCGTTTGTCGGTCATACATATGTACCACCTGGCGAGCGCTGCATTTTGGTCTGCTTGAGGTCTTTATCGACGTTCAAGGACGCAACCGATGCCTTCACCGACCGCGCAATCGCCCGCCATCACCTCCACCCCCGGTGCGAATGCGCTCAACCCCGCGTCGCACTATGAGCCGCTGGTCAACGCCATTCCCGAATGGCTGGGCAAAGCCTCACCCACACGGCGCGCCGCGCTGAAGAACCACCGCCCAACCCTCAGCGATCAACTCAAGTCAGCCCCGCTAACGCAGCAAGCCGAGCTCAGAAGCGCCATCGCCAGCCAGATGACCGCGCAAAACGCCGTCGATCAAATGCTCGAGCGCGTGCAGAACGCCAGTGCCTTTGCCGAACCACTGCTGACCGAGGCGTTGAAAACGCGCTTCGGACTGGAACTGGACGTCAAGCAAACCTTCCTCCAGCTGTATCTCCCGGTGACCGTGGCAGGCATTACCACCGGCACCCGCACCTGGACGGTGTCGTTGCTGGATGCAGCCCTGCATAACTTCGAGGCTGGAGAAACCGCAACCGATGCCTATGCCAGCGGCTCCTCGTTCATCACTCGACCGTCGGCTACCGGGCAATTCACGACGCTGGCGCCGCTCAATACCACCCCCGGCATTGCGACTTTTGCCGCCCTGTGTCGGGAACTGGATATCGGCGCGCGCTATAAAACCTATTTGGAACAGAGCCTCGCACTGTCCACCCCGGTGGCGGCAGCGGTGTTGCGCCACAAGGTCGATACTGCACAGAAAGCCGCCCTGCGCACAGCGCTGAGCATGGCGCGGATAACCGGCGATATCAGCGATGCCAGTCGGCGCTCCATCGAAGACTTCCTCGATGGCAAATCCAACGTGCAAATGAGCGGGCGGCCACTGCGGTGTCATGACTTGAGCGTCCTGGCCAACGATCACACCGTGGCAGCGGTTGCGCTGACCGGGATCGTGATTTTCGCCGCGGATCCGGAACAGGCTCGCGCAGCCGTGAATGTCGTGGCGTACGTCCCGGAAGACCCCGAACACCCGATCAAGGAATACAGTTCCACAGCCGCAATGGAGCAAGAGCTGATCCGGCAATTGCGCTTAAAGGATTACCAACGTTTTTTCAGCCGTTTCGTCGCCCATGAGCAGCGCGGACATTTCTTTACCCAGCTCAACCAGCGTCTGAGCCAGGTGAAATATCACCCGCCACAGGCCGGCAGCCAATTGCCGCCATGGCGCGAGGCGCCCGTCGAGAAACCCAACCTGCAATTCACCGTGACGCCCATCGGCGGCGAATTGTGGGAGCACCTTTACCAACGCAAGCTGAACAAGATCCTCAACGATGCCGCGGTGATCGCGATTCCCACCGCCATGGTCGACCGCAATACCCGCTGGGCGCGCTGGGATGCATTTGTCAAAGTCGCTGCCGAGGTGATTGAAATTGCCTCGTTCGTCGTCCTGCCTTTCGTGCCGTTTCTCGGCGAAATGATGATGGCGTACATCGCTTATCAGCTTCTGGACGAAGTCTTCGAGGCCGTGATCGATTGGGCTGAAGACCAGACCACTCAAGCCACCGAACACTTTTTCGCCGCAGTGGAATCGCTGATCCAGCTCGGCGCTTTCGGGATCGGCGCGGGGATCGCCATGGCCGAGCTGCCAAGGGTTTTGCCTGCAGAAGTGGTGGCGTTTATCGATCGATTCAGGCCGGTGCAGTTACGCAACGGCAAGACGCTGTACTGGAAACCCGATCTGAAACCCTACGCCCGCCGAAGTGTGCCAGCGGCGGACTCCAGACCTGACGCGCTGGGTCTGCACGCGCATCAGGGCAAACGTCTGATGCCCATCGACCAGACGCATTACGCCGTCAACGAACATGAGTTGCCCGGCAAACTGCGCATCGAACACCCGACGCGCACAGAGGCCTATCAGCCACTCGTGCGGCATAACGGTGAGGGTGCATTTCATACCGAACTCGAGCAGCCGCTGGAATGGGACGCCGCCACTGCGCTGGGGCGCATCGGCCACCGCATGGACGCGTTCACCCCGACGCGGCGCGAGCGCATTCTGCGGGTCAGCGGCTTTACCGAAGACGGGCTGCGCAAAATGCACGTCAATCAGGAGCGCGTGCCGCCGCTGCTGGCCGACAGCATCCAGCGCTTCGGGATCGATCAGGACCTGCACAACTTCATCCAGCAGATTGGCAGTGACGATCCGGCGATTTACCTGCGAGCCGATCCGCTGATCCAGCTGCAATTGCTCAACGAACAGGGTCTGTGGCCGAACACTAAAAGGCTGCGCCTGAGCAGCGCCCAGGGAGAAACCCTGTGGCAGTCGTCCAGCAATGCACAACTGCCCCTGACCGAACTGCGCGAGGACCGGCTCACCCGTGGCGACCTGCTCAACACCCTGCTGCAGTCCCTCAGCGAAGATGAAATCAACAGCATGCTCGAGGAGGAGTTCGGCACGATGCTGGCCATCGATGCGCGCACGCGTCAGCTTCGTGCCAGACTTGCGCAGCTCGCCACACAGCGCCGCCCGGCCTTGTTCGAGCAGCGCTACCAGACACTGCAGCAGCACAATTCGCCCCTGCAGACAAAACTCGCAGAGCATGTACCGCAACTCCCCGTGCGTATCACCGAAGAGTTGCTGCAGACCGCCACCGGCGCGGAGCTGTTGCAAATCGGCGAAGGACAATGGCCCGCGCGTCAACAGCAACTGTCGCAGATGGCCGAGCACGAATTGCGCATCACCCGCGCCTACGAAGGTCTGGAACTGGACTCGCTGCACAACACGGATTCCGACACCCTGGCGTTGCACAGCTTGCCGCTGTTGCCCGGCTGGTCGACAGATGTGTGCCTGGTGGTCCGAGATCAAACGTTCAGCGGCACCCTGCTCGACACCACTGGCGTGCGAGGCACGCCAATCGAAAAAGTGCTGGTGCGCCAGGCCGATCATCTTTGGCAAGCGTTCGATCAAGCGGGACGGCAACTGCACGCTCCGAGCGATTTCTACACCAGCGTGTTGCAAGCCTTGCCCGATGCACAGCGCCAAGCCTTGAACCTGCAGATCGGCGAAGGGCAAAAACTCCAGCAACTGATTCGCAACAATCCCCTGCCCCGCGATAACCTGCGGCTGACACTGAACATCGCACCTGCGCCAGCGCCGGTCATCGACACCCTGCGCCTGCTGGGTGCCGAAGGTTATCCGCGCCACACCGCCGGGCCGCAGTTGCCACAACCGCTGGAGACCCGCGTTCGGGGCGTATTCCCCGGCATCGCGCCGGACGGCGTGCAAGCCATGGTGCAACACCTGCAAAGCCTGCCCGGCAATCCAATCGCCGCATTGGCGCGCCTGCGTCTTGAATACGCGCAACTGGAAACCGACCTCGATCAATGGCGAATCAGAGAGGTACGGGTCGACCCCGCCACCGGCCTGGCACTGCCCCCCGCACGTCGGGCGGCGGCCGGGCGCGATCGCGACCTGTTCGCCCGCGCGCTGCTCAGTTGCTGGCGCCGGGAAACCGCGGAACGCTTCGGCTTCCGCATGCGTTTCACCGAGCCGGTCATGGGCGACCTGCCCGTGCTGACGGCAGACTTCAGCCATGTCATCAGCCTGGAATTGAGCGGCAGTGGAATTTCCGGCGGCATCGAACCGTTCATTCAGAGGTTCCCGCGCCTGGCGCGTCTGGATCTGCAAAACTTCGACCTGCATGCATTACCGCGTTCGCTGGGGACAATGTCCACACTGCGCCAGTTGCGGTTGCGCAAATGCGCGGTGGTGCTCACACCGGAAAACCAGAGCCTGCTGACTTCGCTCAACGAGCTGGTCGAACTCGATCTGAAGGACAATCCGCTGGGCACCAGCTTCAATCTCAATTTCCTGCCTTCGCTGACCTACCTCAATCTGTCCCGCACCGGGATTGGCGAAGTCCCTGCCGGGCTCACCGATCACCCGCAAATCCGCAGCGCCTGGCTGGCCGATAACCAGATCCGCACCTTGCCTGATGGGCTGTTTGACCTCTCGCCCGCTACTGGCGCGGGCTACGACTTCTCCGGCAATCCGCTGTCCGCTGCCACGCGCGAACAGGTAAAGACTTATTTCACCCGTACCGGCGGCAATCTGGGAGTACGCGCCGAGCAAGCCGATATTCTGCGCACCCGAGCGCTGTTCCCCAACATTGATGACGGCCAGGCCAGCGGGCTGATCTACCGTTTGCCCGGTTCACTGATCCAGGGCCGCTTGCAGCTCACGGCGTGGGAAAGCGAAATTGCCACAATGACTGCCGACCTGGGGCGCTGGAGCAAGGACATTCCCGACCGCGACCCCGTGAGCGGAATACTCCTCGAAGCCGACGAGCGCTTTACCGAACAAGCCGCGCGCGAGACCTTCGCCGGTAATCTGCAGTGGCTTTGGCGCCATCGTTCAACTGTCCATCCGCAACCGCGAGCGGATATCCTCACCGCCGAGATGTCGTTCATCGGGGAGCTGCCGGTGCTGAGCGCGGATTTCAGCCACATCAGCGCGCTGACCCTCACCGGCAACAAAGGCATCCGCGGCACCGCGCCCTTTCTCAAAAGCTTTGGACGGATCAAACGCCTGTTTCTGCGTAATTTCGAACTCGATCAACTCGCCCAGACATTCGCCGGCCTGCCGATGCTCGAATCACTGGTGCTGGACAACTGCGGCGTTATTTTCACCGCCGAATCGCTGGTGGCGCTGGGCGCAATGGCAAAACTCGAATCACTGGAACTGCCCGGTAACCCGCTGGGTCTGGTGCCTGACCTGCTGACGCTGAGCGAGTTGACCTATATTGATCTTTCGCGCACAGGCATCACTGAAACGCCGCCCGGTCTGATCGGTCACCCGAAACTGGCGACTGCGATCCTCAGCGACAACCTGATCACCGAGCTACCCGAAGGCTTTTACCAACTGTCGGCGCTGGCCGGCGATGGCTACGACCTGTCGAGCAATCCACTGAGCGCCGCCACCCGCGAACGCATCAAGACTTACAACCGTGAGACCGGTCAAGACTTCGCAGTGCTTGCCGATCTGGCCGATATCGAGGCCACCCAACAGTTGTTTCCAAGCCTCGACGCTCAGGATGCCAGCGACGTGTTTTACAGTTTGCCCGGCACGCTGGAGCATGGCCGCCGGCAACTCCGACACTGGCAGGCGGAGTTGCAGCAACTGACTACCGATCTTGCGCAATGGGTCACGGCAGGCCCGGCGATTCACCCAACCACAGGCGTGGCGCTGAGTCCACGCCAGCAGATGCTGATGCAGGCGAACCGGCAATCGTTCGCCGAGCGCATTGAACAGCTATGGCGCTTCAGGTATCCGGAAAAACCCACGCACAGAGGCGACTTACTGATCACGGAGGTGTCCTTCCTGGGCGAGTTGCCCGTGCTGTCGGCAGACTTCAGCCATCTCGCCGGCGTGACCCTGGATGGCAACCTGACGCTGACCGGCATCGACGCCTTCCTTGCAGCTTTTAGCGGGGTGCGTCATCTGGAACTGCATGAGTTCAATCTCGGCGAGCTGCCAGCGGCGTGCGAGCGGATGCCGGCACTGGAACGCCTGGTGCTGGAATATTGTGAGGTAAAGCTGACCGCGCTGACCCAGACCCGGCTGTCTGCGCTGACGCGGCTCAAGTTCCTCAACCTCAGCCATAACCCGCTGGGCGCCGCACCGGACTTGCAGACGTTGGCGGAGCTGACCCATGTGCGCATGATCGACAGTGGCATTTCCAGCTTGCCTGATGGCCTGATCGATCTGCCGAACCTGACGTTTGCCAGCCTCGATCACAACAGCATCAGCGAACTGCCCGACAGCCTGTTCGAGTTGCCTGCCACGTCCCTTAAACAATTCAGCCTGACTGACAACCCGCTGACTGCGCAAACCCGCGAACGGATCAAGAGCGACTACCCACGCACTCGCAACAATTTCGGGATTGCCATGCCATTGGCAGATATCAGCCGGGTTCGCGCGCTGTTTCCTGCACTCGATGCAGCAGACGCCAACCGGCTTCTGTACCTGTTGCCGGGCACCCTTGACACAGGCCGGTTGCGAATTACCGAGTGGGAAGCAGAGTGGCGGCAACTGACTGCAGACCTCGCGCAGTGGGTCAGTGATATCCCCGCACAACACCCCTCCGGCAGCATCCTGCTCAGCGCCGAAGAAAAAATCGTCGAGCTCGTTGCACGCCAGCAGTTTCGCGAAAACCTCGAGGTGCTGTGGTGCGCGAGAATAGCTGACCGCCCCGAGTTCAGGTCCAACTCGCTGAGCCTTGATCTGGCATTCATCGGCGAACTTCCCACGTTGAGCACAGACTTCAGCCACGTCACCACGCTGTCGATTACCGGCAACGCCCAACTGCGCGCCGGTGACGGTTTCTTCAACTGCTTCAGCGGTCTGAAGACCCTCGAACTGCGCGATCTGGGCCTGCAACAAATGCCGCTGTCATTCAGGCGCATGACAGATCTTCAAGTACTGGTCTTGAGCAACTGCGCAATGGTGCTCGACGCCGAGGGCAGCGCGACGCTCTCCTTGCTGACGCGGCTGAACAAACTTGACCTGTACAACAACCCGCTGGGCATGGCACCCGATTTGCGTCCGCTCGCGGCGCTGGATTTTCTCGATCTGGCCGGCACCGCGATTGCCGAGGTTCCAGCCGGGCTGATCGACCATCCACAACTGGACATCGTCGTCCTCAGCAATAACCGCATCACCGAAATTCCCGAGGAGCTGTTCAACTTGTCGGCGGAAGCCGGCAACGGTTACGACTTCGGCAATAATCCGCTGAGCGCCGCCACCCGCGAGCGGGTCAAGAACTACTACCGCAAGACCGGCACAGACCTCGGCGTGCTGGCCGAGGAAGCGGATCGGGCACGGGTGCAAACGCTGTATCCGACGCTGGACAATGAACAGGCGAGCACGTTGATCTATCGGCTGGCCGGCACCTTGGCCGATGGCCGCAACGAGGTGGCGCGCCAGGAAGGTGCGCTGAGTCATCTGACCGCAACACTCACCCGCTGGGCCAGCGACATTCCGGCAGAGGTGCTCGGCGAAGACGCACGTTTGCAGCAAGAGCAGTTGCGCGAGCAATTCAGCGCAGCGCTGCTGACCTGCTGGCGCCGCATTCCGCTGGAAGACTCGATGCTCGACGGCTACGGCTTCACCTCCACAGTCAACTTCATCGGGGAATTGCCTACGCTCAGCAGCAATTTTCCCTACGTACCCGATCTGTTCTTGATTGGAAACGGCGACTCGACGCGCATCGGGCGTTTTCTCGAAGCCTTCACCGACCTCGACAGCCTGACTATTCGCGATTTCAATCTGGGCGATCTGCCCGAGGCGATTTTCACGATAAAACGTTTGACGGCGTTAAGCCTGCCCGAGTGCCAGATCACCCTGACGCCAACGTCCGTGGCTGCACTGGCCGGCATGGACAAACTTGAAGCACTTAACCTGAGTGACAACCCTTTGGGACTCATCCCCGACCTGAGTAACCTGCAACGCCTGACCGACCTCGATTTGAGCGGCACCGGCATCACCGAGATCCCCAAAGGCATGCTGCGAAATCAACACTGGAACGAGGTTGACCTGGCCGACAACGCGATCACCGAAGTACCGGAGGAACTCATGGACGTGCCCGCGTCCGTCAGTGACAGCTACGACTTGCGCAACAACCCGCTTTCCGAAGCAGGCCTGGCGCGGATCCGTGCTTATTACCACGAGACGGGAAACGATCTGAACGTTGCCGGAATCGCCGCAACCCAGCGACCACCGGAGATGCGGCCGGATCTGCAAATCGAGGACTGATCAACCGCGCTCGGGCGGTACCGACGACAGTTCGAACGGGCTGCTGCTGCGCCGCTGATTGCGATCTTCACGCGGCGTGGCACCGAAGAAGTTGCGATAGGCGCTGGAGAAATGCGGCCCCGAGGAGAAGCCACACGACAGGCCGATCTGAATGATCGACTTGCTGGTCTGCATCAACATCTGCCGGGCCTTGTTCAGGCGCAGTTCCAGGTAGTACTGGCTCGGCACGCGGTTGAGGTATTGCTTGAAGATCCGCTCCAGTTGCCGACGGGATACGCACACGTGTTGCGCGATTTCGTCGGTGGTCAGCGGTTCTTCGATGTTGGCTTCCATCAGCAACACCGCCTGGGTGAGCTTCGGATGGCTGGAACCGAGACGGTTCTGCAACGGAATGCGCTGACGCTCGCCGCCTTCGCGGATGCGCTCGACCACCAGTTCTTCCGAAACGGCGCCGGCCAGTTCGGCGCCGTGGTCACGGGCCAGTACCGCCAGCAGCAAGTCGAGCACCGACATGCCGCCGCACGCGGTCAGGCGATCACGATCCCAGTCGAACAAATGGCTGGTGGCGATGACTTTCGGGAAACGCTCAGCGAAATCGTCCTGCCAGCGCCAGTGCACGGCAGCGCGGTATCCATCGAGCAAGCCGAGTTGCGCCAACGGATAAACACCCGCCGACAGACCACCGATCACACAACCGGCACGCACCAGTTGCTTGAGTGCGCTGCTGAGTGGCGGCGCCAGAGACGTTGGCGGCTCATCGGCGAGCAGAAACAGCTTCTGGAAGTTTTCCAGCTTGCCCGCCCAAGGTTCGCCGGGCAATTGCCAGGCACCTTCGGGCGGTGCTTCGGCTTGCAGGAACGATAGTTCGTAAACCACGTCCGGGTGCACCCGCTGAGCAACGCGCAAGGCCTCCTCCGCCAGCGCCAAAGTCATAGCTTTAGTGCTGGGCCAAATCAGGAAACCAATTCGATGGGCAGTCATGGGCGGGCAATCCGAAGCGAAAAACAGTGATGAAGGCAAGGGCCAATGCTAGCCCGAAAATGAACACAAATCGCGAAACTGGCAAAGATCAATTGTGGGAGCTGGCTTGCCAGCGATAGCGGTGTGTCTGTCCCATAAATGCAATCTGACACGACGCCATCGCTGGCAAGCCAGCTCCCACAGGGATCGGGCCGGCTTCCAAGCCGCGAAGCATGCACTATCCCGGTGCACAACGGCAGTCCTGATTACTTGAGGCTGCCCGAGAGGAATTGTTGCAGGCGTTCCGATTGCGGATTGACCAGCACTTCGCGCGGGTCGCCGCTTTCTTCGACGACGCCTTTGTGCAGGAACACCAACTGGTTCGACACTTCACGGGCGAAACCCATTTCGTGGGTTACCACCACCATGGTGCGGCCTTCTTGCGCCAGCGCCTGCATGACTTTCAGCACGTCGCCGACCAGTTCCGGGTCGAGGGCCGAGGTCGGTTCGTCGAACAGCATCACTTCCGGCTCCATCGCCAGCGCACGGGCAATCGCCACACGCTGCTGCTCGCCACCGGACATGTGCCCAGGATAAGCGTCTTTACGATGCGCCACGCCAACCTTGTTCAGGTAATGCTCAGCTTTGTCGCGCGCTTCAGCCTTGGACATGCCAAGTACGTGCACCGGTGCTTCCATGATGTTTTCAATCGCGGTCATGTGCGACCACAGGTTGAAATGCTGGAACACCATCGACAGGCGCGAACGCATGCGTTGCAGCTGTTTCGGATCAGCGGCTTTCAGCGCGCCGTCCTTGTTCGCCACCAGTTTCAGCTCTTCGTTGTTGAGCAGAATCCTGCCCGCGTGCGGCTGCTCGAGCAGATTGATGCAGCGCAGGAAAGTACTTTTACCGGAGCCACTGGAGCCGATGATGCTGATCACATCGCCGGCGGCCGCTTTCAGGGAAACGCCCTTGAGCACTTCGTGACTGCCATAGCGTTTATGCAGGTCTTGGACTTCAAGTTTGTACATGCGGTCGGTTCTCACAAAAGCAGTCAGTCGTTGAGCAAAGGGCCGTCGCGCAGCGCATCGCGCCCCGCTACTTTGGCCAGCCAGAAACCGGATTGGGCGTAGCGCAGCCGTTCAATGGCAAACAGCACTCCAGAGGTACCAGCACACACCGTGCTGACCCGATCCGACAGCGGATCGATCACTTCAAAAATCTCGTCACCGGCCTCAACCCACTCACCCGGTTGACGCAGAAAACTCACTACGCCCGGATGCGGCGGGAAGAGCATTTCGGTGCCTTCGAACGGCATGCCTTCGCAAGGCTCGTGCGCCGCTTGCGGCCACTCACCGGTGATCAGGCCCTGCTCGGCGAGGAACGCCAGAATGCCTTCAGCCCACGACTCAGCCTGATCGCGGCGAGTATCGGCCTGACCGCCCAGTTCGATGGTAGTCGCCAGGCACGCCAACGGAATCTGCGCGTCCGGGAACAGCCGCGACAAACGCAACCACGGCAGCGAACAGGCTTCATCGAACGAACTGCCGCCAGAGTCTTCAGCGAGCAAACCGACCTTCACATCCAGATGCGCGGCCAGCGAGCGCCACTGCGGCCAGTGCTGCGGCAAGGCGTACATGTGCAGCGCGGCTTCACAGTCGCAATGCAGATCGAGCACCACATCAGCGGTCGCCGCGTGGCTGAGCAAGATTCGCTGCATGCCTTGCAACTGGCTGCTCGCGTCCGGCAATGCAGCGAGGTGATCGCTCATGGCCTGACGGATCAGACGGATGTTGGCGTGCGGATCATCCCCCAGACGCCCTTCCAGCGCAGCAGCGACAGGCGCGCTGAGCTCGACGAAGTCACGGTTGAAATTCTTGCTGCTGCCGGCCTCGAAACGCCCTTGGTGATTGCCTTGCAGCAACTGGTTCAGGCCGATCGGGTTGGCCACCGGGACCAACTCGATGACACCGTTGAGCAAGCCTTTGGCTTCGAGTTCGCCGAGGCGCTTTTTCAGCTCCCAGGCAGTACGCATGCCGGGTAATTCGTCAGCGTGCAGGCTGGCCTGAATATAGGCCTTGCGCTCGCCCTTGCCGAAGCGGAATACCGAAATCTTGCGCTCGCTGCCCAGATGACTCCACGGCAAAACGTGGTCGATGCGTTCCATATCAGTGCTTCCTCGGGGCCAGGTAGCTCAGCCAGCGACGCTCGGCCAACTTGAACAGGCGCACCAGAATGAACGTCAGGCACAGGTAGAACACGCCAGCGGTGATGTACGCCTCGAACGGCAAATAGAACTGCGCGTTGACCGTACGCGCCGCGCCGGTGATGTCGATCAGGGTCACGATGGACGCCAGACTGGTGGTCTGCAGCATCATGATCACTTCGTTGCTGTACTGCGGCAGGGCCCGGCGCAGGGCCGACGGCAGCAGGATGCGCTTATACATCTTGTAGCGCGACATGCCCATGGCCTTGGCGGCTTCGATCTCGCCGTTCGGCGTGGCTTTCAGGCTACCGGCGATGATTTCAGCGGTGTAGGCGCTGGTGTTGATCGCGAACGCCAGGCACGCACAGAACGTTGCGCTGGACAGCCACGGCCAGAGGAAGCTTTCACGCACCGCTTCGAACTGGGCCAGACCGTAGTAGATCAAAAACAGCTGCACCAGCATCGGCGTGCCACGAATCACGTAGGTGAAGAGCCAGGCCGACATGTTCACGGCGGCATTCTTCGATACGCGCATCAGCCCCAGCGGCAGTGCCGCCAGCAGACCGAAAAACAGCGACAGCGCGAGCAATTTGAGGGTGGTCAACAAACCGCCGAAGTACAGCGGCAGAGCCTCCCAGATGACGTTGTAGTCGAAGATCATAGATCAGCCGCCCTTACGCCTACCGAGTAGCGCTTCTCAAGTTGACGCAGAATCAGCAACGAAACACTGGTGATCACCAGGTACATGGCCGCCACTGCGAGGAAGAAGGTGAAAGGCTCGCGAGTGGCATCTGCCGCCTGCTTGGCCTTGAACATCATGTCTTGCAGACCGACCACCGAAATCAGCGCGGTGGCCTTGGTCAGTACCAGCCAGTTGTTGGTGAAGCCCGGAATCGCCAGACGAATCATCTGCGGCACCAGCACCCGGAAAAACACCTGAAAACTGCTCATGCCGTACGCCATGCCGGCTTCGGCCTGACCTTTGGGAATCGCCATGAACGCGCCACGGAAGGTCTCGGACAAGTACGCACCGAAGATGAAACCGAGGGTGCCGATACCGGCCGCCAGCGGATTCAGGTCGATGTAGTCGTCATAACCGAGCATCGGCGCCACACGGTTGAGCAAATCCTGACCGCCGTAGAAGATCAGCAGGATCAGCACCAGATCGGGAATCCCGCGGATCACCGTGGAATACAGATCGCCCAGCCACGCCAGCCAGCGCACCGGCGACAGGCGCAATGCGACACCGATCAGCCCGAGAACGATGGCCAGAGCCATGGACGACAAGGCGAGCTGAAGCGTCAGCCATGCGCCATCGAGGATGACAGCCCCGTAGCCTTTCAACATGATTCAGGTCCTCGAAAGTTGGGATGAAAAAATGGCGCAAACCGCAGAGATCCTGTTGCTTGCGCCATTTCTGACTTGTCGCTGCGACGTGTTTACTTGCCGTAAATATCGAAGTCGAAGTACTTGTCCTGGATTGCTTTGTACTTGCCGTTTTCGCGCAGAGCCGCGATGGCCGTGTTGATCTTTTCTTTCAGGGCGTCGCCCTTGCGTACCGCGATGCCTACGCCGTCGCCGAAGTATTTGACGTCGGTGAACGCCGGACCAACGAAGGCGAAGCCTTTGCCGGAATCGGTTTTCAGGAAGCCGTCATTCAACAGCGTAGCGTCAGCCACGGTGCCGTCGAGACGACCAGCGGCCACGTCGAGGTAGATTTCGTTCTGCGAACCGTACGGCTTGATCTCGGCACCCAGTGGGGCCAGGACTTCGCGGGCGAAACGCTCGTGGATCGAACCACGCTGCACGCCGATGTTCTTGCCTTTCAGTTCAGCCAGACCTTCGCTGACCTGAGTGCCTTCCTTCATGACGAGGCGGGCCGGGGTGTTGTAGTACTTGTTGGTGAAGTCGACGGACTTCTTGCGGTCTTCGGTGATCGACATCGACGACAGGATCGCGTCGATCTTGCGCACTTTGAGTGCCGGGATCAGACCGTCGAACTCTTGCTCGACCCACACGCACTTCACTTTCATCTCTTCGCAGATGGCGTTGCCGATGTCGTAGTCGAAACCGACGATGCTGCCGTCCGGTGCTTTGGACGCGAACGGAGGGTAAGCCGCTTCAATACCGATCTTTACAGGTTTTTCGTCGGCGAAAGTCGGCAGGGACAGCACGGACAGTGCCAGGGCGCCAAGCAGCACAAGTTTCTTCATCTTGGAACTCCATCGGTAAAGGGCAAAAACGGCAGAGTGAGCGACAGCCCAATATGCAATGGGTGGTACTGAAAATCGGTGGCTGCATCTGTGGGAAATTTCCCATTGAAATCTGAAGCGATTTCAACACGAGCCACGATGAGCGAGTGATCGGCATTCTAACGACAGGCCCGAAGCCGATATTTCTTCAATGCGACAACTAATTACAGATGCACCAAGAAACCCGCTCGAGCTCATTGACAGCCCTGCAATTTCATGCAGGAGCAAAAGACATTAAACCGATCTATGCTGCAAATTGCGGGCCTATTATTCGCAAACCCTTCTAATCCGGCAAGCGCGGGGTTATGTCTTATTTTTCACCGGGTGTTTTGAGGCTCTGGAATGGGGCGATACGTTTCCCATTGCCCCGTCGCGGGGCGGGCGGTTACACATTCGGTTACTTGAAGGATGCCGGGTAACAGCGGGAAATGGCTTACAGGGGAAACCGATAATTATTGGCTGGGGGGTTATCGGTTCTGACAGCCGGCTGCTGCGGTGTCTGACAGATTGCTATCGCTGGCAAGCCAGCTCCCACAGGGTTTTGTGGTGTGCCGGATAATTCGACAACTCACAAAATTTGGGGAATGCCGGAGATATTCGAGAACACATAGATCCTGTGGGAGCTGGCTTGCCAGCGATGGGGCCGGCTCAGCCCACACAAAAACCCAGATACAAAAAAGCCCCGCCCGGCATACACCGAACAGGGCTTTCAGCAGTTCAGACCCTGCGCTTACGCAACATTCATGGTCTTGTGCGTATCAATCAAATGCTGCACCACACCCGGATCGGCCAGAGTCGAGATATCCCCCAACCCGTCATATTCCGCCGTAGCAATCTTGCGCAGAATCCGGCGCATGATCTTGCCCGAACGGGTTTTCGGCAGCCCCGGCGCCCACTGGATCACGTCCGGCGAAGCAATCGGCCCGATCTCTTTGCGCACCCAGTTTTTCAATTCCAGACGCAGTTGCTCGCTCGGCTCCTCGCCACCAATCAACGTGACATACACATAAATGCCCTGCCCTTTGATGTCATGCGGCACACCAACCACCGCAGCCTCAGCGACTTTCGGGTGCGCCACCATCGCGCTTTCGATCTCGGCCGTCCCCATGCGGTGGCCGGACACGTTGAGCACGTCGTCCACACGCCCGGTGATCCAGTAATAACCATCGGCGTCACGACGCGCGCCGTCACCGGTGAAATACATGCCACGGAAAGTCTTGAAGTAGGTATCGACGAAGCGATCATGATCGCCATACAGCGTGCGCGCCTGGCCCGGCCACGAATCGAGAATCACCAGATTGCCCTCGGCCTCGCCTTCGATAATGTTGCCAAGGTTGTCGACCAGCGCCGGTACCACGCCGAAGAACGGACGTGCCGCCGAACCCGGTTTCAGCGCATGCGCGCCCGGCAGCGGGCTCATCATGTTGCCGCCAGTTTCGGTCTGCCACCAGGTATCAACAATCGGGCAACGCGATTTGCCGACGTTCTTGTAATACCAGTCCCAAGCTTCCGGGTTGATCGGCTCGCCGACCGACCCGAGCAGACGCAGGCTGCTGCCATCGGCGCCTTCAACAGCGGCTTGGCCGGCAGCCATCATCGCGCGGATCGCGGTCGGCGCGGTGTAGAGGATGTTGACCTTGTGCTTGTCGATGATCTTCGCCACCCGAGTGATGTCCGGGTAGTTCGGCACGCCTTCGAACAGCAGCGTAGTCGCGCCATTGGCCAGCGGGCCGTAGACGATGTAGCTGTGGCCAGTGACCCAGCCGACGTCGGCGGTGCACCAGTAGACTTCGCCCGGACGGTAATCGAACACACGCTCGTGGGTCATCGCCGCGTACAGCAAGTAACCGCCGGTGGTGTGCTGCACGCCCTTCGGCTTGCCGGTCGAACCGGAGGTATAAAGGATGAACAGCGCTTCTTCAGCGCCCATCTCTTTCGGCGCGCACACGGTGCCGGCCACTTTCATCAGGTCTTCGTACCAGATATCGCGATGCTGGTTCCACTTGATGTCGCCACCGGTGCGTTTGCACACGATGACTTTCTGGATGCTGCTGGTTTCCGGGTTGGTCAGCGCGTCGTCGACGTTGGCCTTGAGCGGGATCTTCTTGCCGGCGCGGATGCCTTCGTCAGCGGTGATCACCACTTTGGATTTGCAGTCGATGATGCGACCGGCCAGCGCTTCCGGCGAGAACCCGCCGAACACTACCGAGTGAATCGCGCCGATCCGGGTGCAGGCCAGCATGGCGACCACGGCTTCGGGAATCATCGGCATGTAAATGGTCACCACGTCGCCGCGATGCACATCCTGACCACGCAAGGCGTTGGCCAGTTTGCAGACTTGTTCGTGCAATTCGCGGTAGGTGATATTGCGGCTCTCGGCCGGGTCGTCGCCTTCCCAGATGATTGCGACTTGGTCGCCGCGCTCGGCCAGATGACGGTCGAGGCAGTTGTAGGAAACGTTCAGGGTGCCGTCGGCGAACCACTTGATGTCGACATGGTGATCGTCGAACGAAGTCTGCTTCACCGTGGTGAAAGGCTTGATCCAGTCAAGACGCTTGGCTTGCTCGCGCCAGAAGCCGTCAGGGTTGACGACCGACTGCTGGTACATGGCCTTGTAGGTCGCCTCGTCGGTCAGCGTATTGGCCAGAACCTCGGGACGAACGGGATACAGGGAAGCCGCACTCATCTTTCCTACCTCGGTGTAATAGTTGTTTTTGTATGACCCTGTTGTAGCCGGGCCGGGGCCATAGAACCATTCGACGATGGTAGTAACAAGCCCTGCGCCTCCCAAACCGGTCGTGCGGGGATTGTTACGAAAACTGTCAAAGGTGTTTATCAAAACCCGCTCTGTTTACCTCGCCCCTGCCTCTCTAAAATCCACCTCGCCAACAAGGCACCGTGATTAACAACGTTACAGCCCCCACGAAGGCCGTTAATCCATCTCAAGTAATAAACGCAAACGATGAAGTTCCACACGCAACCCCATAAAGGTTGCGTGACCCCTTTCGACCTCAAAAAGGTAAATTTTAAATGAAAGCTTTATTGGTTCTGGCCCTCAGCAGCCTGTGCGCAACCGCCATGGCAGACGAGGTCCCGACTGATGTCGCACAGCAAAAACCGGCCATCGAGGAATACAATTACTCGACCCACCTGGATGTCGCCAAAGTTATCTCCATGAGCGAAATCCCGAATGTCTGCGAAGTTGTTCCAATGAAAATGGAATACGACGACTCCAAAGGCCAGCGCCACATCCTGCGCTACAGCGTCATGGGCAACGGCTGCTCCAATGGTTGATCGAGACTGCACCGAATCGGATCATTCAACGTACGATTGAGCGGCGATTCCAGCCCGACTTCGGTCGGGCTCAGTTGTGTCTGATGGCGCTAAAAAGGCTTGCAAAACACTAGATGTAGTGAAAAACGCGATTTTTTGTTCGAATTTTGAACAAATCCACATTCGCGAAATTTTTACGAAAAAAAATCTTTCCCCGGCAAAGCCCCATAAACCCTCGCTCCGACCGAAAAACCTCCTCTCCCAAGCACTCCATGCGCGGATTCGCCCCACCACGGCCCGAATTTTTTCCCTATAATGCCGCCCTATAGCGGGCCTGCAATATCCCCTTACAGGGATGAAAAGCCAGTCTGAAGCCCCGCAGCAGCGTTCAGCGTTGCCTGCGCCCATCAGAGGCTCTCGGAACCCCGTACAAAATTCTGTTTGATGCCTGCGTATAGCTGCTGCAAAAAACGATTCCTTTAGATCCAATGCGGCCAGTACGGCCGTGTGAAAAACCAACCTTTCAGTTTTCACACGGGCATCTGGCCCTCACGCAGGAGACGACACGTCATGCTGAGCTGGGACGAATTCGACAAAGAAGACACTGGCGAAGTGGTTGTAAAAGGCGCCAACGCCGGCCACGCGACTGAAGCCAACATGGACCGCCTCGACACCGCCGGTGGCGTCGCCGCCCTCGAAGCGCGTGCCGTGACCGCCTCCGACTCGGCCGCGATTGCCCGTGCCAAGGCTGCTCTGGACAACCTCGACATCGCCGAAGGTCTGGCTGAACTCGAAGGCGCCTCCGCCCGTGTCGCCGTTGACGAAAAGCGCATGATCAACTGCCGCGCCGACCTCAACCAACTCGTGCCATTCAAGTACGACTGGGCCTGGCAGAAGTATCTGGACGGTTGCGCAAACCACTGGATGCCGCAAGAGGTCAACATGACCGCCGACATCGCCCTCTGGAAAGACCCGGAAGGCCTGACCGACGACGAGCGCCGCATCGTCATGCGCAACCTCGGCTTCTTCTCCACCGCCGACTCCCTGGTTGCCAACAACCTGGTACTGGCCGTGTACCGCCTGATCACCAACCCGGAATGCCGCCAGTACATCCTGCGCCAGGCCTTCGAAGAGGCGATCCACACCCACGCCTACCAGTACTGCATCGAATCGCTGGCCATGGATGAAGGCGAAATCTTCAACATGTACCACGAGATCCCATCGGTCGCGAAAAAAGCCACCTGGGGCCTGAAATACACCCGCTCGATCTCCGATCCGAAGTTCGAAACCGGCACCGTCGAAACCGACAAAGAGCTGCTGCGCAACCTGATCGCTTACTACTGCGTACTGGAAGGCATCTTCTTCTACTGCGGCTTCACCCAAATCCTCTCCATGGGCCGCCGCAACAAAATGACCGGCGTCGCCGAGCAGTTCCAATACATCCT
Source organism: Pseudomonas sp. TWP3-2 (assembly GCF_049897765.1). Lineage (NCBI taxonomy): Bacteria > Pseudomonadati > Pseudomonadota > Gammaproteobacteria > Pseudomonadales > Pseudomonadaceae > Pseudomonas > Pseudomonas sp. TWP3-2. The sequence continues at coordinate 72,858 of NZ_JAFCWW010000003.1, read as the reverse complement.
GCGCGACGAATCCATGCACCTGAACTTCGGCATCGACGTGATCAACCAGATCAAAATCGAAAACCCACACTTGTGGGACGCCGAAATGAAGGAAGAAGCCTCGCAGATGATTCTGCAGGGTACGCAGCTGGAGATCGAATACGCCCGCGACACCATGCCTCGTGGGGTGTTGGGGATGAATGCGGCGATGATGGAGGACTATCTGAAGTTCATCGCAAACCGTCGTTTGTCGCAGATTGGGTTGAAAGAGGAATATCCAGGGACTACGAATCCGTTCCCTTGGATGAGCGAGATTATGGACTTGAAGAAAGAGAAGAATTTCTTTGAGACTCGCGTGATCGAATACCAAACTGGTGGTGCGCTTAGCTGGGATTAATGGTCTCGCTCGGCACGATTTGACGATTGCTGCTCGAATCAACAAGTCGAAAAGAAAAAAGCCCCGATCTAATCGGGGCTTTTTTTATTGAAAAAGAACAAGCACAATAAAAACAACCCGACCCAACCACACCTGATACCAAGACAAAGACAAAGACAAAGAGTGAATATGCTTGAGGCTAAATTTTATGACACATACTATTTCTGCAATGTTATAAAAAGCATCCTCTATCACTCAGAGAACCACCTTGGGGTATTGAATGAATTTTACGGAGACGGGCGGATTTATTACAGACTTAGCACATTCAACAAATACTCAGTCTTTCATGAGTTTGTAGAATTTATTGTTCATGACATCTATTACGATCAGTCGAGTGAGGCCGCCTTAGCAAACAAGCAGAAAATGTATGAAGACTACCAGGACATACCTATTGCTTTTAAACTCCTGAGACCGGCTACTCTACCAATAGAGTTAGCACTCGAACACCACAATATGCCGCATCAAAATTTCGAAGATTTTCTAGACAAGCAAAATAAAGAGTTTACCGAGTGCAACATAGATGACGTGTATGAATTCATCCATGAACTGCGCGAGACAGGTGTTTTTCACGAGTTAATCGAGCACATTTCCAAGGAGGTTTTTCATATTTTATTTCAGAATCGCGACCTCATGAAAACCTTCAATATATTGATGGCAAATGCTCTTGACATCGAAACCACATCAGAGACACCGAGCGAAATTAAACATCTATTTACTCGACCCGGTATATTGAAACGCGCAGCGATACCGGAATGGGTACGAAGAGCAGTTTTTTTTCGAGATAGAGGCCGATGTGTACTATGTGACAAGGACTTATCCGGCCAAGTAAATTTAGAAAACAAAGAAAATTATGACCACATAGTACCGCTAGCTGGACACGGACTTAATGATATATCCAACATCCAACTTCTTTGCAAAGAATGCAATCAGCTTGAGAAAGGAGCCGGAGAGGCGGTCACGTCTGAGAAATATCAATCGTGGTACACATACTAGTGACAGCTCTTTACTCCACAGAACGTTGCCAACTCCAACACCCTTTCGCTTATCCAGTGCGTGGCTCGCCCTAAAAACCAAGCACTGGATGTGCAGAGAGCTCTTGAATCTGACTACTTCCAGCAAACTAGACCATCGTTATCAGCAGATCAGCTTACTCATCCAACTGCAACTTTTTATGTATAATTTTAAAGACGACCGAAGCTATTTTATTCGCTAGCAAAGGCGGAACAGCATTGCCGACTTGATGAAATTGGTGAGTCCGATTCCCTTGAAAAAAATAGTTATCCGGAAAAGTTTGGAGTCGAGCCGCTTCTCTGACCGTCAAGCTACGACATTGCTTCGGATCGTAATGAATAAAGTAGTGACCGTCCTTCGAAATATGGCTCGTAATAGTTGTTGCAGGTAGATGCTCGACTTGAACCCTAAAGCGATCACTAAACTTTCCGCTCTCCCAATTTTTATGAGCAGGTGCAAGACCTGAGAGACTAAATTGCAGATGACCTTTCGGGGAAGTGCCGTAAGCCTTGGCATAAATACTGGCAAACATGTACCTACGTAGATCGGATGGCATGTGACCGCGAGCATCGTGGTTTAACCAGTAGTGCAGCATGTCATCTCGATACCAACGATCTAAATTTTCATCTCTCGTTCCCCCATCGCCTTTGCGACGGGAAACACGAAGCGCTCCGACGTCAAGAGAAGAGGAAAGAAGAGATTTACGGGCAATTTTCATCTCTGAGCTGAGTTTCGGATCAACATTACTGCTAACTTCCGAGGCAAGTCCATCCAGATGATCTGCGACTTCCTTGTACCAAGCTTCGCCACTATCTGCCTGCTTAGTCAAGCGACTGCGCAATTCTGGCAAGTCACCGAGAATTTGTTTTGTATTTACTCGCTCAATCGCCTTCTCTAAGCGATCATATTGCTCAAGACTCCCGTGCTCATCCAGAGCAATTCCCAACAGGATCACCCGATGTCTCGCCTGAGGTATTCCATACTCCTCTGACCTGATAATAAAGCCGCGAGGATCCACCTTACTTACGTCTTCACCGGGACCATAGGATTGATCAGTAACAAGAGAATAGATGCGATATTTTTTGCCTAATGAGGGATCACCAAGAGCCTTATTTGGATCGGTGAGATCCTTTAGAATCTGCGTAAAAATACTTTCGCCATCAATCTTTGAAGAGAGAATTCCTTTCACGTTCTCCATTACGAAGATAGCTGGTTTTCTCTCCTTGATGATTCGCAGATATTCCTTGTATAGAAAATGGCGATGATCATTTTCAGCGCTGTAATCCGCCTTTCCCTGATTACGCGATCGACCAACAATTGAATAGGCTTGGCATGGGGGCCCGCCAATCAGAATCCAAGGCCGATCTTCAAGTTTCTCTTCGAGAATCGCATCAAGCTCTGCGTCGCCTTCCCTAGATCCCAGCGTGATGCACCTAGCCTCTTCATCCGCTTGCCGCCACTGAGGCTCACTCAGATCGCTATACGGCTTCTGACTCAGGCCATTACAAAAATTATAGTAATCGGTTAACTGCTCAGGATTCTGGTGCTTAAGCAGCCTGTAAAAAGCTCTCAACTTGAGCGTTTCGCGGGCAATTGGATTCATTTCCGCAGAGACTAAAATCTCAAATCTGGATCCGCCTCCCGAGGAAGCAAAGCCCTCGCCCAAGCCTCCAGGACCTGCAAAGAGATCGACAATCTGAATTGGCTTCGAAAGCTTGGTGTCACACTCGATAGCGGTATCTCGGCCTAACGGCAAATTCATCTGGGGCTCATTCATGGACATAGTCAGTAAAGAAGTCAGGTCTCGGATGATGTCCGGCATTCGCAGCAGCAATACATCTCCCGAAATGAAGGTTCGAAAGCTTTTGCATCGCAATGGCTTCAGGTATCGCCTGCATTCTCGGAAGCTTCCCGGTCGGCCAGATATAGTGCTCAACCGCTACAATCTCTGCATTTTTATTCATGGTTGCTTCTGGCACAGACACCTCGGTTGTAGGTATGCCACAACCCCTCGAACTCGCGAAGAATTCTGGCAATTAAAGTTTGACCAGAACGTGAAACGAGACCTTAGGAATAAAACCGAGCTGATTCAACAGGGATGGCGTGTCTTTGAGCTTTGGGAGTGTGGCATTCGCGGTCCAGAAACGGAAATGAACTGGCTTCTGGAAGCCGTGCCGGATTGTAATCAAAAATGTCTCACCTGGCCCGATTTTCCTACCCAAGGCACTCATAGCTGACAATTGATAGATGCTCAGCCATGCGCGATGTACTGCCCAACCGCTATAAATGAAAAAAATAGAATGGCCTGACTCAAAATGCGCTGTGAGAACAAGACAGAAAATGGCAAAGTGACACCACCCAAAGTAGAAGCTTCGTGTGCTCGATGAAGCTCTGTTGGCGAAACCGGCCACATGGATCCCCATGGATAGCAAGTAAAGGATTGCGTCGATGACAAACCCGCAGATTGATACCTTCGCCCGCCAGATACGCGAGAAGCTTCCCACTCATGACTCCCCCGAGAAGGCAGCTGTGGCTTTAAAGAGAGATTTTACGAGTATTGGTGTCTCGTTTACTCCTGAGATGGATCAGAATCTGTCATTAGCTCTAGGGCATGTCATCGCTTCGCTGGAAGACGTCGAGATCCTACGACGCAGTTCATTAATCAAGAAAAGGGATCCTTGGTACAAAGGGCCGGGATCAAAGGACGTTCATTGGCCAGCGCTAAAGGGATACCTCGCCAATAGTAAGGGATGGGACAAGGACACCATCAATTCGATTGATGAAAGCTCCTCGGAAGTTGTGTCGCTGCTTGCAAACCCCAATAGCGAAGGCTTTCGCCATCGCGGTCTTGTGGTAGGTTATGTCCAGTCCGGCAAGACCGCAAACATGACAGCAGTAATCGCTAAAGCTGTAGACGCTGGTTATAACCTCATCGTGCTACTGGGTGGAGTGACTAATAAACTGCGAGCTCAAACTCAAAGGCGTATCGAACACGACATAGTCAATCGCCATCGCCATTTCTGGCAACTTTACACCACTGAACAAAATGATGGCGACTACACGTATCCGAAGAATGGGTCATTCACTATGCCTGTCCAAGGACGTGCACAGCTTGTGGTTATGAAAAAAATCACTTCGCGACTAGAAACCTTCCGCAAAACGATTGTGGACGACAAAGGAAAACCGAAAACCCCCTTAGCCATTCTTCGTCAATTAAAAGTTCTTTTGATTGATGATGAATGTGATCAGGCATCGGTCAACTCGTCTAACAACGATTACGACATGACGAAGATCAACGCCGAGATACGCAAAATCATAAGAGCACTTCCAGCGGTATCTTATGTCGGTTATACAGCAACGCCATTTGCGAATGTTTTTATCGACCCATACCCCTTGAACCAACATGATTTGGATGACCTGTATCCAGAGGATTTTATAACTACTCTTCCTCGCACCGAAGGCTATTTCGGAGCGCGAGAAGTATTTGGATACGCTCCGGCCGACCCTGACGGTCCGGAATCTCCTGAAGAAGCGGGTAGGAATATGATCCGTCACGTACCGGAGGAGAGACTTAATCTATTACGCCCTATCCGTATCAGTGAAAAAGACTTGTTCCAACCAGAGATGACCGACGACTTGGAGCACGCAGTTATATGGTTCTTGCTCAGTTGTGCAATCCGTAGAGCGCGCAACCAACAAGACCAGCATATGACAATGCTAGTTCATACTTCGCCTTACATTATCCAACACGAACGAATGGCGAAGCTTATAAAACAATGGATCGAATCAAACCTAACCGAATTAACTTCAAACTTTGGCGAGCTCCAGAAAAAAATTGCAAGAGTGCTAGAGGAAGAGACCGCCCAAGTCCCGCTGGAGCACGACGACATCTATTCTCTGGCAGAATTGCGCCCCCACATCAACAGCACCCTCGAAGCACTCGAATTCGCCATTGAAAACGGTGAAAGCTTTGAGCGCCTTGATTACACCCAAGAACCAAAGACCTATATCGTAGTCGGCGGCACGGTACTGGCGCGAGGTCTTACTCTAGAAGGTTTGTCCGTTTCATTCTTCCTTCGCACTTCGATGCAATATGATACTTTACTTCAGATGGGGCGGTGGTTTGGATACAGAAAGGGCTACGAAGACCTGCCTCGACTCTGGACGACAGCAGAACTAGCGTCAAACTTTCGAGCACTATCGCGCATTGAAGAGGAAATAAGGGACGACATCAACAACTATCGAAAACATAGTGTCACACCGACAGAATTCGCGGTACGGGTGCGCGCTATTCCTGGAATGGCAATCACGGCAGCGTCCAAAATGCGTCATGCTTATCGCAGCAATATCAGCTTCGAAGGCCGGCATATACAGACAATTCGGTTTGACCACAGAAGCACCACCAAGGTTAATGATAATTGGAGCGCTGCCGAGCAATTCGTGGATAAACTCACGGAAAAATACTCACTCCAAACTTTAAATGGTGGCAAGCGCCATCTTTCCCAAAACGTCCCCCTTCGAGAAGTTCGTAGATTTCTATTGACTTATGATATTTGCGAACATCACATGGATCTTAAAAAAGACCTTCTTTTAGGTTACATAGATCAGAAATCAGATAGCCTACAAAGCTGGAATATCGGTATTATCACGCCTACAGGGCCCAAGATATCCGAAAAAACGCTTGGAGCACTTGGGTTGGTGAACACCGCCTGCCGTTCTCAGCTGAAAGATAATGAAAGAGGATATGCAGACATCAAAGCACTAATGTCGAAGAACGACATTTTAATTGATGCGACTGATTCCGACGCGGTTGGAAAAAATGGTAGTTGGGCCGAAATCAAGCTTGGGCGCCCGCCCGTTCCACTGCTCTTATTGTATGTGATTGATGGCACATCCGAAGCGCAGTCTTCGTCTCGCAAGGATCTGGATGCCGTTGGTGATCTGATAGGAATTGGTATCGTTTTCCCGGGGGCTCCTGATCAAGCTGGCGACTATTTCTCGGTCGAACTGGACGCCCCTGTTCCGGAAGATACTGGATCAGAAGAGGAGTTGTTGTCAGAAGCACTGCACGAGGCCATCGATGAGTAAACGTGCGATGGAACGTTGGTGCCGCTTAAAGACGACCGAATCCGGAGATGGAGTGATCGAGGTACCTAGTATTGATACGGGTATAGAAACAGGCTTCGGTACGGCACGCTACGCAATTGGTGCTCAAGGAGAACTTCGTCTCTTGGTACCTGTTGGGGTACGGAGTGGGGTGAGAGCATTAACATCAACTTCCAAACTCCTAGTAACGACCTCAAGTTATAAAATCTCCAATAAAAACACGTTATTCCTAGATATCATGTGCTTAGATCGGGCCCTCGACATGGTATTTTCTGAGATTGTTGAAGACATCCTTCGACGAATATCGGAGGGTTTTTCTCCGACAAAAGCTGTGTCCGCATCTATCGATGAATTCCGAGAATTATTAAAAGGAAAGCCTCGTGAAGAAATTTCGGAAAACGTAATTCTCGGTTTAGTTGGCGAACTGGAGATTATGCGGCGCTTGGTGTCTCATAATCATGCTGCATCCGAAACATGGACTGGTCCATTTCAACTCCGGCATGATTTTCGACAGGGCAACCACGCACTGGAAGTGAAAACATCTCGTCGATCTGATGCAACTCGGATATACGTAACTGGTGTCGATCAACTGGCTGCTCCTGTCGGAGGTACGCTCCACCTTGCTCATATGCGCCTTGAATGTGTCAAGGGTGGCGAACTTTCAGTAGGCATGATCTATGATTCTTTACTTAAAGTTGGGGTTAACAGAGAAACACTCGATAAGGGGTTAAGTGCTGTGGGATGCTCGGATCCATATGGATATGAATGGAACAATCACTCCTTCACATTCGGCGAATTAACAGTCTACGAAGTCACTGAAGGATTCCCAAGAATCATCGGTTCCAGCTTTGCGGGAGCTATATTGCCCGCTGGCGTTTCCGCACTGGAGTATCAGGTCGATCTGAGCCATGCGAAATCCTTTGAGCTTACGGCTGAAGAGCTCACACTCGCCTTTAGGAGGATCGCAGGTTGACACGACTCGAGCTATTTAGCGAACCGTTCGCAAAAACCGGAAACATAGCAGCAGATGGTTTTAAACGACTGCTTGGCTGCCCCGCTCAAGACCTTCTGCAGACTGTCCTTCGCGAGTCCATCCAGAACAGCATTGACGCGGCTATGCCAGAGCACGGCCCGTCAATGGTTATTCGATTTCGCACTCTTACAATCCAGCAGTGCAGCGCGCTGCGGGAGTTTGCGCTGGGCGAGCTTCCTTTGGGCGACTCTACACGAAATGCTATTTCGGGCTCGATTGGAAAAATCGGTCTAAAAGTGCTCGAAATATGTGACTTCCGTTCCTCGGGGCTCGCAGGCCCCACCTCAGGAGATGTTGCATCGGATGGAGTAGAGCCTCTCAACTTCGTAAACTTTCTCCGTAACGTCGGTGTTGCCCGCGATACCTATCACGGAGGGGGTACTTACGGTTATGGGAAGACATCGCTTTATGCGATGAGCGTTTGCTCGACAATTCTCGTTGATAGTCAAACAACCTGGGACGGTGAACCTGTCCGTAGATTCATGGGGTGTCATCTCGGGTCAGCGTTCAATGCAACTGCAATAGATAAAAAGCGCAAGAGATTTACAGGTAGACATTGGTGGGGAATAAATGATGGGGAGGGTGGCATTGATCCTCTCACAGGGCTGGGCGCCGCTGAACTGGCAGCTTCGTTAGGAATGCCAGACAGGGACTTTAGGAGTCCAGGCACCTCCATTCTGATAATAGACCCCTACATAGAGGAAGAAGAATTAAGACCAATAGATCATTACATCCAAGAAACTATTCTATGGAATTTTTGGCCAAGACTTACTGACTCAACACCTCAGGATAAAAAACTTTCTATAAGGGTAGAAGTTGAGGGCCGCGAAATTATTCTACCTGCCCCTGAAAACTTCCCACCGTTCGACTTGTTCGCATCTGCAATGAAAGCATATCGAGAAGATTCAGATGATGTGCAAATTGTTAGCAGCGAGCGCCCGAAGAAAGACCTAGGTAGGCTAATTATCAAAAAAGGTCTTCGCGCCGACCGAGTGGGCTGCGCTAACCATGAAGATTCCGCGCTCCCGCGACAAGCGAGTCATATCGCTTTAATGCGGCCTGTTGAATTAGTCGTAAAATACGTAGAAGGAACCCCGTATTCCGATGCGCGGTTTGAATGGGCGGGCATTTTCATATGTTCCGATGAAGATGAGGTGGAGTCAGCTTTTGCAATGTCTGAGCCACCTGCACATGACGACTGGATTCCTAATAATCTTCCGAGCCGCAACGCGAGGACATATGTTCGAGTTGCTCTCAAACGAATTGAACATGCCGCTAACAGCTTCGCAACACCAATTCTCTCAGTGCCGAATATAGGTCAGGGCCGTGGCCCTTCACTTGCCAGCACAGCCAGCCGTTTAGGACGCTTACTTGACTCCGCTTCAGGCAAAGGTCCGGGGCGGCCGAAACCGTCCCAGCGATCACCGTCTGTCAAGCAAGAGCTGTCTATATCACAGCCAAATTTTGTTCGACTTGAATTGGACGAAAGGCGCCGACGTTGCGCAGTCTTTGAAGCAAACGTGCTGAATGACGGAAAAAACTCTGAGCTTGAGGTGTTAGCAACTCCTCATTTAGTAGCTGATGGTAGCGTCACAGACGAATCGGATTTACCGCCTGGTTTTGAAACGCGGGTGCTTGAAATGTCGTTCGATGCTAATGAGGAGATCACCCTTTTTCCAATTATTAGCGTCGGCAATCAAAGCGGAACCATAACAATTAAAGTTCTGAGCCCACCAGAAGCGGCTGTAGGAGTGCGTCTTCGGTTTCTGAAGGAGGGAATTAAATGAGCCGCTTAGCCACACCTTTTCTCACGCTTTCCAATGAATTTGTAAACTTTAGCGGCTGGATGATTGGGCCGCCAAGCGAGCCCCTATTCCCGGCCGCCGACATTCTTGAAAACTGGGACTATGAACAAGACATTCAAGTCAATATTCATGTCGACTTGGACTTTACAGGCGCCGCTGCTCAATTAGGGATCGCCCCTAAAAACCTTAAGTTAGGAGTAATACTTCTCGCCGGTACAGGTGCAGGGAGTTTGCCTCGACGCGTAGATCGTCTAGGCGCCGCATTTATTGACAGCGACAACCATTCGGTTACGTTAGAAGAAATCATTCCAGGGCGCACACTTTCCGGACAAATTTTTCTCTGCGTTAGAATTGTGCTCGACTCACCAATAGACTCTGGAGGTACTCTTTCCCCCAAGCAGCGTGGTGCTCGACTTTGGGAGACTCACCACCATATTTTGATCGAAGACGGGGGCGACTCGAGGTTTCCTATTGAACTTGCCAGTTTCTCCGAGAGTTTCCAAGCAAGACCCGAACAATATGCTCCTTGGCTTGTTGACTGGAATCCAATTCAGCTGGCTGCAGACTTTAGCGGCAACGTAAGGCTTTATGTCAATTCTGACATTGAAGCTATTTGTGAAAGATTCATCGAAGGTGATTCTTTGACTCTTCAGGCGATGGTCGCCGATGTAATGACTCAGATCATCGAAGCTGCGCTGGAAGTAGATTGTGCAGCGGAACTGGATCAATACGAAGAAGGATCTATAGGTCATCAAGCCAGAGTTTGGATGGAAATTTCTTTCCGTGGACTAAATATTGAGGCCATTCGCCAAATGCGTAGCTATTCTCCTGGTAAATTTAAAGCCTTAATTCTCGCAGCGGCCGATTTCGGAGAGGATGAATGATGCGGGTTTCACTTTTGCCACGCCTTAAAGCTCATGGAGTCGCAACACTCCTTGAAAAACTCAAGATCGAGCCTCGACCTTCGCGAATAGAAATTGATAGTCTAAGTGAGTATTCTGCGTTGAAGAGTAGTGCCGCGAGTGGCGGAACAAAAGCTGATGCGGTTGCTGTCAACATAACAGCTGAGTTGCGAAAAATTGCTCAGGATGCCGGATTTCCAACCTCAAATTCCCAAGCCGCAAGAGCGCAGTTTGACAAAAACGCTTCTATTTACTTGGGACAGTTGGAGCCATTGCAGTCAGGTGAAGCCTTACGCGATGACGTGTGGGCGTTCATGACAACAGTACTTGGTCCAGACATTGTCATGTGGCGCTTCAATGATAAACAACAAGAGCGTGTAGCTCGTTTTGCAGGGGGCGTTCGCAACTCGTTTCAACGGCTATGGGTGCGGGGAACGACTCTGGACAGAGGTCAAGAACATGCGCTGCGATGGGAGCTTATAACTCAGCTGACCGAGGATGCCATGGTTCAAATATTCGAGCGAGCATCTATAGGGGGTAATTCCTCTCTAGCGCGGGCCGTTGCAGAGGGTTGGTTGGAAATGGCCACTAAAGTGGGCAGAGCTCCAATGGAGGGTATTATGCGATCTGCTACAAAAATACTTAGAGTAAAAAATCAAGTGATTGATCTCGGATATCTTTCCACTGAAGAGCTAAGGCGCGAAGTTGCAAATGTTTTCGATATTGCAGCACATATGCTTAGCAACGTCGGTAAGTCTGAGGCCATAATCTGAAAAATACAAAACGTGTCGGCACAGATCTGGGCAAAAAAAAGATTTTAAATATGGATTCGATTCCTCGGTAGAAAAATTTAGAAAAGTTTTGGTTGTTGACTTGGTCTTATTAAGCCCCTAGGTTCGGTGTCCGGCGCCTAAGAAACGCCCTAACCAGAGCGGCCTTCCGCACCCGACAGTAATGCGGCTTTTTTTCGTCTGCGGTTTCTCTACGTCTGCGAAAAATCCCGTTATGTCGGGAGTGGGCGAATACAAGACCCGAAAGGGGAATATGTCCGGCCCGTCTCTGGTGGGTTTCTTAGCTCCCGACACCCTAACGAATGCCCTAAGAAAGCAGCCAGAGGTAAATGGAAATGCCTGAATATCAAACCTTCATGATGAAGGTGAATCGCTGTACCCGCCGTTCGACTTACGTACTTCCGCTTCAGGAGGTGCTGCATGTCTGAACCACACGTACCCACCCTGTTCACTCGCAATAAAGCGCACTTGCATGCACTTCTGGTCGAGAACCAGGCGTGGCTTTGCGCCAATGAGCTGGGGCGTCTGATGGGCAAGCGGCTTGATGAGCGCATGTTGCGCAAGCTTGATTCTGATCAGCGCCAGATGATGCTTGTCGAGACATATGGCGAAGCCGATGAACGCTTGATGGTGAGTGAGTCCGGCGCGTATGCGCTTCTGGTCTATCACTACTGTCCCGAGTATCGACAGCTTCGTGAGTGGCTGACGCATCAGGTTTTGCCTGCGCTGCGTGATGCCCGTCCTTCGCGTACCGCTGAGCGTCCGACGTTGAGTGTGCTGAGCTGGCCGCAGATGTCGCTGAGCACGCTGCATTGGCAGGATGAGCCGTGGATTCGGTTACGGGATATGCCCTGTTTGCTGGCAGACGATCCGTTCAATCACCGGGAATCCTGGTGGCGTAAGGCTTCGCGATTGATACGTGGTTGCTGATTGTTTGTAGGTCCGCTGTTTGAGTTTCAGGCAGCGGATTTTTTTGCGAGTCGAAATACTGGGGCTGCTCCGCAGCCCAGCGGGGATAAATCCCCTCGCCACAGGGAATTTGTTGCTGCGCATTGGGATTGAGTTGATGCTGCCAATCGCCAGCAGGCTGGCTCCCACAGGTTTTGCATTATTCTGAAAACATTCGGTGCAACCCGCGCCATGTCCCGCTATTAATACCCCTCCCCCCACTCAAGGACCCGAGCCCTGCCATGAAATTCGATCTCGCCTATTGCCTCAGCCTCGACGACAAGTTGTCGATTTATGATGTTCGTGATTTGAATTTCGATGAGACGGTGGCGTTCGATTCGGCGAAAGAGCAGTTCCAGTGCCCCAACGATGCCTGTCGTTCGGCGTTTGATGCGTCCAACGAGTTGGGCACTTTCAATGCCAAGAATGTGAATTACGTACGCACGCCGCACTTCAAGAATCTGCCAACTACTCAGCATGTGGCGGGGTGTGCTTATGTGAGTTTGAAGGCTTCGGCGTCGGGGGTTGAGACGGCGGATGGCGAGGCGGATGACGGGCGGGAGGAGCATTTCCCATCGGAGTTGTTGCTGACGCGACGTGAGTATGTGCGCAAGCCTGCGGCTCCGGCGGTGGCGGCGGATGTTTTGCGCGATGATCCGCAGCGGGTGGCGGCGATTGATTCGAAGGAGTCAGCCAGTCGTGACACGGCGCCGGACAAGACCAGTGTGTTTGCGCATCCGGTGGAGTGTTTTGTGTCGAACTTCGCCGACAAGGAGTTGCTCAAGCGCATGCCGTTGAAGGTTGGCGAGCGTACGGCGCCGTACAGTTCGTTCTTCAAGAAAATTGAGTATTTGACGGACAACAAGGGGCTGATCTACTGGGGCCGGATCAAGAAGATTGAGGACTTCCACGAGGGGGCCAGCTTCCGTATCGATTTCGAGGACAAGGTCTGGTTCAAGAAGCAGGATGACAGCAAGAAGAAGCCGTATCCGGTGAGTGTTTATCTGAACAAGAAGCTGATCGACAACTACCGCAAGCGCAAGGCGTTTCTGGAAGAGATCAAGCAGGCGGCCGATAGTGATAAAGAGTTGTTCTGTTTCTTCTATGGCGTGACGCCGGAGTTGAAGCAGGTGCCCGGCAAGAAGAACCCCGAAAAGCCTTTCGAGGTCTTCAATGCCAATATCGAGAACCTGGATCACTTCATCATTCGTGAAGCGCCGGGTCTGGCGTGAGGGTTAGCCCTGGGGCAGTTGCAGTTTGACGGCGCCGGGGTGTTGTTTGATCAGGGAGTACGGCAGGACTGACCAGTCCGGCGAATCGCAGGCGCGTTCAATGCGCGCAAAGTAAGCTCCCAGGTACAAACCTTTTTCGGTGAAGCGCCAGTTGGAAGCCCCCCAGTTGTCTTCATTGGTGAAGTCGCAATTGTCGTCCCCGCCCTCTACAGGCTTCTTCATTTCATCGGGGTACAGCGCGGTGAGTTGTTTGATCAGCCACGGGACAAATACTTCGCGCTGGTACTTTGAGCGCGCCGCTTCTTCTGCCGCGCTCAACGGCTGATCACCGCCTCGGTAGCGGTCGGCGTGCAGAATAGGCTCGCCCTCTCCCACCCAAAGTACGTCTTCGAGCGACAACGGATGGCCGGTTTTCACGTCGATGTTGAGCGGGGAATCACCGAAGTCCGGGTGCGCGCCGCCACAGTAGTAGCTGGTGGAAATGTTCAGACTGATGACGCCGGGAGATATAAAGGTTGGAGTGACGTCTTGCAGGAATTCGGTGTTTTCACCACCGCGCAACTGACAACCGTAGTAACTGATCGTCTCGTCCCACAAGCGTCCGAGCAACTGTCGGTTGACCCGTTGCATATCATCTTTGGACATGCCGGATTCAATGCTGAACATGGAGATCTTCGAATCTGGTTCCTGCCACCATTGCAGGGTGAAACCCATGAAGTCCTGTTTCTTCAGAGGCTTGAGCTTTAGTCCCTGAAGACGCAAGTACTCATACGGCTCGCTCTTGGGCAGCGTGGCGATGAAGGGCAACGCGTTCGGTGGCAAGTCGGGAAGTGGTGTAGCGGTTACCTGAACCGGAAGTTTTTTGCCTTTAGGGTTTTGCCATTCCCCTCTCCAGCCGCCATCAATCTGCTGCAAGTTGAGGGTGGCGAGTGGCTTGTCTGGATCAAAGCGATTGCTGCCTTCCTTGAGTTCAAGGACGTCATTTTTCAACGTGCCGTTGAGTTCCAGATCGCGATGAAATTTTTCATAGAAATAGCGACCGGTGACCTGCTCCGGATCGCTCGTATCGACTTCCAGCACTATCGGCATTTTGCCCAATGTACCGGTGAATACGTGCCGGGTATCTTCAGCCTGAGCAGTGGAAAACATTAAAAACAACACAGCGGCGCACGGCGCCAGGCGCAACAGTCCCTTGAGCATGGATCGATCCCTGAATGAGGCGGAGGTCGCGCCGGGACTTGGGTCCCGGTGCTGAAAAATACGCGGCGGATTATGGCGGGGTTGCGTGCAGGAATCGAGACGCTACTTCAAAGCCATCACCAGCAATACGATGATTAGCAAACCGATGTACACCCAAGCATGCGCCCGATCCGGTATCCGTCCGATCCACGGCGTCGCCAATCGAATCCCAACCAGCGATCCAACCGTTAGCGCCGCAAACGCCAACAGATCGACATATCCCACAAACCACGTCCCCAAATCCGACTCGCTAAACCCCGCCAGCGCCATGTACGTGACCGTCCCGGCCAACGCCACCGGCACGCTCAGCGGATTGGCCATCGACGTCGCCTGGGACATGCTCAATCCACAACGTCGTAAGAGCGGCACAGTCATGACGCTTCCTCCTACGCCGAGGAATGTCGCGATGGCGCCGATGCCTACACCGCCGCCGGACGTTTCCGTGCGGTTCAATCGGCGTGGGATTACGCCTTCGGAGTGTGTAAGAAAACCGCGTCGCAGCAAGCAGTCGACAATGGTCACGCCGAGGTAGGCGATAAATGCGTAGCGAATCACTTCACCGCTGACCCACACGGCAGCGATGGCACCGACGACCGCACCGCCCCCGATGAAGCCGCCCAAGGGCCACAGGTATTGGCGAATGAGGTTGCCGGCGCGGCGGTGTTTGGCGGTGGCGATCAGGGCGTTGACGATCATCACGCAGGTTGAGGTGGCGACGGCGATGTGCATTGTCGATTGGCCGATGGGGTCGTCGGCGCCGTGGCTGGCGCTGAGCATGCGGTACAGCAGCGGCACGACCACGAAGCCGCCGCCGAAGCCGAAGAGCACGGCGGTGACGCCGGTCAGGCAGCCGAAAAGTGTGAGCATCAGATAGAACATGGTGCGGCGTCCGCTGTTGAGGAGCGGTCGACGATAGAGAAGCGCAGCTTGGCCTGCTTCAGCAACTCAGCCAATAATGTTCGCGTTTACGCCAACTGCCGGATGTCGCTTGATGCGCAATGTTTCGATCAATTCGCTGGATGACACGCCGCGCCCGGTGGTGGCGCTGGGTACGGATTATTCCCACGGTCACCTGTTACCTCTTCATACGCATCGGCGCGCGCAATTACTGTATGGCGCGACCGGGGTGATGCAGGTCAGCACCCACGACGGCAACTGGGTGGTGCCACCGCAACGCGCAGTGTGGATTCCGCCGGGGGTGGCGCATGAGGTGCTGATGCTCGGGGTCAGCACGCGCAGTTTGTACATCGAGCCGGGCGCGGTGGATCTGGGTCAGCGTTGTCAGGTGATCAGTGTGTCGCCGTTGATGCGGCATCTGCTGATGGAAGCGGTGGAAGTCCCGCTGATCTACGACGCGTCCGGACGTGATGGCGTGTTGATCGAGTTGTTGCTGCATGAACTGGCGCGCAGTGCACCAATCCCGCTGCATATCCCCCTGCCCTCTGAAGGAAAGCTGCTGTTGCTGTGTCAGAACTTTCTGCATCAGCCAAACGCCCATCAACCGCCGCAACAATGGGCCGATCAGTTGCACGTAAGCTTGCGTACTTTCAATCGGTTGTTCCGCCAGCAAACCGGGTTGAGCTTTAGCCAGTGGCGTCAACGCGCCTGCGTAGTCGTGGCGCTGCCGCGTTTGATCGCGGGGGAGGCAGTGACGCGTATCGCGCTGGACTTCGGTTATGACAGCCCGGCGGCGTTCTCCACGATGTTTCGACGCATCCTCGGGCAGGCACCGTCCGTCTGGTTGGAGGCGGTGAACTAGGGCAAATCGAAAATTGCAATTGATCCAGGCTCAAAACAACTGTACAAAAACACAGTACATTTTCCATCAGCACTCTCGAGCCCGGAGCACACCCATGGCCTCTTCTGCGATGAACCTCATTCTCGAACGTATCGCCCTTTTCCAATTCACCCCGACTCACTGCGTCCAGGCCCGAGCGATGTTGGGCTGGAGCGTGGACCAGCTATCGCGGGAAGCCGGGGTTCCGGTGGAAGACGTCCAGCGCTTTGAAGCCCAGCAGGATGTGCCCGAAGCGACGCGGTTGGCGCTGACGTATCGGTTGGAGTCGCAGGGGTTGGTGTTTTTTCCCGGGTTTGCGCCAGGGCGTGGTGGGAATGTCCGGGGTGAGACGCCGGAGCCGATGGGGCGTGGTGAGGACGACAGAATTGACGTGGTGTTCGCCTGATCTCCCAGATGTTCTGGCCCTGTCAGAACCATTCGATACGGACAGGGCCACTGAGATTACTTGAACGCCGGATGCTGCAACTCCTGCGACGCCTGCTCGTAGCTGTAAGCCATTGCAAACAGTTGCGGCTCGCTCCATTGCTTGCCATAAAAGAACACGGAAGTCGGGACCCCACCATCACTCATACCCGACGGCACGGTAATGGCTGGACAGCCCGCCGCGGCGGCAGAGAACTGAGAGTAGCCATCGGCCTCGGCCATCAAACCGTCCAGGTTGTGCTCATTGATTTGCTGATCAATAGCGTCTTTAAAATTGGCACTGATTTCGGCAATCAGTGCGCTCGCTTCTGGATGAGAGATTGCCACTGCGTTGATGGCTTCAAGCATTTTCTGGCCATATTGCTCTTCACCCGGATTGCGCGAGTTGAAGTCAATGAGCTCTTGCAACGAATTGACCAGCAGCCCTGAGCGGCTGGCGAGATATTCGGGGAACTCATGTTTCATCCCGCCCATCAAGCCATCGAAGTAACGGTCCATATTCGGAAAGCGAATGGTCAACGGAACGAGCGCGGCGCCCTGTTCTTCCAGTGTTGCCATTGCCCCAAGCATTTCCAGGCTTGGGGTCAGCGGCCCCCCGTTAGCGCCCTCATAGGCGAGCGGATAACCGATACGTTTGCCGTTCAAGGCATCGGTGGTGAGTAACGCGGTGTAATCAATTCCGCTGGGCGCATCGGCCGTCGCGGCGTCCGCTGCATCGGTTCCCTGCAGAATGTTGAACAGCAATGCTGCATCCCGAACCGTTCGAGTCAGGGTGCCAGGTGTGTCTTGCAAACGGGTGATAGGGACAACGCCGGAGCGGCTGAACAGTCCCAGCGTCGGCTTGACTCCGACCACTCCATTGGCCGAAGCGGGGCCGGTGATCGATCCGTTGGTTTCAGTCCCGATTGCCAGCGGTGCAAAACCCGCGGCCACTGCCGCTGCCGGCCCGGAGCTTGATCCAGACGTACTGGCGCTCAACAGGTGTGGGTTTTTCCCCTGACCGCCTCGGCCACTCCAACCAAACGGCAAGGACATATCCCGAACACCGGACATTTCGCTCATGTTGGTTTTGCCAAGCAGGATGGCGCCGGCGTCACGCAACTGTTTAACCACGAAGGCGTCCTGGGCGGCCGGGTCCCCAACCAACGCTAAAGAACCCGCACTGGTTTGCATGCTATCTGCCGTGTCGAAGTTGTCCTTAAGCAGGACGGGAACACCATGCAACGGGCCGCGAAGCTGGCCTTGGGCGCGCTCCTCGTCCATGGCCTTGGCGACATCAAGGGCCTGAGGGTTAAGTTCAATGATTGCGCGGATGGCCGGCCCCTGCTCGTTCATATCTGAGATGCGCTGGGTGAGATGCTCAATCAGCGCGACGGCTGTCAGCTCATTGCTGGCCATCATTTCACTGAGTTCACTGGCGCTTGCGTACTCGAGAGCTGTGTCTGCGGTCGAAGCAAAAGCTGCGCAGATGCTTTTCTGGGAAATCAGATTGGCTGGAGCCAGCGTCGTCATCTGGGGTTTGAAGCGATTGTTCATGTCGATAGTCCTTGTTATGGCTAATCACGAGTGAGTCATTTCACTCGCGATCTAGCCTTACCGAAGCCGTACGAAACGGCTGTCAGCCCCAAGAACCATGCACCGTAGGAAAACTCACCCTACCTTGTAGCCGCTACAAGCTGCGCGCGCTTTTTCTGACATCTCCTGTTCCATTTCCAACCACCACGCGTCCCCTCGTTGCGGTTGCATCAGGTTAAACACCTCGCCCATCTGCGGTGTGGTAATCGAAATACTGCGATCCCACGCCAGCGCGAGAATCCGGTCAAACGGTTCATGCCACGCGTGCATCGCCAGGTCGAAGGTGCCGTTGTGAATCGGGAATAGCCAGCGGCCCTTGAGGTCGATGTGCGCTTGCAGGGTTTCTTCCGGTTGCATGTGTACGTGCGGCCATTCGACGTTGTAGGCGCCGGTTTCCATCAGGGTCAGGTCGAACGGGCCGTACTGTTCGCCGATGCGTTTGAAGCCGTCGAAGTAGCCGGTGTCGCCGCTGAAGAATATTCGCGTATCGCCGTCGATGATTACCCACGATGCCCACAGGGTCTGATTGCCGTCGAACAAGCCACGGCCAGAGAAGTGTTGCGATGGGGTAGCGATGAAACGGATGCCGGCGACTTCAGTGCCTTGCCACCAGTCAAACTGGCGGACTTTGCTGGCATCGATGCCCCATTTGATCAGGGTGTCGCCGACGCCCAGCGGAGTCAGAAATACGCTGGTCTTGTCGGCGAGTTTGAGCACCGCTTCGTAGTCGAGGTGGTCGTAGTGGTTGTGCGAGAGGATCACCGCTTCGATCGGCGGCAATTCGTCGATGCTGATTGGCGGCTGGTGGAAGCGTTTCGGCCCGGCCCATTGCACCGGCGAGGCGCGCTCGGCGAACACCGGGTCGGTGATGAAGAATTTACCTTGCAGCTTGAGCAGCAGGGTCGAGTGACCGAGGCGCCAGACGCTCTGGTTCGGTGCGGACATCAAGTCGGCAAGCTTCAGCGGCTGCACCGGAATCGCGTTGGCCGGCCGGGTGTTGCGCGGTTTGTGGAAAATCATGTTCCACATGATGCGCAGCATCTTGCGCAGGCCTTCGCGTTGCACCGGCGCGTGGTTGCGGAATGTCCCTTCGGCCTGACGCGAGGCTTCAGGTGTCGGGTTACCCGCTGAGGAAACTGAATTGGCCATCAAAGACTGACTCCTGAAAAACCGCGCAATTAACGGTTTTCCCTCGGTGGGACGATAAATGGCCAAAGCACGCATTAGCCGGACATCTGTTTTTAGGTTGTTCCGATTAAGTGAGGATTACACTGATCGGTGTAGTTTCTAGGTTGCATCAAACTCGGCGCCAAGTAAACTGCCGAGTGTAATTATCTGCCAGCCACTGCCGAATCGAATTTATGACAGCTCCACAGCGCCTCACCGACCGCAAACGCGCAGCCATTATTCAGGCGGCGATCAGCGAATTTCGTGTCAACGGTTTCGAAGTCACCAGCATGGACAAAATCGCCGCCACAGCTGGGGTGTCCAAACGCACGGTGTACAACCACTTCCCCAGCAAAGAAGAGCTGTTCGCCGAGATCCTCAACCAGTTGTGGGCACGCATCAGCACTGAGTTGGCCATGCCGTACCGCGGTGATCAGCCTCTGCGCGAGCAATTGCGGCAGCTGTTATTGGCCAAACTGCAGATGATGGCCGACGAAAACTTTCTCGATCTGGCTCGGGTCGCCATCGCCGCCACGATTCATTCCCCGGAACGCGCGCAGAACATGGTTGCGCGCATGGGCGAACGCGAGGAAAGCGTGACCGTGTGGATCCGCGCAGCGCAGGCAGATGGTCGGCTGAAAGCTGTCGATCCGGAGTTCGCCGCGCATCAGGTGCATGGGCTGCTGAAATCCTTCGCCTTCTGGCCGCAGATTTCCATGGGCCAACCGATCCTCGATGAAGCGATGCAAAACACTGTGGTCGAAGCGGCACTGGACATGTTTCTGGCCTGCTACCAGCTCTGAATCCAGCACGCGCTGCTGGTCAATGACGCGTTACAAAACTCGTACAACTTCCACGCTCGCAATTTCTTGTACAAGCACTAGCGCTTTGTATAAGATTCTGCGGTCAGCCTGGAATGCTGGCACTGTACTGCCATCGCCGACGCCAACAGCGCGTTCGGCTGGCAGCGCCGGAACAGGGACAACCCTTCACGCCCTAATTTCCCGAGTGCCACCAGCATGTTCTTCAATCGCAATCAGGCCGTCATCGACGATCTGCAAAACACCGTATCCCAGCAATCCGGCCTGCTCGAAGCGATCAACCGTTCGATGGCGGTGATCGAATTCGACCTCGACGCCGTGGTATTGCGCGCCAACGACAACTTTCTCAAGACCACCGGTTACACCGCTGAGCAAGTGATCGGCCAGTCACACCGCCGCTTTTGCCCGCCCGAATTCGCGCGCAGCAGCCAATACACCGAACTGTGGTCGCGGTTGAAAAACGGTCAGTTCCAGTCCGGCACGTTTGAGCGGGTCGACAGCCAGGGCCGGCCGATCTGGCTCGAAGCCAGTTACAACCCGATCAAGGATGCGTCGGGTCGGGTGGTGAAAGTGGTCAAGTACGCGATGGACGTCACCACCAAGGTGCAGCAGGAAAGCGAAGCCAACGCCAAGCTCCAGGCAATTGACCGGGCCATGGCGGTGATCGAGTTCAGCCTCGACGGCAGCATTCTGACGGCCAATCAGAATTTTCTGACGCGCATGGGTTACACACTTGCGGAACTGAAGGGCAAACATCATCGGTTGTTCTGTAAGCAGGAACTGGCGAACAGCAGCGCCTATCAGGATTTCTGGCGCCGCCTGAATCAGGGCGAGTTGTTCAACGGCCAGTTCGAGCGTGTGGACAAACGCGGCCAGACCGTATGGCTCGAAGCCAATTACAACCCGGTCTACGACGCCAGCGGGCGCCTGTGCAAAGTGGTCAAGTTCGCCTCCGACGTGACTGCGCGCGTCGAGCAGCATGAACAAGATGCACGCAGCGCCAGTGCGGCTTATCACATCTCGGTGGCGACCCGAAAAGTTGCCGAGCAAGGCACGCAAGTGATCCAGCAAGCGGCCAGCGAAATGCGTGAAATTGCCGAGGACATTGCCCAGTCATCGACTCTGATCGCGCAACTCGGCGAGCGCTCCGAGCAGATCACCGCCATCGTTAACACCATCCGCGCGATTGCTGATCAAACCAATTTGCTCGCATTGAATGCTGCGATCGAAGCGGCGCGCGCTGGTGAGCAGGGTCGCGGGTTTGCCGTGGTGGCCGATGAAGTACGGCAACTGGCGGCGCGCACCAGTGGTTCGACCGCAGAAATATCCAACATGATCGGACTGATCCAGAACGAAACCCGGCAGGCGATCAAGAGCATGGATGGCACCCGCGACCGGGCGGCGCAAGGCGTTGAGCTGGCGGATCAGGCGGGGACGGTGATTTTGCAGATTCGTGATGGGGCGAGTGAGGCGGTCGACGCAGTGAGCATGTTTGCCAACGAGCGTGGGGCGGAGTGAGGTAGGTTCACTCGAGGATTGCCGTGGTGCAGGCTCGGGGCAGGATCATTGAACCGAGTCGACACCATCGCTGGCAAGCCAGCTCCCACAGGGTTTTGTGGTGGACACACATGTTGTGAACACCCCCAATCCTGTGGGAGCCTGGCTTGCCAGCGATGAGGCCCGCTCCGTCACCGCAAATCCATCAGCCCTTCACCAGACTCCTCACCGCCACAATCTCCGGCACCTGCAACTTGGCCATATACACCCGCAACGGCTCGCTGATGTTGATGCGCTCATCAATATTCTGATCCAGCAACAATTGAATTCGCTCGCGCTTGAGCGTCATGGTCTGCTCGGTCGTCGGCGCCCAGACAAACTCGCTGCACGCAATGATGCCGTCATCGGCGACGTCCATGCCGAACGAGTCTTCGCTGAAGCGCACGATGTAGTGGCCGGTCTTGCGGTTGAGACCGACAAAACCCTTGAGGTCGTCGGCAGCCTGGCAGATGAGTTCGGATGTGATGCGCATGGTAAACCTCACGAATTGATCGATGGTCTACACGCAGGGCGGATGGGTGGCGCGCCCTCTGCCGGGGCGCTTGCCGTGGCCAAGCGTACTGCAAACGAACGCGCAAAAGTGCGAAAAAATTCGCTTTAAGTACGTTTATGTCGGTCTGGCGATGGCACGTTTTCGTTTGAATTGTTAAAAGGTAGGTCTTTGAAAATGCCTGCGAAAGGAACTCGACAATGCCCGCCACTTTCACCAAAAGCGCCTTGTTGCTGAGCTTGCTGCTCGGCCTCGGTCAGGCCAACGCTGCCAGTCAATTGAGCCCGGTTGCACTGGCCGCCGCCCAAGGCATTCCGCATCCGGCCGTGATCGCGCACCGTGGCGCATCCTTCGATGCACCGGAATCCACCGCCGCTTCCTACAAACTCGCTCGTGACTTGGGCGCCGATTACCTGGAAATGGATTTGCAACGCAGCAAGGACGGCGTGCTGTTCGCCCTGCACGACGACAATCTGCAACGCACCACTGACGTCGCGACCAAGTTCCCGGAACGCAAGGACAGCCCGGCCAATGCCTTCACCATGGCCGAGCTGAAAACCCTCGATGCCGGTAGCTGGTACAACGCTAAATACCCGGATCGCGCGCGTCCGGCCTACGCTGGCCTGAAGATTCTGACCCTCGACGAAATCATCGACATCGCCCAGGCCAATCCGCTGCACAAGCCTGGCCTGTACATCGAAACCAAGGAGCCGAAGCAGTTTCCCGGGATCGAGCGTGACCTTAAAGAAAAACTGCAGGATCGCGGCTGGCTGAGCCCGGCCGGTTCGAAACTGGCCAAGAGCGCCATCGGCGTCGGCCAGGGCAAAGGCAAAGTGATCCTGCAAACCTTCGAGAAGAGCAGCCTGGAAATGCTGCAGAAGGAAATGCCGCAAGTTCCGAAGATCCTGTTGCTGTGGGTTGGCGAAGGCAGCATCGAACCGAAATCCAACGTAACTTTCGCGGCCTCCGGCGAGCAGGACAAGAACGCCTTCTACGGCAAGCAGGAACCGAAATCCAAAGCTGAATTCCAGCAATGGGTTGACTACGCCAAAGCCCAAGGCGCAATCGGCACCGGCCCCTCGGCGAAACTGACCAATGGCGGCGATCAGAGCTATTCGGATCTGGTGCAGCCGTGGATGAACCAGTACACCCACGATCAGGGCATGCTGGTGCACGTTTACACCGCCGACGAGCCGGTGGATTTCCAGAAGGTCATGGACGCTGGCGTTGACGGTATCTTCACCAACCGCGCCAGCGAGCTGTTGAAGTTCTATAAACGCCCGGCGGCGGCCAGTGTTGATCAGGTGTTGAAGAACAACGGTTTCTAAGTGGCACCCGACACCGCGTGGACAGGCCGCCTCTGGCTGGGGCACGACTATGGCTTGATCCACGGGGTGTCGGGGCGCACTGCGCCCCACTCGCATTACGCCCACCAGATCATTCTTGCGCCTGAGCGGCCGGTAACGGTTGTGCTTGAGGGTGAGCCTGTCACCTCGTCTCGCCTGATGATCGCGTCGCAAACCCGCCATGCGATTGTTGAGGCGCCGGACCCGTTGTTTACCGTGTACGCCGAGCCGTTGCTGTTTGACGTTGAAGCATTACGCGCGGCGTTGTTTAACAGCCAACTGTCGCTCAATGCTCTAGAGCAAGCTGTGCGGCACTGCCCGCGTCGCCCACTCAGCGATCCACGGATCGAACGCGCACTTGCGGCCATCGATACCTCACTGTCAGGCAAAGTCGCGGCAAACGCCGTGGCCGCTACGGCACATTTGTCAGTCAGCCAGTTGCAACGCTTGTTCGTCAGTCAGGTCGGACTGCCGGTCCGCCGATTGGTGCTGTGGCGGCGCCTGCGGTTGGCAATGGCGGCGATCCTCGCCGGCAGCGCCGTGACCGACGCCGCCCACGCTGCCGGGTTTGCCGACTCGGCGCACTTCTCGCGCAGCCTGAAAAAACTCTTCGGCGTCACCGCCCGTCAAGCGTTGCAGCACATGGAAGTGCGCTTGCTCGACTGACTCAACGGCGCAAGCCTTCCGGCACAGTCGGCTCCTTGCCGAGCCTCACCGCGGTGAACGGGTCCACGATCTGCGCTACATAATCCCGTGGAAAATCAGCTCGACTGCCAATCCCCAGATCGCCCTCGCGAATGCGGTAATCCTCGGTATAAAACGCCGTGCCCAGCAGCCAGTCCCACAGGTTAAAGAACAGCCCGAAATTGACGTCGCCAGCGCGCCCATACTTCATATGATGAAAGCGATGCAGCGGCGCCCAGGCGAAGATCCAGCGCAACGGGCCGAGGCGCATGTCGACATTTGAATGTTGCAGCAACAGTTGGATAGCGATGGCGAACGCCAGCAACACCGCCACATTCGACGGAATCCCCAGCAGCACCAATGGCAACAAACCTGCCGAAGCCTCCAGCAGTTGATGCAATGGATGTTTCATCAAACCGTTGAACCCGTAGAGTCGTTCAACGCTGTGATGCACCGCATGTAACCGCCACAACCACGGCAGGCGATGGCTGGCGTAATGCATCAGGCTCACACCGGCATCAGCGATGAAAATCGCCAGCAGCAATTGCAGCCACAGCGGCCAGCCCGACGGCCATGCACCGTCAATCGCCAGCAACGCCACCAGCCCCGGCAGCGCCAGCAGGCCAACGGCGTTCAACGTTTCGTTGACCAGCGCATGCAGGATGTCGCGGCGGCGATCCCCGGCCGGGTGATTCCAGTTCGATTCGTAAGGCAAATAATGTTCAGCCGCGAACGACAGCAACAACGCCAATAGAAACAGCGGCAACAACCACAGCGTCGCGACGCCTGACAATACAAGCGCTGCCCCGATAAAGCAGCCCCAGAACAACGGCGCGTACAACCGCGCAAAGATGCGTTTCATGTCGACCTCCATAGATTGAAGGTCAAGCATGCAAGCCTGCCGAAAACGCCGATTGAACAAACAACGCAAGTTTTAAGGATGAGTTAAGTTGCGCTGGTTAACCTGAGGCCACTTAAACGAATCAACCAGAATCAACCAAAGGAATAACCGATGAAAACTTTGACTGCCCTGTTTACCGCTGCTGCCCTGACCCTTACCGCTGGCCTGGCTCAGGCTGACGTTCGCGTCGATCAGATCCCGCAACTGGTCAAGGAAGGCAAGATCAAATCGCTGGAGTCGATGAACGCAGAAGCTTTGAAACTGCATCCAGGTGCAACTATCACCGACACCGATCTGGACAACCACTTCAACGGTTACGAGTACGAAGTTGAGCTGAAGACCGCTGATGGCAAAGAGTTCGACGTTGACTTTGATGCGACCACCGGCAAAGTCCTGAGCGACAAACAAGACACCTGATAAACCGGGTCATCGAGCCGCACGATTGCAAAATCGTGCGGCTTTTTTGTGTCTGGCGTTTGTCGGCCGACCCCGGTACCTGTGGGAGCTGGCTTGCCAGCGATGGCGGTGGGACAGTCACTGAAGATTCGCCTGACAGATCGCAATCGCGGGCAAGCCCGCTCCCACAGGGATCGAGGGTGTCACCAATATCTGCGGCTGGCCCGGTACTTGTGGGAGCTGGCTTGCCAGCGATGGCGGGGTGACATTCACTGAAGATTCGACTGACAGATCGCCATCGCGGGCAAGCCCGCTCCCACAGGGATTAAAGGTGTTGCCGATATCTGTGGCTGACCCGGTAACTGTGGGAGCTGGCTTGCCAGCGATGGCGGCATGTCAGTCAGTGCACATGTCACTGACTGATCGCGCCGAATATCAGGCGCTCAGACGCGCGGTGACTTCGTTCAAACGCCCCGACAGTCCATGCAGGTTCTGACTAGCGCTTTCGGTGCGTTGCACGTTGTCGAGGTTGGTGCTGGCGATCGAGGTGATCTCAGTCAGGTTGCGCGAGATGTCTTCGGCGACCGAGGTCTGCTCTTCGGCGGCGGTGGCGATCTGGCGGTTCATGTCGCGAATTGCTTCCACTGCTTGGGTGATGCGCTCAAGCATCGCGCCGGCTTGCGTCACTTGCTCGACACTTTCATCGCTTTTCGACTGACCGCTTTCGATGGCTTGTGCAGCATCCACCGCGCCGGTCTGCACGCTCTGGATGATCTGATTGATCTCGATAATCGACGCCGCGGTACGTTGCGCCAAACTGCGCACTTCATCGGCAACCACCGCAAATCCACGTCCGGCCTCGCCAGCACGCGCCGCTTCAATCGCGGCGTTGAGCGCCAGCAGATTGGTCTGCTCGGCGATGCCGCGAATCACTTCCAGCACCTTGCCGATGCGACCGCTGTCGGCTTCGAGACGACGGATCACCGAGGCGGTGTTAGCGATTTCACCGCGCATCTGCGTGATTGTGTGGATGGTGCCCTGCATGACTTTTTCACCCTGCTGGGCGGACTGGTCGGCATCGTCGGCAGCCCGTGCTGCATCAGCGGCGTGACGCGCGACTTCCTGGGCAGTGGCGGACATTTCGTTCATCGCCGTGGCCACTTGATCGGTGCGGTTGAACTGCTCGTTGGTGCCGCCAGCCATCAGCGTGGCAATGGAGTTCAGCTCGCCGCTGGCGCTGTCCAGATCCTGAGCGCTGCGTTGCAAGTGGCTGAAAGTTTCAGCGAGGAAATCACGCAGGGTATTGGCCGCAGCGGCCAGATTACCCAGCTCGTCCTGACGGGTGCTGACCACACGTTCGCCAAAACGCCCCTGGCTCAACTGGCTGACGTAGTCGATCAGTTTGCGAATCGGTTCGACCAGGTTGCGGTTGACCAGCCACAGGCTGAACACGCCAATTACAACGCCCGACGCGAGCATCACCAGCAAGCCCAGCCACACAGTGCGGTCGGCGCTGGCACTGATCTGCGCCGATTGCTCGACGCCCTCTTTACGCAACTCGGAAACCAGTGCGCTCATCTGATCGCTGGTGGCGCGGTCGACACCTTTGACGGCAA
Source organism: Pseudomonas sp. TWP3-2 (assembly GCF_049897765.1). Lineage (NCBI taxonomy): Bacteria > Pseudomonadati > Pseudomonadota > Gammaproteobacteria > Pseudomonadales > Pseudomonadaceae > Pseudomonas > Pseudomonas sp. TWP3-2. The sequence continues at coordinate 45,602 of NZ_JAFCWW010000003.1, read as the reverse complement.
CGTCGCCGGCAGTCGGATCGGCACCGGCAGCCACGTAGGCATCGCGGCCCTTCTGATACGCCGTGCCCAGTTGACGGTGTTCTTCACGCAGGCGTTCGATGCGGGTTTTCAGCGCAGGCTCGATGCCTTTCTGGTTGGCCAGCTCACCGAGAATCCCTTGCACATCACGCTGACGGTCTTCGAACTGGCTCCAGTATTTGGCCAGATCCGCCGGTTGCTTGCCGCGCAGCAAGACGTTTTTCCATTCCTGCACCTGCACCTTGAATTGCAGGTTGGCTTCGTCGATCAGTTGCGAAGTGCGCAAGGGCCCTTCGATCAACTGGCCGTAACTCTGCACGCCGTTGGACAGGAAGTGGAAACAGGCCAGCGCGATCAACAGGATCGCCAGCAGGCTGCCGCTCAACAGGGCAAGAATTTGCCCCTTCAGGGATTTTTGTACCGACATCGCAGCTACTCATGACAGGGATGAGGCACGTCCGACAAGACGTGAATTGTGGCCGGACATCCATGTCGGCGAACCGTGGCTCATGGCCAAAGGCGCGCAAGCTAACTCAGCTGTAATCGGCGCACCAGAGCGCTTCTTGAAAAATTTCCGACGACTGGCAAGCCATTGATTTGGCGTCATTTGGCTGTCACCAAATCGTCATGAACCGGCGCGATGATGCGGCTCAGGTGAATCTGCAAATCCCGCGACAGACGCCCTCCTCGCAGCGAGCCTTCATGAACCACAGCCTCGACCTGAGTCACCGCGATCCAGACCTGTTCGGCCTGCTTTACGGCTTTCAATTTCGCCCCGGTGAACGCGGCCGCGAGGTGGATTCCGCGACCGCCCTGCGCTGCCTGCAAGACGATAGCGAAGGCGATGAATTCCTCTGGCTGCATCTGAATCTGGCGCACGCCGCGTGCGAACGCTGGATGAAAAGTCATCTGCAATTGCCCGAGGAGTTTTTCGAAGCGCTGCACGAAGGCTCGCGTTCGACGCGCATCGAGCATGTCGATTCGGCGCTGCTGGCGGTGGTCAACGATGTGGTGTTCAACCTGAGCAGCATGGTTTCGTCTGACGTATCGACGTTGTGGGTGTGCGTGCGCAGCAAGCTGATTGTCAGCGCACGCCTGCAACCGTTGCACTCGGTGGACAAGTTGCGCTCGTCGGTCAAGGCCGGCGAATGCTTTCGTTCACCGCTGGAATTGCTGGTGCATCTGCTGCGCGATCAGGGCGAAGTACTGACGCAGATCGTGCGCAAGACCAGCCTCAGCGTCGATCAGATCGAAGATGAATTGCTCTCCTCGCGCCTCTCGACCAACCGCGCCGAACTCGGTGCCAACCGGCGGGTGCTGGTGCGTTTGCAACGCTTGCTGGCGCTGGAACCGGGTTCGTTGCTGCGCCTGCTCAATCGCCCTCCTCCATGGCTGCAGAAAGAAGACGTCAAAGAGTTGCGCAAATCCACCGAGGAGTTTGCGCTGATCATCAACGACCTGACCGCGCTCGGCGAGCGGATCAAGCTGTTGCAGGAAGAGATCGCCGCCAACCTCAACGAACAGAGCAACCGCACGCTGTTCACCCTGACCGTGGTCACGGTGCTGGCGCTGCCGATCAACATCATTGCCGGTTTTTTCGGGATGAATGTCGGGGGCGTGCCGTTGTCGCAGGATGAGCATGGGTTCTGGATTCTGGTGGCGCTGGTGGCGACGTTCACCGTGATTGCCGGGCGCTGGGCCTTCCGTAAACGCCGGGATTATTAAGATCCCTGTGGCGAGGGAGCTTGCTCCCGCTGGGGTGCGAAGCGCCCCCCAAAACCAATCACCGCGATTTATCAGACAGAATGTAATCTGCCGCATTACGACTGCTGCGCAGCCGAACGGGAGCAAGCTCCCTCGCCACAGGGGATCTTTGCGCCGCCAGATCAGTGGTGGGGTTAATCCACCAAACCCTGATCCATCGCAGCCTCTCTGTAACATTTTGCAACGATCATGGGCGACATTCCTTTCTCCGCTCAGGATTGTCCGCCCATGGCTACTCCATCGCTCTCCGCCAGCCAAGCGTCCGCCCCCAGCAGCAGGCCAGCGCTCGACAAGAAAACCAGTCCGTTCACCTACGTGATTTTTTTCGCAGTGCTGGCGATGGGGATGCTGTTCACCGCCTACAGCCTGATGCACGACATGCATGAACTGGGCACGCAGGTCACCACCTGGACGCCTTTCCTGCTGCTCGGCGTGGCGCTGTTGATCGCGCTGGGTTTTGAGTTCGTCAACGGTTTCCACGACACCGCCAACGCTGTGGCCACGGTGATCTACACCCACTCGCTGCCGCCGAATGTTGCAGTGGTCTGGTCGGGGTTCTTCAATTTCCTCGGGGTGCTGCTGTCGAGCGGCGCGGTGGCGTTCGGCATCATCGCGTTGCTGCCGGTGGAGTTGATACTGCAAGTCGGTTCGTCCGCCGGCTTCGCGATGATCTTCGCACTGCTGATCGCCGCGATTCTGTGGAACCTCGGCACCTGGTGGCTGGGCCTGCCGGCCTCGTCTTCGCACACGCTGATCGGTTCGATCATCGGCGTCGGCGTGGCGAATGCCTTGATGCACGGGCGGGACGGCACCAGCGGCGTCGATTGGGCACAGGCGACCAAGATCGGTTACGCGTTGTTGCTGTCGCCACTGGTGGGTTTCGGTTTTGCCGCGTTGTTGCTGCTGGCGCTGCGCGCGTTCGTCAAGAATCGTGCGCTGTACAAGGCGCCTGAAGGCAACACGCCGCCGCCGTGGTGGATTCGTGGTCTGTTGATTTTGACCTGCACCGGCGTGTCGTTCGCGCACGGTTCCAACGACGGGCAGAAAGGCATGGGTCTGATCATGCTGATTCTGGTCGGCACCCTGCCAATGGCCTATGCCTTGAACCGCACCATGCCCGAAGAGCAATCACTGCAATTTGCGGCGGTGGCGCAAGTCACTCAGCAGGCACTGGTGAAAAACACCCCGCTGCCAGCACCGGCTGATCCGCGCCCGGTGCTCTCGGATTACATGCGCACCAAGGAAGCCACCGCCCAATTGATCCCGGCCCTCGCCGCGCTCACCGGGCACATTGGCGAAGAAGTCAAAGGCTACGGTTCGCTGGCAAAAGTCCCGGCCGAAGCCATGGGCAACGTGCGCAACGATATGTACCTGGCCAGCGAAACCATTCGCCTGATGGACAAGAACAAGGTCGGCAACTTCGACGCCGACACCAGCGGCAAGCTGCAACTGTTCAAGCAACAGATCGACAACGCCACACGCTTCATTCCGCTGTGGGTGAAGATCGCCGTGGCCATCGCGCTGGGGCTGGGCACCATGGTCGGCTGGAAACGCATCGTGGTGACGGTCGGTGAAAAAATCGGCAAGACCCACCTGACTTACGCCCAGGGTGCCTCGGCAGAAACCGTAGCGATGCTGACGATTGGCGCCGCTGACATGTTCGGTTTGCCGGTGTCGACCACGCACGTGTTGTCATCCGGCGTGGCGGGCACGATGGTCGCCAATGGCGGCGGTTTGCAGATGAGGACCATCCGCAATCTGCTGATGGCGTGGGTGCTGACGCTGCCTGCGGCAATCCTGCTTTCCGGCAGCCTGTATTGGTTGTTCACCCAAATCTTCTGACCACCTCCCCCAGCCAATCCATGAACACCCGCACGCGCAACGGCAAATGCCGTTGCCGTGCATATAGCAGTGAAACGCCCATCGCCGGGGCGTTGAACTGCGGTAAAACTGCCACCAGTTCGCCGCTCTGCAGATAGCCATTCATTCCGGTATGCGGAATCTGCACCAGACCAAAACCACCCAACGCTGCCGACTCGTAGGCGTCGGTGCTGTTGACCGTCACACTGCCGGCCATCGGCACGTGGCGAATCTGGCCGTGCTCTTCATACACAAACCCTTCCGAGCGCGAACCGAGCACGCCGACGTAATGCACCAGCCGATGCTGTGCTAGGTCTTCCAGCGTCTGCGGCACACCATAACGCGCCAGATACGCCGGGCTGGCGCAGTTGATCATGCTGAAGTCGCACAGATGCCGCGCGACCACCGACTGATCCGGTTGCGCGCCGACCCGCACCACGCAATCGAAGCCCTCACTGAGCAAATCCACCCGGCGGTCGGTGCTGCTGATTTCCAGTTCCAGTTGCGGATGACGATCCATGAACTGCGGCAGCTGCGGCATCACCACGCGGCGGGCGAGGATGTTCGGCATGTCGATGCGGATACGCCCACTCAGCGAGGCGGCGTCCTGACGAAACAGGCCTTCGATCTCGTCCATGTGCGAAAGCAGATCCTTGCTGCGCTCGTACAACACCAGGCCGTCCTGAGTCGCCTGCACTTTGCGCGTAGTGCGTTGCAGCAGGCGCGTGCCGAGCAAGATTTCCAGCGCCTGCACATGCTCGGAGACAGTCGAGCGCGGCAGTCCGAGGCTCTCACCGGCAAGGGTGAAACTCGACAATTCGCTGACCCGCGCGAAGGTGCGCAGCAGTTCCAGTTTGTTCATTTTGCGCTCGTTGATTGTTCGGCCAATCCGACCAGTGATTCCGCTTTCAGTCTGTTTATCACCCCATAGCGGATAAATAAACTGGGCCACATCATCACTCACCGCAATCGAGGCCGACACATGAACCGCAAAATCGCATTGATCACTGGCGCCAGCCGTGGCTTGGGCAAGAACGCAGCACTGCACCTCGCCGCGCAAGGTGTGGACATCATCGGCACTTACAACAGCCGCGCTGATGAAGCTCAGGCGCTGGTGGCAGAAGTGGAAAAACTCGGCGGCCAAGCTGTGATGCTGCAGCTGGACGTGAGCCGAAGTGAGGGTTTTGCAGAGTTCGGCGTTCGGGTTGAGCAAGCGTTGCAGCAGTTGAATCGTGAACGGTTCGATTTTTTGATCAACAACGCCGGAATCGGCGTACATGCCAGCTTCGCTGAAACCACGGTCGAGCAGTTTGATCTGCTGATGAACATCCAGCTCAAAGGGCCGTTTTTTCTGACTCAACAGTTGCTGCCGTTGATCAACGACGGCGGGCGGATCATCAACATCTCCAGCGGCCTGACCCGCTTCAGCCTGCCAGGCTACGGCGCTTACGCCGCGATGAAAGGCGCGATGGAAGTGCTGACCCGTTATCAGGCGAAAGAGCTTGGAGCGCGGCAGATTTCGGTGAATATCCTGGCACCTGGCGCCATCGAGACTGATTTCGGTGGCGGCGCGGTGCGCGATAATTCGGCGATTAACGCGATGGTTGCCAGCAATACCGCGCTGGGCCGTGCCGGTCAGCCGGATGACATTGGCGGAGCGCTGGCGCTGTTGCTGTCACCGGGAGCACAGTGGATCAATGGGCAGCGAGTCGAAGCGTCGGGCGGGATGTTTCTCTGATTGCAAGACAGTTGCACAATCATTGTGGCGAGGGAGCTTGCTCCCTCGCCACAAATTGGTGTTTAACAATCAGGCAGTGCGAGCAGTCACCAACCGCGCACGCACCACGTCATAACCCCAGTGGTAAACGTAGGTGTACGGCAGGAAAAACAGCAGCACGCCAATATCGAGCAAGAACGCTTGCCACACACTGACCGACAGCCACCACGCGATCAGCGGCACGCCCATCACGATCAACCCGCCTTCGAACAGCAGCGCATGCACCACCCGCACCCAGGCGTTGTGTTCGACGTTCATGCGTTTCAACGCGCGGTCGAAAAAGCCGTTAAACACCACGTTCCACGCCAACGCCAATGCGGCGATCAGCAACGTGACCAGGCCCATGTCGAGCAGCGGTTTGTCCATGATCCATGCCAGCAACGGCGTACAGATCAGGATCGCCAGCAGCTCGAAACCGATGGCCTGGAAAATACGTTCAGTGATGGATTTGTTGGCAGTCATGGCCTGACTCCTTGAGTGAAGATGGTTGCCATGATCCAGCCTTGTCCCGATACTTCATAACCAATAACCATCGATCAAGGCGATAGTTCATGGCATCTCAGGAAGTGTTGCTGGCGTTCGTGCAAGCGGCCACGCAAGGCTCGTTTTCGGCGGCGGCGCGAAAATTGGGGCGCAGTCAGTCGACCATCAGTGCGGCGGTGGCAAGTCTGGAGATTGATCTGGATCTGATCCTCTTTGATCGCAGCAGCCGTAAGCCGACGCTCACGCCTGAAGGGCACGTCATGCTGCAACGCGCCGAGGCGATTCTGGCGGCGACCAATCGCCTGGAAATGACTGCGCGGCAATTGGCACAGGGCGTCGAGCCGAAGCTGACGGTGGTGATTTCCGACACTTATCAGTCGGATCGATTCGAAGCAGCCTTGGTCGGCTTCGAGCAGCGTTACCCGGATCTGGAGCTGGAATGCCTGATCGCCGAGTGCGACGACATGATCGAACTGGTGCAGCGTGGCCGCGCGCACATGGGATTTGCCGAGATGCGCGACAGCTACCCGCCGGATCTGGAGACCTCGACAGTTGCCGAGAACACTGAAATCGGCTTATTCGTCGGCCTTGACCATCCGTTGGCTAAGCTCGAACACATCGATCAGGCAGAACTGGCGCAGCATCGCGAATTGCGCCTGGCGACCATCGTCAATCCGTATGACAGTCGCGGCAAAGGCCGGGTGTGGTCGGCGCCGAGTTATCTGATGCTGCTGGAAATGGCCGAAAAAGGTTTCGGCTGGGCACCGTTGCCCCGCTGGCTGGTGGGGCGTTTCGGCAATGGCTTGCTGGTGGAATTGAAAGTGCGCGGCTGGCCGAAACCGGTGTTTGTCGATGCGCTGTGGTCGCGGCTGTATCCGCCGGGGCCGGCGGGGAGTTGGTTGCTGAGCAAGATGCTGGAATAAATATACCGGTCTTTCGGGCCCCTTCGCGGGCAAGCCCGCTCCCACAGTTTTTTGCAGTGTTCAAAAATATTCTGTACGACGCGGATACTGTGGGAGCGGGCTTGCCCGCGAAGAGGCCAGTATTGTCAGCGCACCATTCAGATCAGCTCAACGCTTGCAGCCGCGCCTCGATGAACCGCCGCTCCGGCTCTTGCCGCGTCAGCTCCAACGCCCGCAGATACGCCGCCCGCGCCTCCTCCACCCGACCCAACTGCCGACAAAACTCCGCTCGCGCTGAATGCGCCAAGTGGTAATCCTGCAATTCTCTGCGCTCAAGAATCGCCTCAATCAACACCAACCCGGCCAACGCCCCATCACGCTTGGCCACTGCCACCGCCCGATTCAACTCGATCACCGGCGAAGGCACCGCCCGCAACAACACGTCATACAGCCCGACAATCTGCTCCCAATCCGTCTCCCCCGCCGTCGCCGCTTCGGCATGCACTGCGGCAATCGCCGCTTGCAGGCAATACGGGCCAAACCGCCGGGTGCTCAGCGACCGCTCCACCAGCGCGCAACCTTCAGCAATCATGGCGCCATCCCACAACCGCCGATCCTGATCATCCAATAGCACCAGTTCACCTTCGGCCGATGAGCGCGCCGGCCGCCGCGACTCGTGCAACAGCATCAACGCCAGCAACCCCATCACCTCCGGCTCCGGCAACAATTCCATCAACAAGCGCCCCAGCCGAATCGCCTCACGCGTCAGGTCTTCACGGGTGACCTGCGCGCCCATCGATGCCGAATATCCTTCGTTGAACACCAGATAAACCACCCGCAAAACACTGTCGAGGCGCTCGGGCAATTCGCTCAGGCTCGGCACTTGATAGGGGATTTTTGCGTCACGGATTTTCGCTTTGGCGCGCACAATGCGCTGGGCAATCGCCGCCGGTGCCGAGAGAAACGCGCGGGCGATTTCTTCGGTGGTGAGGTCGCAGACTTCACGCAAAGTCAGTGGCACCTGCGCGTCCGCCGCCAGCGCCGGGTGGCAGCAGGTGAAAATCAGCCGCAGGCGATCGTCTTCCACATCTTCATTGCTCCAGTCGGTCAGCTCCAGTTCCTCAAGTTGCGCCAGCAACAGCGGTTGCGAAGCCTTGAACCGCGCGCGACGGCGCAACACATCGATGGCTTTGAAACGCCCGGTGGACACCAGCCAGGCGCGCGGATTGTCCGGCACGCCGTCGCGCTGCCAGCGCTCGACCGCGATGAAAAACGCCTCATGCAAGGCCTCTTCGGCCAGATCGAAATCACCGAGCAGACGAATCAAGGTCGCGAGAATCCGCCGCGAGTCTTCGCGATAGACCTGCTCGACCCGCGCCTTGATCGCTGCGTCGGTCATCGGTCAGACGTTCAACTGGCGCACGGGACGCACTTCGACACTGCCGACCCGCGCTGCAGGGATATTCCCCGCGACCTGAATCGCCTCGTTGAGATCGCGCGCATCGATCAGATAGAACCCCGCCAGTTGCTCCTTGGTTTCGGCGAACGGCCCGTCGGTGATCGACAACTTGCCATTGCGCATACGCACGGTGGTGGCGGTCTGCACCGACTCCAAAGCTTCGGCGGCAATCATGCGGCCGCTGCCCTGAATCGACTCGGCATAAGCCCAGCATTCCGCATCCTCCGGGCTGTCGGGCTGCGAATGCAGCAGGTGCTCGTCGCTGTACACCAGACATAGATATTTCATGGCTTTCTCCCGACTGGAACGGATCAACTATGGCCGCAGATCGACACTTTGGCGAACGGACGCGGCTTACGGCGTAACGTCGAACAAGGTCGCGCCGCTCATCGGATCGAACGGTGCCGACCAGTGCTCGTGAACAATCTTCCACGCCGCGCCCTCCTGCCGGTAGCACGCGGTGACGCGCATCCAGCAACTCTGGGTTTCGCCCTTTTCATTGGTGCCACCACAGTTGGCCACCCAGTGCGCAAACGCGATGTTGTCCGCTGTCTCAATGGCGATTTCCTGAAATTCGAAAATGTGCGGGCCGGGGCACATTTCCATGCAGGCCAGCCAGTGCGCGCGATAGGCCGGTTTGCCTTTGAATTGCAGGGCCTTGATCGCGTCGAACGAGACGATGTCGTCGGCGTACAGGGCCATGACTTTTTCCACGTCCTTGGCCATCACGGCTTGGCGGTAGGTATCGATCAGGGTCTGGATCTGTGCTTGTGCGCTCATAGGGGTTCTCCTTGGTTTTTGTTGTGAAGACACCCTTAGTCGTCTGGCGAATCGATGGATCGACAGCTGCAACAAAAAATTTCCGAAGTAACCAAACTGGTTAGAATCCAAGGCTCTTCTTTGTAGGAAAAAGGAAATTCCCGTGTCAGCCCGACTCGTGCCTTACGACAGCCTGAATGCCACCCAGCGGCAGCAGGTCGAGGCGATTGAAATCCACGCCGAGCAGATCAAATTCTCCGGCGACATCCACGGTGCGTTGCACACACTGCTCTCTAAACCTGCGCCCGGCGTGAAGGGTTTTGCCCTGCTGGCCGACGAGGTGCCGGTGGCGTTCTTGCTGCTCAAACGCCCGCCAGTGCTACCGGCGTGGGCCGATGAAAACAGCGCCACATTGCATGCGTTACAGGTCGATCGCCGGGCGCAGGGCAAGGGTTACGGCAAAGCCTGTTTGCAGGCGCTGCCAGAGGTTGCGCGTCAGGCCTGGCCGGAAATCAAAGGCCTGGAACTGTCGGTCGACGCCGACAACGAAGCCGCCATCGCGCTGTACGCCAAACATGGCTACGTCGACAGCGGCGAAGCGTACAAGGGCCGGATCGGTTACGAGCGGCGCATGGGCCTGTTTTTCTAAATCATCGAGGGATGCACGATGATCGACTCAATCGAAGCGCTGGAAGCGATTTACGGACTGCCCCACGAGCGGGCGGTGCGCAAGCAGATTGGTTTTCTCAACGAGGACTATCAGGCGATGGTCCGCGTCTCGCCGCTGGTGATCGTCAGCTCCGTGGGCGCCGATGGCCTCGACAGTTCACCGCGCGGTGACGTGGCCGGATTTGTGCAGATCATTGATTCGCGCACCTTGGCGTTGCCGGATAGACCGGGCAACAACCGCATCGATACCTTGCGCAATGTGCTGCACGATCCGCGCGTGTCGCTGCTGTTCATTATTCCGGGGATTGGCGAGACGTTGCGCGTTAACGGCACGGCGACCATCAGTGCGGATCCGGCGTTGCTGGAGAGCTTTGCAGTGAACGGCAAACCGGCGCGCACGGTGTTGCTGGTGACGGTGGACGCGGCGTTTTTCCATTGTTCGAAAGCGTTTGTGCGTTCGGATGCATGGAATCCCGAGACGCATTTGCCGCGTTCGGCATTGCCCACGGCTGGCGCCTTTCACAAGCGCCTGAACGACGGCCAGTTCGATGCCGAGACCTACGACCGTGAAGCGCCGGCCAGAGTGCAAAACAGCCTCTACTGACGTACCACTGCCCACTGTGGGAGCTGGCTTGCCAGCGATGGCGTCGGTACAGCAAACATTGATGTCGACTGAACCACCGCTATCGCTGGCAAGCCAGCTCCCACAGGGTTTTGCGTAATGACTTACAAGGTCAGGATCATCTCGTGCCACGCCATTCCGCCGTGGTCGGATGCCGACGGTTTGATGTAGGCAAAGCCGAATCCGGCATACAGCGGAATGTGTTGCTCCTTGCACATCAGATGGATCGTCGCCTTGCCCAGGCCGCGCATGCGTTCGATGAATTCACCCAGCAAACGCTTGGCCAGGCCCTGCCTCTGATAATCCGGATGCACCACCACCGACATGATCACCACGTTCGGCCCGGCCGGGTCGTGGCCGATCAGTTCCTTGAAGGCTTCGTCGGACATTTGCACGTCGAATGCCGCGCCGGAGTTGATGAAACCGGCAACCTCCCCGTCCACCTCGGCAACGATGAAACCGTCCGGCCAGGTGGCAATGCGCGTGGCGATTTTTTCGCGGGTGGCCGCTTCATCGCCTTCGTAGGCGAGGGTTTCGATGGCGTAGCAGCGATCGAGGTCGGCGGCGCTGACGTTGCGGATGATGGTGTTCATGGCGGCTCGAAATCAATGAAAACAAGCGGCAAAGGATAAAGGAATAAGCCGCTCATATCGATCCGCCCTGGCGGCGTAAAGCTTGTGTATAAGCGCTTTTCTTCGGATTCGCGGCAGGTTATTGCTGACGCTTGTCTCTGATCACCCGTGGGGGAAACAGCGTATGAGCAGCTTTGAGATTGGTCTGTTGATGGTGGCTGGTATCAGCGTCTTTGGCTTCATCACTTTGGGCGTCGACCTGTTGCGGGCGCGTCGTGTCAGAGACAAGCACTGATAAACCGGCAGCGAGGGGGTAACTCACGCTGCCGGCTGATGTTCAGCCTCTGGTTTCGACCGGCACACAGATTTCCAGCTTGCCGGTCTTGAGCGTCGGATTGAAATCCGCGCTATAACGCTCCAGTTCCGGGGCGTTGAGTTCAACGTAGTGCGACTTCGGTAGCCAGGTTTTGTAGATGTACTGCAGGGTCTGCGGCAGATGTTCGAGTGATCCCTTGTGCTCAAACACCGCGTACTGACGAGGCAGCACTTCGATCCAGCGATACACGTCCTGCGGCAACTCATCGAGCTTGGTGATTTCCACCCCGGCGATGTAATCGAAGCCGCCCTTGCCGTCGAAATTGCAGCAGACACCGTAGGTCACTTCGCCTTTCTGGCCGGGAATTTTTCCCAGATGCGGCAGGAATTTCTCCCACAGTGCCGGAATTTTGTGCGCGGTTTCCTGAGTAAATCGATCACCCAAGCCTGCAATCAGCAGGAAGTGTCCATGTTCGAAGCGAGGTTCAGCCACTTCGACGCGTTTTTGCTCATCCATGACTCGACTCCTGGAACAAAAGAGGGGTTCGGCTGGGAGTATAGAAAGCCAAAGCCACTTCGCACGGTCAGAGCGTGTGCAACTGCTCGACGGCAGCCGCTCCAATGAACTCGTTGTAGCCAGATACGATCACGTATACCGCGAAATAACAGAAGATCGCTGCAGATGCCATGTACGAGTAGCGCAGCAACTTGTCACCCAAAAGCTTGCCGCCATGGCTCGCGGCGAAGCATAGCCCGGCCGACCACAGCAGTCCGGCACACAGGAACCCGCCGAGGAACAACGCCGAACTCAATGGCCCGCCGCCACCGGAACGCGCGATCAACGTGCCACCGACCGCCGCAAACCACAGAATCGCGCTCGGCGACGACATGGCGAGAAAAATCCCGCGCAAGAATTCCTTGCGATGCGAGTTCTGCCCCACTTCGGCGGTCGCGGCCAGCATGGCTTCGTGGTGAATCGCCGAGTAGATCATCTTCGCCGCGAAGTAGATCAACAACGCGGAACCACCGATCCACAGCACCCAGCGCACGGTTTCGTATTGCAGCAAAACGGTCATGCCCGCCAGCGCCAATACCGCGTAGATCAGGTCGCCGACGCAGGTGCCCAGTCCCAGCGCGAAGCCCTGGAAGTAACCGCGCTGCATCGCCAGGGTGATCATCGCGATGTTGGCCACGCCGATATCCAGGCACAGCGACAGGCTCAACAAGAAGCCACTGGTGAATTCCATCTAACGTTTTCCTTGGGGCAAATTTGTGTGTGCACAGGCTGGACAGTCGGCCGTCACTGCCCTTATCTTGCGCAACAGGTCACCGCAGTGACCAGCGTCGCTCGGACGGTTCCGGGCGCTTACGTTATCCGAGGCACCCATGGCTGAACAAGGTTCGCCGCGCCGCTTTGCGCGCATAGATCGACTCCCCCCTTACGTTTTCAACATCACCGCCGAGCTGAAGATGGCCGCGCGCCGTCGTGGTGAAGACATCATCGACTTGAGCATGGGCAACCCCGACGGGGCCACGCCGCCGCACATTGTCGAAAAGCTCGTGCAAGTCGCTCAGCGCGACGACACCCACGGTTACTCCACGTCCAAAGGCATTCCGCGCCTGCGCCGGGCGATTTCCAATTGGTACAAAAAGCGCTACGAGGTCGATATCGACCCGGAAAGCGAGGCCATCGTGACCATTGGCTCCAAGGAAGGCCTGGCGCATTTGATGCTGGCCACGCTGGATCAGGGCGACACGGTGCTGGTGCCAAACCCGAGTTATCCGATTCACATCTACGGCGCAGTGATTGCCGGCGCCCAGGTGCGTTCGGTGCCGCTGGTGCCGGGTGTGGATTTCTTCGCTGAACTGGAACGAGCGATTCGTGGCTCGATTCCGAAGCCGAAGATGATGATTCTCGGCTTCCCGTCGAACCCGACCGCGCAGTGCGTAGAGCTGGATTTCTTCGAAAGGGTGATCGCCCTCGCCAAGCAGTACGACGTACTGGTGGTGCACGATCTGGCTTATGCCGACATCGTCTACGACGGCTGGAAAGCCCCGTCGATCATGCAGGTGCCGGGTGCCAAGGACATTGCGGTGGAGTTTTTCACCCTGTCCAAGAGCTACAACATGGCCGGTTGGCGCATCGGTTTCATGGTCGGCAACCCGGAACTGGTTAACGCCCTGGCACGGATCAAGAGCTACCACGATTACGGCACCTTCACCCCGCTGCAAGTGGCGGCAATTGCTGCGCTGGAAGGTGATCAGCAATGCGTGCTCGACATCGCCGAGCAGTATCGGCAGCGGCGTAACGTGCTGGTCAAAGGCCTGCATGAACTGGGCTGGATGGTCGAAAACCCGAAAGCCTCGATGTACGTCTGGGCGAAGATTCCCGAGGCTTACGCGCATCTCGGTTCGTTGGAGTTTGCCAAGAAACTGCTGGCCGAGGCCAAGGTCTGCGTCTCGCCGGGTGTGGGCTTTGGTGAATATGGCGACGATCATGTGCGGTTCGCGCTGATCGAAAACCAGGACCGGATCCGTCAGGCCGTACGCGGGATTCGCGGGATGTTCCGGGCGGATGGGTTAGTCACCAAATAACCCGCAAATTTCACCCACAAAAAAACCGCATCGCTGCGGTTTTTTTGTGCCTGCGGATCGCTGACTTATACGAACATCGACAACAGCAGAATGAAGCCCAGCGCCACCACCGACAGGATGGTTTCCATCGCGGTCCAGGTCTTGAAGGTTTCGGCCACGGTCATGTTGAAGTACTGCTTCACCAGCCAGAAGCCGGCGTCGTTAACGTGGGACAGGATCAACGAACCTGCACCAGTGGCCAGCACCAGCAGCTCACGGTTGACGCCCGGAATCATCCCGACCACCGGCACCACAATGCCCGCGCCAGTGATGGTCGCGACCGTCGCCGAACCGGTGGCGATACGAATTACCGCCGCCACCAGCCACGCCAGCAGGATCGGCGAGATCTGCGCGCTGACCGCCATGTGGCCGATCACGTCACCGACGCCGCTGGTCACCAGCATCTGCTTGAAGCCACCGCCAGCACCGATGATCAGAATGATCGCTGCGGTTGGCGCAAGGCTCGCGTCGAGCCATTTGAGCATCTGGTTCGAACCGATGCCCTGCTTGTAGCCGAAGGTGTACAGCGACAGCAGCAATGCCAGCAGCAACGCCGAGATCGGGTGACCGATCATGTCCATCCAGATGCGGAAGAAGTGCCCGTCCGGCAGCGCAACGTCAGCGAAGGTTTTCAGTAGCATCAGGAACACCGGCAGCAGCACGGTAATCAAGGTGATGCTGAAGCTTGGCAGCACGGCAGAATCGTTTTCACGCGCCAGTTGATCGACCAGTTCCTGATTCGGATGACCCGGAATGTACTTGGCGATGAACGTGCCGTAGATCGGGCCGGCAATGATCGCAGTCGGCAGCGCCACGATCAAACCGTACAGAATGGTCTTGCCGATGTCTGCGCCAAACACGCCGATGGCCAGCAGCGGGCCCGGGTGCGGCGGCACCAGACCGTGCACCGCGGACAGACCGGCGAGCAGCGGGATACCGATCTTGATGATCGACACGCCAGTGCGGCGCGCAACGATGAACACCAGCGGAATCAGCAACACAAAGCCGATTTCGAAGAACAGCGGAATGCCCACCAGGAACGCGGCAAACATCATCGCCCATTGGACTTTGTCTTTGCCGAAGGCGCGGATCAGCGTTTGGGCAATCTGATCGGCACCGCCGGATTCGGCCATCATTTTGCCGAGCATGGTGCCCAGCGCGAGGATGATGCCGACGAAACCGAGCACGCCACCAAAGCCGTCCTGGAACGCCTTGATGATGGTGCCGATCGGCATGCCCGACGTCAGGCCGAGGAATGCAGCGGCAATGGTCAGGGCAATGAACGGATGCAGCTTGAACTTGGTGATCAGGACGATGAGTCCGATCACCGTAACCACTGCATCAAGCAGCAGGTACGCGTCGTGGGACATGCCAAACATAGGGGGTGTCTCCTGGCTTGTTGTTGTTATTAAAGCGGGTTAATCAGAAGTCGTGAGGACAGCGCTATCTGCGTGATCACTCTCATACCGGCTGCTGCAAGCCGTTGGCCTGCCACCACTGGTGGGCCTGCTCGGCCAGCTCTTCGACGCTGTGGATTGAAGCATTCAGCGCCAGGGTCAACGGCTCGCCCTTGGGCGATTCGAGGGTGGCGAACTGGCTTTCGATCAGCGTTGCAGGCATGAAATGGCCGGGGCGGTGCGACACACGTTCGGCGGCCACTTCAGGGGTCAGCTCAAGAAACACGAAGCCCAGGCCCGGCAAGGCACTGCGCAACACTTCGCGGTAACTGTGTTTGAGTGCGGAACAGGTCAACACCGGGCGCTGGCCCGTGGCGTCGATGCGGCGCAGTTCATCGCACAGGCTGTCGAGCCAGCCGGCGCGGTCTTGATCGTTCAGGGGAATCCCCGCGCTCATCTTTTCGATGTTCGCGGCCGGATGGAAAGTATCGCCTTCAATGGCAGTGGCGCCGCTCAAATGGCACAAGGCCTCGCTGACGCACGTCTTGCCGCAACCGGCAACGCCCATGATGACCAGGGCGGTGATGGGATGATTCATGAAACACCTCAGCGCGCAGACAGCGCTACCTTTGCATGCTATGACTCTAGTGCAGCGGTAGAAGTTGCCGACGCCTTCTTGTCGTTTTTTTGGGTTGCAGCAGGTTTGTTCCCGACGCCAAAAAGCGAGGATCAGGCAGGATCTCGCTCACGCATTTGCAGCTGCATCAGGACAGCGCTACCTTAGTGCCTTGATTTTTGTTTGGCAAGCCGCCCGATGACCACCTCTAAAAACGATAAAAATACCCGCACCACCGGCCGTCCCACTCTGAATGAAGTTGCCCGCCTGGCCGGCGTCAGCCCGATTACCGCCTCGCGTGCCTTGCGCGGGGTCAGCACGGTCGCCGCCGAACTGGTGGAAAAAGTGCAGAAAGCCGCGCTCGACCTGAACTATGTGGTCAACCCGGCCGCCCGCGCCTTGGCCTCTGCCCAGAGCCATTCTGTGGTGGTGCTGGTGCCTTCATTGTCCAACTTGCTGTTTATCGACACGCTGGAAGCCATTCATCGGGTACTGACGCCCAAGGGCTTCGAAGTGCTGATCGGCAACTTCCACTACTCGCGCGATGAAGAAGAAAACCTGCTGCGCAACTACATGGCCTATCAGCCGCGTGGCTTCCTGCTGACCGGGTTTGATCGCACCGAAAGTTCGCGACGAATGATCGAAGCCAGCAACATCCCCTGCGTGTACATGATGGAACTGGACAGCGCCGCCGGAGTGAATTGCGTGGGTTTCTCCCAACTCAGCGCCGGCGAAACCGCTGCGGAACACTTGCTGTCACGCGGACGCAAGCGTCTGGCCTACATCGGTGCGCAGCTCGATCAGCGCACGTTGTTGCGTGGCGAGGGATTCCGCAAGGCCTTGCAGAAGGCCGGTCGCTACGACCCGGATCTGGAAGTGCTGACGCCACGCTCATCCTCGGTGGGATTGGGCGGTGAGTTGTTTCTGCAACTGCTGGCGGCGCATCCGGATGTCGATGCGATCTTCTTCGGCAACGACGACCTGGCGCAAGGCGCATTGCTGGAAGCGTTGCGCAACGGGATCAAGATCCCCGAGCAGGTGGCGATTCTCGGCTTCAACGACTTGCCGATGTCCGAGCACATGGTGCCGCGTTTAAGCAGCATCAACACCCCGCGTGAGGCAATTGGCCGGCGCGCGGCGGAGCAGATGTTGACGTTGATGGCCGGCAACAGCGTGGCGCGGCCGGTGGAAGACATGGGCTTCGAACTGAAAATCCGCGAGAGCACCTGATCCCATGTAGGAGCTGCCGAAGGCTGCGATCTTTTGACTTTGATCTATCAAAAACAAGATCAAAAGATCGCAGCCTTCGGCAGCTCCTACAAAGGGCGAGCGAGTAGCTCGAGCAGCGCCAATGCGCCTTTGCGCAACGGTTGGCTCTTGAGCCACACCGCGTGCACCGGCAGCACCAGACCGTTTTCGATGTTGCGGAAATTCAGCCGTTTCAAGCGCCCCGCATCCAGCCACGGCTGCACCACCGACAGTGGAAAATTACCCCAGCCCAACCCAGCTTCAACCATCTCCAGCGCCGTCTCCAGGTTGTCGGTACGCCAGTACGATTCCGCCACCAGTGGCCGCGTTTCACTGATCGGCAAGTCGCGACTGGCAACGAAGATCTGTCGCACATGCAGCAAATCCTCGAGAAACAAATCCTGCCCCTGCAGCAACGGGCTGTCCGCAGCCAGCGTGGCGATCATCCGTTCGCTGCCAACGAACTGAAAACGCTCGAGTACATTCACGCTCAACCCGGCAAATGCCAAGCAGATACTGACGCGACCGCTGTGCAGCATCGCCAGCACATCATCCTGCGGGGCGGTCAGCACTTCGATTTCAAGCAACGGATGACGTTCGGCAATCACTTTGATCGCCGCCAGCAAACGTCGACGGTCGATATCCGCGACCACGCCAATCGACAGCTTGCTCTCAAGCCCCAGCGACAACTCCACCGCATGCACGCGCAACTGCTTGAGCTGATCGGCAATCAGCCGTGCCTGTGGCACCAGCGACAGCGCCATCGCCGTGGGTTGCGGTTCGCGGGAGCTGCGATCGAACAGCGGATAACCGAGTTCGGCTTCAAGGTTGCCGATCCCCATGCTCACCGCCGACGGGACTTTACCCAGCGCGCGGGCTGCGGCGGAAAATGAGCCGCGTTCGATCACGGCGAGAAACAGTTCGATGCTGTCGCTGTTGAAATTCACTGCTCGACCTATCAATTAAACTGAAAGCTGCTGACTTTTTCTATCACACCTATTGAAGCTATCTTTCGTCGCCTTCGCCAGCCCCACTGGCCAATCAGTCGCAAGAAAGAGGCAATCCGCATGCAAGGCGTCAAACGCAAACTGGTCTACGTTTCACTCTATGAAGTGATCGGCATGACCTTCTCCGCCCTCGGTCTGGCGTTGTTGTCCGGCACTTCCCCGGGCAGCACCGGGCCGCTGGCGGTGATCATCACCACCATCGCTGTGACCTGGAATTTCATCTACACCACGCTGTTCGAGCAGTGGGAAAGCCGCCAGGTATCGCGCACGCGTACCGTCAAACGGCGGATTGCCCACGCGGTCGGGTTTCAACTGACGTTGATTGTGTTCCTGATTCCGTTGATCGCGTGGTGGATGAACATCAGCCTGGTGCAAGCGTTTCTACTGGATCTGGCACTGATCGTGTTTATCCCGTGCTACACGTTCGCGTTCAACTGGCTGTTTGATCGAGTGCTTGGTTTGCCGGCCTCGGCGATGCCGGATCCGGTTTGACGCGAAGCCAATTACCACTGATCCGATAACGTGAGAAATCGACAGACACCTGTAATTTCTGACAGTTGTCCTCCTCCTTAAAACTGGAACAGCATGGCCTGCAGTCACAGTTTTTCTGTGACGCCCACTCCAGTGAAAAAGGAAGAAAAAATGAGCACGGAAAAAAAAGCGACTGGCCTGTTTGGCGTGAAAGTGAGTGAGAACGACGGCCCGGAGGAAACGATCCCAACTACCGAGCATAGCCTTGATATTCAGACTGACCGTTTGACCGTCTCAGGCTTTGTGGAGACTCCCCAAGGGCGACGCGGTGTTCAAATAGATATTCACGGCGAGTTGAAACTTGGCACACATCCCTTCACGGAAAATTACAGCACCGCTGGTTTTTACAACCCGCATGGGCAGACTAGCTCTTGGGTCGGGAGAGTTAAAGGGGGGGCAATCGTCTTGTTGGAAGTAGACGTCGAGAAACAATTTGCCAGAGGAACATTTGAGTTTGTGGCGGAAGACCGACACAACCCGAACTCCGCTAAAGTAATCGGCAGCTTCTCTCTCACTGGCTAACTTTTAGCTAACCAGATTTGCCCCTCAATCACTGAGGGGCAAACCTCACATCGCTACTCGATCTTCAAAGTCTCATTAAACTGGCTGATCGCATCCACCACATGCCGCGATCCCTGCTGAATCTCCAGAATCACCTCCCCCGCCTCGTTCGCCAGTTCCACACCCAACCCGGTGCGGCTCAGGCTCGACTGCATGCTCGACACCGCGCTGAGTGACAGATCGTGGTTCTTGCGCACCACTTCGACAATTTCCAGCGTCGCCTGACTGGTACGCGCAGCCAGACTGCGCACTTCATCCGCGACCACGGCAAAACCCCGTCCATGCTCACCGGCGCGCGCCGCTTCGATGGCCGCGTTGAGTGCCAGCAGGTTGGTCTGATCGGCAATGCCGCGAATGGTCTGGACGATGGTGCCGATGATGTCCGACTGTTTGCTCACCGCATCGATGCTCTGCGCCGCCTCGTTGAGGTCGCGGGAAATGTCCTGAATGATCTGCACCGTTTGCTGCACGACCTGTGAGCCTTTTTGCGCACAGGCGTCGTTTTGTACCGAAGTGCTGTGGGCCGATTCCGCCGCGTTCTGCAAAGTGGTCATCTGGTGAGTGATGTCGCTGGCGAACTTGACCACTTTGTACAGTCGACCCTTGGCATCGAACAACGGGTTGTACGACGCTTCCAGGTACACCATTTGCCCGGACTTGTTCTTGCGTTCAAAACGATGCGAGTGATATTCGCCGCGATTCAGTGAAGCCCAAAACGCCTTGTATTGCGCAGACTCGGCTTCAGCACGATGACAAAACAGACTGTGGTGATGCCCGACGATTTCGCTGAGCGAGTACTGCATGGTCTTGATGAAGTTTTCGTTGGCGGTGATGACATTGCCATCCGGGGTGAACTCGATCACCGCCATCGAACGACCGATCGCCGCGAGCATACTTTCTTCTTCATGCTCTCTGTTGACCCTCTCGGTGATGTCGGAGGCGACTTTGATCACGCTTTTAACTTGTTTGTCCGGGCCGTACACCGGCATGTAACTGGCTTCGAGCCAGATCTCCCGACCGCTTTTGTTCAGGCGCAGAAACGTCCCGCTGATCGGTTCGCCACGGGCCAGGTCACGCCAGAGTTTTGCGTATTCTTCGCTGCGATAAAACACCTCTTCGCAGAAGATCCGATGGTGTTCGCCGCGCACTTCCTCGGCGCTGTAGCCCATGGTTTTACAGAAGTTGTCGTTGGCATCCAGCACGATGCCGTCGGGGGTGAATTCGATCATTGCCATCGAACGGCTGATCGCCGCCAACTTGGCGTTGGCCTCGGTCAGTGCGCAACTAAAGCGCTCGATTTCCTGCAGGTCAGCCTTGTGATGTAGGTTGAACATGTCTCTATCACCTTCCGCGCGGTCTTTTGATTTGATGAAAGTTCAGGTCTTTCAAGATCTACCACTACGTTCCGAAGAACAGGCACACGCCTTCCTCCACGGGAGGAAGTTGTCAGGTGATAACTGATGATCAATCGGAGGGTCCGTGCAGCAACGCTCTAATCAAGACATCCTTCTCTTGATAGCCCGCGAGCGGGCCATTCCTAACATGCAGAAGAACTTCCATGTAAGTCATGCTCCTTGTTGGTTCAGTGTCCGGTGCCTTGGGTCGCGCACTCTGGCAGCTTTGATCAGTAGCTAACGGTTGGCTGTCGAGGCGCATGGTATTGCGGTCGACATAGTTAGTCAGGTGTCAGCATAGCCAGCGCAAAGCCGCGCGCAAGGCCACTAGTCGGCCAGTATCGGGGTGACTTAGGACAAAGATCGGAAGTGAAACGGTTCAGCGAAGATTTGGTTGACCGGGCGGTCGCACAGGCTTGGAAACAGGTCAGCTACACGGGAAATAAAGGGAGCTCAGAAACGGGCTCCCGATGGGCGTGATCAATGACCGAAGATGTCGACTTTCTTGGCCTTTTTCTCGTGGCGCTTCTCGATGGCGGTCTTGGCCGGTTTTTTCTTCGCGGCTTTCTTTGAATCCATACCTTTGGACATGATGCGTACTCCACTCACAGGGGATGTGAACTCAGGTATACACCTATCGCGGGACGCGCGTTGTTTTATAATCGCCGACCTTTGCACCGACAGTCTGAACCCATGACCGATACTCGCTATGCCCTGCTCGACGACCTGTCCTGGCCGTTGCTGAACAAGTTCTACCGCGCCCATCAGTCGCCGATGAAAGCCGTGCGCGAGGCGCAGTTATGGGTGGCGCGCCGCGAGGAAATCGTTGCGGCGCTGTGTTTGCGGCAGGTTTCAGGCGGGCATTGGCTGACGGGGTTGTTTGTTGATCCGGCGTGTCGTGAGCAAGGCATCGCTGCGCAGTTGATTGACGCTGCAGTGTCGGGTGTGGAGGAGCCGGTGTGGTTGTTCTGCCATCCGGACTTGCGCGGTTTTTACGAGCGGCGCGGTTTCAGCTTTGATCCCGAATTGCCGCAAGCGATGGCCGAGCGCCTGAGCCGGTATGCGCGGAGCAAGCCGATGATTGCGATGGAACTGGCGCCGCGCCTCGGCTGATCAGTCGTCCGCAGCTGGATCAAGATCCGGGAACAGCACTTCGGTAAATCCGAATTTGCTGAAGTCGGTAATGCGCGACGGATACAACCGCCCGATCAGGTGATCGCATTCATGCTGCACCACTCGCGCATGGAACCCCGAGGCCACGCGCACAATCGGCTCTACCTTCGGATCGTAGCCTTCGTAGCGAATCTGCTGATAACGATCCACCGCCCCGCGTAGACCCGGCACAGACAGACAGCCTTCGAAGCCCTCCTCGGTCAGCGTATTCAGCGGCGTAATCAACGGATTGATCAGGATCGTCTGCGGCACCGCTTCGGCATCCGGGTAACGCTCGCTGTGCTCGAAACCAAAAATCACCAGTTGCAGATCGACGCCGATCTGCGGTGCGGCCAAACCGACGCCGCCGACACTTTCCATGGTCTGGAACATGTCATCGATCAGTTGCCACAGCTCAGGGCTGTCGAACATTTCCGGCGGTACCGGTGGGGCGATGCGTAGCAGGCGTTCATCGCCCATTTTCAGGATTTCACGGATCATGATCAGGCTTCGTCAGTGTTGGGCTTGAGCGAGTGATCGCGTCCAAGGCCGGAAACGTGTTGTTTGGGGTGTTCGTCGAGTTCGCCCGGGACTTTCTCGCCCGGGTCCTTGCCCTCGCTGGACATGTGTTCGATCACCGCATTCATTTCCGCACCGAGCAACAGCACTGCGGCGGAAATGTAGAAATACAGCAACAGCACGATGATCGCGCCGATACTGCCGTACATCGCGTTGTAGTTGGCGAACGTCTTGACGTAAAACGCGAAACCCAACGAGGCGATGATCCACACCACCACCGCCAGCACCGAGCCGGGGGTGATGAAGCGGAATTCCTGTTTCACATCAGGCATCACGTAGTAGATGAGTGCCACGGCGACCATCATCAGAATCACGATCACCGGCCAGCGCGCGATGGTCCAGACCGTGACGATGAATTCTTCCAGACCAAACTGCCCGGCAATCCAGCCCATCACCTGCGGCCCGAGCACCATCAGCGCGGCGGCGGCCAGCAGCATGCCCGCAATACCAACGGTGTAGATGATCGACAGCGGGAATCGCTTCCACACCGGACGGCCTTCGACCACGTCATAAGCGGCGTTCATCGCGCTCATCATCAGCCGCACGCCGGCGGACGCGGTGTACAGGGCGATGACGATACCCACCGAGAGCAAGCCACCCTTGGACTGCTGCAACTGATCGATGACCGGGTTGACCTGTTCCAGCGCTTGCGGGGGCAGGACCAGTTCCGATTGCAGGCGCAGCCAGGAGAAGAAGTCCGGCAGGTGCAGAAAACCGATCAGGGCAATCAGAAACAGAATAAACGGGAACAGCGAGAACAGCATCTGGTAGGCCAGTGCCGAAGCATAGGTCGACATTTCGTCGTCGATGAATTCCGTGACCGTGCGCACCATCACCCGGTGCAGGGGTAAGCCTTTCATGGCTGGAAAAATCATTCGCGTCTCCTTTCGCCGCAGAACAGGTTGAAGTCGTGGCGACTCAGGGGCCGTTTTCTCTGATCAAAGTAGCCTAAATGGCAGCTTTGAAACACTGTGATCCGTGACTGTATGTGAACAACATACAAAAACGGCCATCCTTGGATGGCCGCTTCGGTGTTTCGTTCAAGGCCGGATCAGGCCTTGTCGACGCCTTTTTTGATAGCGTCTTTGGCTTTGCCGACAGCTTGCTGGGCTTCGCCTTTTTTCTCTTGGATCTTGCCTTCTACTTGCAGCTTGTCGTTGTCGGTGGCTTTACCGACGCCTTGCTTGACGTTGCCGACTGCTTCGTTGGCCATGCCTTTTACTTTATCGCCTGTGCTACTCATGGTGTTTCTCCTTGGTGCAATTAGGTGGAAAAGTCAGTACGTAATGATTGACCGGGCAGATTTGCGCCAAGTTTCATTTTTTTTTCGCGGCTCATTTCGTAGCGCGATGCAGGTTGGGCTTTATGTTTGCCTGCCAACCCACGAGAATGCGCAGCATATGGGCGCCACGCGCCAGGAACCGATCCCGCAGGAATGTTATGAAACTCGATAAAAAACTGGCCATCGCCCGTCGCAACCAGGAACTGGGCGGCGCCGTGCTCGGCAGCAACAACTGCCACTTCGCCGAACTGAACCGTAACCGCAATATCTGGTGGTTCGATTTGCCGGTGACACGTCTGGCGGTCGGTCAATACGAGTGGATTCACCTGCTGATGCACACGCCGGATACCAATGAGTTGCTGCACCTGAAAGTGCCGACGGTGTTTTTGCGTGAGAAGCTTGAAGGGCTGGTGATTCGTAACGAGGGCAAGCGTAAGGCTGCTTTGAGTCTGGAGCTGAGTGCGGATAAGGATTCGTATCTGCAGGACATGCGGCCGACGGGGACTAACGTGAATTTTGCGCCGTTTCGTCAGTGAGATTGGGGGATGGCCGTTTCCCCTCACCCTAGCCCTCTCCCGGAGGGAGAGGGGACTGACCGAAGTGTCTGGCCTTAAGACATTGACCTGAAAGTTATGAGTCGAACTCAGGATCTGAAGCATGAAGATCGGCTCCCTTTCCCCCTCTCCCATTGGGAGAGGGCTGGGGTGAGGGGCTGGTTCTAATTAACAGCAAATAACTCATGCCGAATAAAAAAGCCCCGCATCTGCGGGGCTCTTTGTTTAAGCGGCGTTCTTCGCCTTGATCTTCTTCAGCTCTTCATCGCGCAACTCACGACGCAAGATCTTGCCAACGTTGGTCGTCGGCAGCGCATCGCGGAATTCCACCGAACGCGGCACCTTGTAACCCGTGACATTGGCGCGCATGTGCTCCATCACGGTTTCCTTGGTCAGCGTGACACCCGGTTTGGCGACGATGAAAATCTTGATCGACTCGCCCGATTTTTCATCCGGAATGCCGATGGCTGCGCACTGCAATACGCCTGGCAGGGTCGCCAACACGTCTTCCAGTTCATTCGGATAGACGTTGAAACCAGAAACCAGAATCATGTCTTTCTTGCGATCAACGATGCGCATGTAGCCATCCGGCTGAATCAGCGCGATGTCGCCGGTTTTCAGCCAGCCTTCGCTGTCGAGCATTTCGTCGGTGGCGTCCTGACGCTGCCAGTAGCCCTTCATGACTTGCGGGCCTTTGACGCACAGTTCGCCGATCGAACCCAGTGGCTGTTCGACACCGGCATCGTCGATGACCTTGCACACGGTCGATGGCACCGGAATGCCGATGGTGCCGATCTGGATATGCTGGATCGGGTTGACCGTGGCCACCGGGCTGGTTTCGGTCATGCCGTAGCCTTCGCAGATGGAGCAACCGGTAACTTCTTTCCAGCGCTCGGCCGCCGCCAGTTGCAGGGCCATGCCGCCGGACAAGGTGACTTTCAGCGCCGAGAAATCCAGCTTGCGGAAGCCTTCGTTGTTGCACAGCGCCACGAACAGCGTGTTGAGGCCGACGAAACCGCTGAACTTCCACTTCGACAGTTCCTTGACCATCGCCGGCAGGTCGCGCGGGTTGCTGATCAGGATGTTGTGGTTGCCGATCAGCATCATCGCCATGCAATGAAAGGTGAACGCATAGATGTGGTACAGCGGCAGCGGCGTGATCAGGATCTCGCAGCCTTCATTCAGGTTGGAACCCATCAGCGCCTTGCACTGCAGCATGTTGGCGACGAGGTTGCGATGGGTCAGCATCGCGCCCTTGGCTACGCCGGTGGTGCCGCCGGTGTATTGCAACACCGCGACGTCGCCGCTGTGCGGATTGGCTTCGGCGACTGGCTGGCCGTGGCCCTTGCTCATCACGTCGTTGAACTTGACGGCTTTCGGCAGGTGATAGGCCGGCACCATTTTCTTCACGTACTTGATGACGCTGTTGATCAGCAGGCGCTTGAGCGGCGGCAACAGGTCGGCAACTTCGGTGACGATGATGTGTTTGACGCCGGTTTTCGGCACTACGGCTTCAGCCAGATGCGCCATGTTCGCCAGGCACACCAGGGCTTTTGCGCCGGAGTCGTTGAATTGGTGTTCCATTTCCCGCGCGGTGTACAGCGGGTTGGTGTTGACCACGATCAGCCCGGCGCGGATGGCACCGAAGACTGCGACCGGGTACTGCAACACGTTGGGCAGTTGCACGGCGATTCGATCACCGGGCTGCAAATCGGTATGCTGTTGCAGGTAAGCAGCAAAAGCACCGGACAATTCGTACAGTTCACCGTAGGTGATTGTCTTGCCCAGGTTGCTGAATGCCGGTTTGTCGGCGAAGCGTTGGCAGGATTGCTTCAACACTGCCTGAATATTCGGGTACTCGTCTGGATTGATGTCGGCAGCAATACCAGCGGGGTACTTATCCTTCCAAAAGTCTTCGTTCATGGAAGCCCACTCCTCAGCAACGCGAATTCAGCACCGCATTTGATGCGATTATTATTGGTGTGTGTTTTGTGTTGGTGAATCTGGCTTTTTAGCGGCCGAGAAGTCACAAAGCGCGCCGAGAGTAGCAGCTTTGGAAAGGGTCGACTAGAGCCAAAAGTGGCCCCTACAGTCACATTGATGACTCAAGAATTGCTGGCAGTCATTTTAGAGCAAAAATCCTAGACCACCTTGAAAGCACGATTTTTCAAGGGATCAAAAGCAAAAGATCGCAGCGTGGCGCCCCGACGACACGGGAAAACAAAAAAAAAATAGGGGAGGGGGCCCGCGGCGATAGTTTAGGGTTTTTTGGTTAG
>NZ_JAFCWW010000003.1:0-19162 GCF_049897765.1 Pseudomonas sp. TWP3-2 | reverse complement strand
GCCGCAGCTCCTACAGGGAAACACATTCCAAATGTAGGAGCTGCGGCACGCTGCGATCTTTTCGCTTTATGGCTTACGCGATATCGCGCAACTCCCTACGCAAAATCTTCCCGACCGGCGTCATCGGCAAAGACTCGCGCAACACGATGTGCTTGGGCACTTTGTATGCGGTGAAATTCTCTTTGCAGTAGGCCTTCAGCTCTTCCAGGCTGACGCCGTTTTCGCGCGCGACCACAAACAGCTTCACCGCCTCGCCCGAACGCTCGTCAGGCACGCCGATCACCGCGCAGTTGGCGACTTTCGGGTGGGCCATCACCACGTCTTCGATTTCGTTCGGGTACACGTTGAAACCGGAGACGATGATCATGTCCTTCTTGCGATCAACGATGCGTACGAAACCGTCCGGGTCGATCACCGCGATATCACCCGACTTGAACCAGCCCTCGGCATCCAGCACTTCGGCGGTGGCCTCGGGTTTCTGCCAGTAGCCTTTCATGATCTGCGGGCCTTTGATGCACAGCTCACCGCGCTCCCCCGCCGGTTGTTCGACACCGTCGTCATTGATGACTTTCAGCGTGGTGCCCGGCACCGGCAGGCCGACTGTGCCGAGCCGCGACAGGTCACCGTACGGATTGGTGCAGGCCACCGGTGAGGTTTCGGTCAAGCCGTAACCTTCGGTGATGCGGCAACCGGTGAGAGCTTCCCAACGCTCGGCCGTGGCTTTGACCAGCGCGGTGCCGCCGGAGTTGGTCAACTTAAGCGTGGAGAAATCCAGGGTCTTGAAATCCGGATGCTCCATCAGCGCCACGAACAGCGTGTTGAGGCCAAGCAGCGCCGAGAATTTCCAGTTTTTCAGCTCCTTGATGAAGCCGGCAATGTCACGCGGATTAGTGATCAGAATGTTGTGGTTGCCCGAGACCATCATGCACATGCAATTCGCGGTGAACGCATAGATGTGGTACAGCGGCAGCGGCGCGATCATCACCTCCTGGCCCTCGCGCAGCAGCGGCTGACCGTCGCTGCCGAACTGCCCGAGGCAGGCGCGCACCTGCTGCATGTTCGCCACCAGATTGCCGTGCGTGAGCATCGCGCCTTTGGCCAGGCCCGTGGTGCCACCGGTGTATTGCAGCACCGCGATGTCATCCAGGCTGACCTTCAGCGGCTTGATCCCGAGACCACGCCCCTGGCGCAACGCGCTCTTGAACGAGATGGCCTGGGGCAATGAATACGCCGGCACCATCTTCTTCACTTTGCTGACCACGGTGTTGACCAGCCAGCCCTTGGCGGTGGGCATCAGGTCGCCCATCTTCGCTTCGATCAGGTACTCGATGTCGGTGTCCGCCAGCACTTCCTGGACTTTCTGGCCGAACATGTTCAGGTACACCAACGCCCGCGCCCCGGAGTCCTTGAACTGGTGGCGCATCTCCCGCGCGGTGTACAGCGGGTTGGTGTTGACCACGATCAGCCCGGCGCGCAACGCGCCGAATACGGCAATCGGATAATGCAGGATGTTGGGCATCTGCACCGCAATGCGATCCCCCGGCACCAGATCGGTGTGCGCTTGCAGGTAACCGGCGAACGCCGCGCTCTGACGCTCGAGTTCGGCGTAGGTCAGGGTCACGCCCATGTTGCTGAACGCCGGGCGGTCAGCGAATTTCTTGCAGGAACGCTCGAACACCTCGATCACCGACTTGAATTCACCCATGTCGATGTCCAGGGGTACGCCCGCCGGGCGTTTGTCATTCCAGAAATCAGGTTGCATTGTTCTTGTCCTCTTTACCTGAGCCGATCCGGGCCGCTGTTCTGTCACTTCTCAGCAAGCCGAAGTGACAAGCGGTGCTTCACGGACACTAGCAGCTATGGTCAATCAGGCAAATACGCCCGGCGTCCTCATTGATCGTATGAATCTTCCTGCCGTGGCGTGGGCTGATCGGACGCGCTATACAATGCAACGTCAGACCGCCCATGTAGCAAAAGGAAGCGCCATGATCCACGACACCTTCTGGCTGGACGCGAGTGACCGCAGCCGCCTGTTCGTCAACCAGTGGTTGCCGGGCGCACCGCTCAAAGCCGTGATTTTGCTGGCCCACGGCATGGCCGAACACAGTGGCCGCTACGCGCAACTGGCGGAGCAGTTGTGCGCTGAAGGTTACGGCGTATATGCCCCGGATCTGCGTGGTCATGGCAAAACCGCCGAACATGGGACGCTCGGACATTTCGCCGATGACGATGGCTGGTGCAAGGTGATCGGCGATCTGGCCAGCCTCAACCAGCACATCGGGCAGCGCCATCCCGGCGTACCCATCGTGCTGCTCGGGCACAGCATGGGCAGCTATTTGGGTCAGGCATATTTGCTGCACCACAGCGCCAGTCTGCACGGGGCGATTCTCAGCGGGTCGAATTTCCAGCCAGTCGCGCTGTACCGCGCAGCCCGGCAGATCGCCCGCCTCGAGAAATTGCGCCAAGGTGCCAAGGGTCGCAGCGCGCTGATCGAATGGCTGTCGTTCGGCTCCTTCAATAACAAATTCAAACCGGTGCGCACGCAGTTCGACTGGCTGAGTCGCGACTCGGTCGAGGTCGACAAGTACGCCAACGACCCGCTGTGCGGCTTTCGCTGCACCAATCAACTGTGGATCGACCTGCTCGGCGGCTTGCAGCAAATCAGCAAAGCGTCCAATCTCGCGCAGATTGATCCCGGCCTGCCGTTGCTGGTGATCGGCGGCGAATGTGATCCGGTGAGCGACGGCAAGCGTCTGACTGATCTGGCCAACGCCTTGCGCTCGGCCGGCAGCCAGAACCTGCAGTTGAATATCTACCCGCAGGCGCGCCACGAATTGTTCAACGAGAGCAACCGCGAGCAAGTGATCGCCGATGTGCTGACCTGGATCGATCAGGCCCTGAGCCACCGCCGACCTCACCGAAGCGAATAATTTTTTGTGGATTGATCGAATCCCGCTACAGGAATTGAAACCGATGACCCAAGTGACCAACACCCCTTACGAAGCCCTCGAAGTCGGCCAGACCGCCAGCTACACCAAGCACGTCGAAGAGCGCGACATTCAGCTGTTCGCCGCGATGTCGGGTGACCACAACCCGGTGCACCTCGACGCCGAATTCGCCGCCGCCAGCATGTTCAAGGAGCGTATTGCTCACGGCATGTTCAGTGGCGCGCTGATCAGTGCTGCGGTAGCGTGTGAGTTGCCTGGGCCGGGGACTATTTACATCGGTCAGCAGATGAGCTTTCAGAAGCCGGTGAAGATTGGCGACACGCTCACCGTGCGCCTGGAGATTCTCGAGAAGCTGCCGAAGTTTCGCGTACGGATTGCTACTCGCGTGTTCAACCAGCGTGATGAATTGGTGGTGGATGGCGAGGCGGAGATTCTGGCGCCGCGCAAGCAGCAGACGGTGACATTGCCGGTTTTGCCGCCAATCAGTATTGGCTGAT
Organism: Pseudomonas sp. TWP3-2; assembly: GCF_049897765.1. NCBI lineage: Bacteria > Pseudomonadati > Pseudomonadota > Gammaproteobacteria > Pseudomonadales > Pseudomonadaceae > Pseudomonas > Pseudomonas sp. TWP3-2. The sequence goes on along the minus strand of NZ_JAFCWW010000003.1, from coordinate 15,717 downwards.
CTCTGAGCGGCCTGAATTGCAGACATAAAAAAACGCCAGACTGGCTGGCGTTTTTTCTACTGACTACGAACGCTTAAGAACGCGCACGAGCCTGGTTACGCAGGGCTTTCACCTGGTCGTGGTTACGTTGCACGCCGTGGTATTGACGCTCAACCAGATCACGAATACCAACAAGGCCGTGCTTGTTGATCTTCTCGATCGCTTCACGATAAGCCTTCAGCGCGTGGTCTTCACCGCGCTCGGCTTCGTTCAGTACCGCTTCTTCGTCTTTGCCGGTGAACATGGCTTTGACGTCGACCCAACGACGGTGCAGATCACCGCTGACGCTGGTGGAAGTTTCCGGATCGCCGCCCAGCTTGCGAACTTCGGCCTGCAATTCTGCAGCTGCTGCAGCGCAGTCGGCGGAGCGGGTTACGAACAGGGTTTTCAGCTCTGGGTGCTTGATGTCTTCAGCGCAAGTCTTGAACCCTTCCTGACCGTCTTTGCTGGTTTCGATCAGGTCGTTGAGTACGGAGATGGCTTCTTTATTCATGTCGGTCATTTTTCAATTCCTTGCGGGTTGATGAAAGATGCAAGGGATATTGCAGAGTGTGTGCCAGCTTTTTTATTTTTAGAAATACGTTAATTATCAATGACTTAAAGATAATTGAACTATCTGTATCTCGGTAATTTGCATGATCTGTCATTTGGCCTGCATGCAGAATGCCTGTATTTTCCACAGTGTTTTTGAAGCCAGACGGTCGCGCCGATGAATCCCGAAAAACTTGAACTGCTGATCACCCGCGAGATGCCTTTCGGCAAATACAAGGGCCGGATCATTGCCGACCTGCCCGGCCAGTACCTCAACTGGTTCGCCCGCGAAGGTTTCCCCCACGGCGAACTCGGCGGGCTGCTGGCGTTGATGCAGGAAATCGATCATAACGGTCTGTCGGACTTGCTCGAACCGCTGCGCGCCAAACATGGCAAACCTGCACCGCGCCACTGAGGGCGCATCCTTGAATCGAGTCAAACATGCCTGATAACACCCTGCGCGCCCACGACGAAGATTTCTGGGAAACCTTTTGCGGCCGCTACGACCTGCAATCGGGCCCGATCAACCTGGAGAACGGTTACTTCGGGCGCATGTCGCGTACCGTGGTCGAGGAGTATCAGCGCAACATCGAGCTGATCAACAACAGCAATTCGATCTACGTGCGCCAGCAGTTCGAACAGCGCGACAGCCTCGACATCCGCGCGCAACTGGCCGAGTTGATAGGCGTGCGTGCGCAAAGCGTGGCCTTCACTCACAACGCTACTGCCGGCCTGCAAGCGCTGATTCGCAACTACAACCAGTTGCAGCCGGGCGATCAGGTGTTGATCAGTGATCTGGAGTACGACACGGTCAAGGGCGCAATGCGTTGGCTGGCACGCCATCGCGGGGTCGAAGTGATCGAGATCGAACACGCACATCCGACCAGTTTCGATTACCTGCTGGCCACCTACCGCGAAGCGTTCATCCGCTATCCCAAGCTCAAGTTGATGGCGCTGACCCATGTTACCCACCGCACCGGTCTGGTGATGCCAGTGCAGGCGATTGCTGCGCAGGCCAAAGAGCACGGTGTCGATATCATCCTCGACGGCGCTCACGCACTGGGGCAGATCGAATTCGATCTCGAAGCGCTGGGCATCGCTTTCGCCGCGTATAACCTCCACAAATGGATCGGTTCGCCGCTGACTCTCGGTTTCCTGTATATCGCGCCGCAGCGCCTGGCCGATATTGATCCGGACATGGGCGAGATGCATTTCCCGATCAACGATATTCGTTCGCGTGTGCCCTACAGCACGCCGAATATTCCGGCTCTGATGACTTTGCCGCTGGTGTTCGAAGAACACCGCTCGCTGGGTGGCGCGGCCGCCAAGGGTGCGCGGGTGAATTACCTGCGCAACCTGTGGGTCAGCGCCGTGCGCAATCTGCCCGGCATCGAAGTACTGACTCCGGATGACCCACGCCTGTATTGCGGCATCACGGCATTTCGCTTTACCCGGCATACCGATCAACAAGCCATGGTTGAACGCTTGTTCGATAAGTACAACTTGTTCACCGTAGTGCGCACAGGTGCAGCCTGCGGGCCGTGCATTCGCATCACCTCCGGGCTGACCACCACCGTGGCGGACATCGAGTTACTGATCGGCGCGCTGAACGAACTGCGTTAAACCGTGTACTTGTCGAAATCCTCGGGCTTGATCTGCGACGACACCGCAAAGGTGTCGATGCCGATCGTCAGGTGACCGAAGAATCCGTCTTCATTGGAATCGCGGCCCACCGGCCAGACCGTCAGGGTCGACGCCTCACCCCCCATGTTCGCGTAATAGCTGTCCTCGGCGTTGTTCAACGGCGCCGAACCACGTCCGCGATAGGCTTTGGCATTCAGCACCGAACGTGAGGCGACTTCCGGGAAATACAGCTGACCGACCCAGGCGACGTTGCGTTCCTCCAGGTATTCATTACCGGCGACGATGCGCACCGCCACGTGAATGTGTAGCGCACGCCCCGCATAGAATCCCGGATAGATCGTAGTGAAGCGCACCCTGCCCTTGTGATCGCTGAACTGGCCGCCGCGCAGGTAAGTGTCGTCGTCGGTGCGCGGGATCGAGCCGATATCGTCGACAGTGACTTCCTGATCCGGATCAAGCCGGCTCCAGCCGGAGTAAGCGCCACGCGCGTTGCAGTGCCAGATATCCACCAATGCTCCATTGACCGGTTCGCCGGTCATGGCGTCGACGATGGTCAGACGCAAAAGAAGCGGCAAGCCCTCGGCGCCTTCGCTGATGTTGCGGCGCAGCAGTTTAGGGTTACGGAAATACGGCCCGGCGACTTGCTCGGGGGCCAATTGATAGATTGTTGAGGATGAAGACTGGTTTTCCATCTCGCGTTCTCTCTTCCTTAAGATGAACGCAGGTTAGCCCCACACGCCATGCCAAGTGCGGTAACTATGTATCGCGACATAACAAAGATTTTTGCGGGCAAAAAAAAACGGCGCACCGACCAAGTGCACCGCTAAAGCCGTAGAACACACAACGAAGTGTCAGGTAACAATTAAGTCCAGCATCAGTCCAGCAGCGCCAACGCCTCGGCAGTGCATTCCTGAATACGCGCCCAGTCGCCGTTCTTGATCCATTCAGGATCAAGCATCCAGCTACCGCCCACGCACATGACGTTTTTCAGCGCCATGTAGCTTTTGATATTGGCCGGACTGACGCCGCCAGTCGGGCAGAATTTCACTTCGCCGAACGGCCCGCCCAGCGCCTTGATCGCTGCCACGCCACCGCTGACTTCCGCCGGGAACAGCTTGAAGCGGCGATATCCCAAGCCGTAGCCTTCCATGATCCCGGAGGCGTTGCTGATGCCCGGCAACAGCGGAATCGGGCTGTCGACGCTGGCTTCCAGCAGGTCACGGGTGATGCCCGGCGTGACGATGAATTGCGAACCGGCGGCTTCGGCAGCCGCGAGCATGTTGCGGTCGAGCACGGTGCCGGCGCCGGTCATCAGCTCTGGACGCTGCTCACGCAGAATCTGGATCGCCTTGAGGCCGAATTGCGAACGCAGAGTCACTTCCAGCGCAGTCAAACCACCGGCAGCCAGGGCGTCCGCCAGTGGCAGCACGTCCTGTTCACGAGCGATGGTGATCACCGGCAGAATCCGCGCCTTGGCACAGAGGCTGTCGATCAGGGCAACTTTATCCGCCATGGAAACGGTCGGGGATGGGATTGTCATAGCGGCTGTTCCTTGGCTCATGGGCACCAGTAAATCTCTAACGTGGGTTGCAGAAACGCGCGAATCGGCAATGCGGCAACATCGTCACCCGCCAGTGCGGTATTCAGGGTGGTCAGTTTCGACTGACCGGAAATCGATAGAATCTTGTGCTTCGCCGAAGCCAGCAGCGCACGGCTCATGGTCAGGCGCTGACGCGGCACGCTCGGCGCGAGCATCGACCAGCAGCGACGCGTGCCATCGACTTGCAGCGCTTCGGCAAGGTTCGGGCTGCCGGGGAACAGCGACGCGGTGTGCCCGTCATCACCCATGCCCAGCACCAGCACGTCGATACCCGGCAGCTCGCCGAGCAAACGATCGGCCTGTTCAGCCGCCTGCTCTACATTCGCCGCAGCGCTGTACAGACTAAGGAACTGCGCCTTGGCCGCCGGGCCTTTGAGCAGATACTGCTTGAGCAAACCGGCATTGCTGTCGGCATGTTCGACCGGTACCCAACGCTCATCGGCGAGGGTCACGACAACGTTGGCCCAATCCAGATCCTGCTTGGCCAAGTGCTGGAAAAATGCCACCGGGCTGCGCCCGCCAGACACCACCAACACCGCAGTGCCGCGCGCCGCCAGTGCGTCGCTCAATTGCTTGGCGACATTCAGCGCCAGGCCTTCGGCAAGCAACACCGGACTCTTGAACTCGTGGGCGTTCACGCCCTCGGGCAGTTTCACATCAGATATCGCCATACCACGACCTCCCGTCCCGCGTGATCAATGCAATCGAGCTCATCGGCCCCCACGACCCAGCCGCGTACGGCTTGGGCGCGTCACCGGATTTTTTCCAGCCGGCGATCAACTGATCACACCATTTCCACGCGGCTTCGATTTCATCTTTACGGACAAACAGGTTCTGATTGCCGTTCATCACTTCCAGCAACAGCCGCTCGTAGGCATCGGGGATCCGCGCGCTACGCCAGGTGTCGGAGAAATTCAGTTGCAGCGGACCGCTGCGCAGTTGCATGCCCTTGTCCAGACCTTGTTCCTTGGTCATCACGCGCAAGGAAATACCTTCGTCCGGTTGCAGGCGGATGATCAGTTTGTTGCTGATCTGCAGGCGCTGCTCAGGGGCGAAAATGTAATGCGACGGTTCCTTGAAATGGATAACGATCTGCGACAGTTTCTGCGGCATGCGCTTGCCGGTACGCAGGTAGAACGGCACGCCGGCCCAGCGCCAGTTGCGGATGTCGGCACGCAAGGCAACGAAGGTTTCGGTGTCGCTCTGGGTGTTGGAATTCGGTTCTTCCAGGTAGCCCGGCACGGACTTGCCTTCGCTGTGTCCGGCGATGTACTGGCCGCGGACTACTTGGGTGGTCAGGCCTTCCGGGCTGATCGGCGCGAGGGCCTTGAGCACTTTGACTTTCTCGTCACGGATGCTGTCGGCGGACAGGTCGGCCGGCGGGTCCATGGCGATCAGACACAGCAGCTGCAACAGGTGATTCTGGATCATGTCGCGCAGCTGGCCGGCCTTGTCGAAGTAGCCCCAACGGCCTTCGATGCCAACCTTCTCGGCCACGGTGATTTCCACGTGGGAGATGTAGTTCTGGTTCCACTGGGTTTCGAACAGGCTGTTGGCGAAACGCAGGGCGATCAGGTTCTGAACGGTTTCTTTGCCCAGATAGTGGTCGATGCGGTAGGTGCGGTTCTCCGGGAAAAACTGCGCTACAGCGTCGTTGACCTTGCGCGAGGATTCGAGGTCCGAGCCGATCGGTTTTTCCAGCACCACGCGCGTATTTTCGGCCAGACCGACTTTCGCCAGGTTCTCGCAAATAGCGCCGTAGACGGCGGCCGGCGTGGCGAAGTAGGCAATCATGCGTTGGCTGCTGCCGGCCAGTTCGGCCAGCGCTACGTAGTCTTCAGACTTGAGGAAGTCGACGTGCAGGTAGGTCAGCCGCGCGAGAAAGCGCTCGACCACGGCTTCATTGAGATCTTTGGCTTCGACGTAACGGCGCAGTTCTTTAGTGATCAGCGCCAAGTGCTCCTGCTCGGTGCCGGGCTCACGGGCCAGCGCGATGATGCGCGTGTCCGCGTGCAGCAGATCGGCGCCGTCCAGCTGATAGAGAGCAGGGAACAGCTTGCGCAGGGCCAGATCGCCAAGCGCGCCGAACAAGGCAAAGGTGCACGGTTCAACCGTAATCGAAGGCATGATGTTTGTTCTTTTATCAAGTTAAGCTACAAATACCTTTTTTCAAGGCATCACTCAAGGGAAAATGTAGTAATAACCACAACATTTTCGCAAAATTCAGATTCCGAGTGGTGGACAGTCGGAGCCATCAGTAGGATAGGCCACCGTCACGGGCCATATCAAAGGCCCAATTTGCATAGCTGCGCGCTGATCGGCGCCGGTGAATCTAGGAATCCATATGGACCGCGTGCGAAATTTACTGGAACAAATCCAGAATCGCCTTGAAGACCTGAACAAGGCCGAACGCAAAGTCGCCGAAGTGATCCTGCTCAACCCACAGCAGGCCACCCGGTTCAGCATCGCCGCCCTCGCCCAGGCCTCCAAGGTCAGCGAGCCGACGGTCAACCGTTTCTGCCGTTCGTTCGGTGTCAGTGGTTATCCGGAACTCAAGCTGCAACTGGCGCAGAGCCTGGCCAGCGGCGCGGCGTATGTCAGCCGCGCGGTGGAAGCGGATGACAATCCCGAGGCCTACACGCAGAAGATTTTCGGCAGTGCCATCGCGTCCTTGGACAGCGCTTGTCAGGCGCTCGACCCGAACCTGATCAGCCGCGCGGTCGACCTGTTGATCCAGGCCCGGCAGATCCACTTCTTCGGCCTCGGTGCTTCCGCTCCGGTGGCGCTGGATGCGCAGCACAAGTTCTTCCGTTTCAATCTTGCGGTGACGGCCCACGCCGATGTGCTGATGCAACGCATGATTGCTTCGGTGGCGCACACCGGTGAGTTGTTCGTGATTATTTCCTACACCGGGCGTACCCGTGAGCTGGTGGAAGTGGCACGTATCGCTCGGGAGAACGGTGCTTCGGTGTTGGGTCTGACGGCCGAGAATTCGCCGTTGGCCAAGGCCAGTACTCTGAGCCTGAACATTCCGCTGCCGGAAGACACCGACATCTATATGCCGATGACTTCGCGGATCATTCAGTTGACCGTGCTGGATGTGCTGGCGACCGGCATGACTTTGCGTCGCGGGGTGGATTTCCAGCCGCATTTGCGCAAGATCAAAGAGAGCTTGAACGCGAGCCGGTATCCGGTGGGGGATGAGTTCAACTGAGGCTTTAGAAGCCAAAAGCCTACCCTCACCCCAGCCCTCTCCCGGAGGGAGAGGGGGCCGACGTTGTTGCTCTCCTGAGTTACATCGACCTGAACGATCACCGCGAGCTCAGGCTTGGCCAAGCCAAGTTCACCGCCAAAGTCGCAGGTCGATGGACCTGGCCAATCCACCTCGGTCAGTCCCCTCTACCTCTGGGAGAGGGCTAGGGTGAGGGCCGACTATAGGCCTGACACACTCAAGCCGCAGCCCAAGCCTGCAAACTCAAATGCGCCTTCTCCCCCGGCGCCAGATGCAGACTGTCAGTGCCCCCCGCCGCCGCCTCGACACAGACAAACTCCGACACCTCATCCCAGCTCACACCCAGCAGCGGCCGCGCCCCCGGATGCCACACCACGGTATCGGCGCTATCGCCGGTATCAATGCACAACTCACGCTGCCAGGCGTGATCCTTGAGCTGTAATTCACCGTCGTGCTGGAACACGCGCTGACAGCCGCCATCAACCCGTAACTCGCCTTCCTGCTGGCAAGCCTGACGATTCAACTGGTCATAACCCTGCGCGCCCTCAAGCCCAGACAGCGCTATCTCGGAAACATCGCCAATACGCCAGTAAGCGTGCAAGGCCTGACTCATCTGGCACGGCATGTCGTCCTGATGCTCGGTGCTCAGGCGTAATTCCATGCGTTCGCCGAGGTGCGCGTGCAGATCAACCTGCCAGTCGCACAGCTGTAACTGCCAGTGCAGACGCACGCCGTCGTCACTGGTGCTGCTGTCGAGCAGTTTCCAGTCGAGCAACCGCGCCCAGCCATGCGATGGCCACGCGTTTTCGCTCGGATGACGGCCATACCACGGCCAGCAAACCGGCACACCGCCGCGAATCGCGCCGACATGCGGCCACTTCGCCGCGCACCACAACCAGGGCTTTTGTCCGCGCGGCTGGAAGTGCAGCAACTGCGCGCCCTGACGACTGAACACCGCCTGACACAGCGGGTGATCGATCACCAACACATCGCGCATCTGATAGCGCTCCCAGGCGAACACCGGTCGTTCGCGCAAGGATTTGAAGAAGCGTTGCAGCGGATGCTCATGCATTTGCCACGGTCCTGAAATCGTCTTTTACAGGGTTGCGCCAAGCCCCAAAAAAAAGCGGACAGCCTTGGCTGTCCGCAAATATGCGCACATAGAGAGGAGCTTATCGCAGACGCGTTAGAACACCGACTGAATTTTCAGGCCAGCAACCAAAGCGTTATCCACTTCATCCACACCGCCCGGATGAGTGACGTATTGCAGGTTAGGACGCACTGTCAGCCAGTTGGTGACGTGGAAGCCGTAGTTGATCTCGTAGTTGTATTCGGTTTCACGAATTGGCGAGAACAGTGGGTTATCGTAGTTATCGACACCGTTGGCAGCGTTGACCAGTTCGGCATTGCGCTTCACGTCCTTGTTGACGTGAGTGCGAGCGAAACCGATGCCAACGTCATCTTTCGGACGCGCGTCGAACGGACCTTTGTACACAAACATCAGCGACTGGTAGTTGTCGATGAAGTTGGTGTCTTTGTCGTGGAAGGTCGCGTTTGCAGCGATGTTCAGACCGCGAGTCTTGTCACCGTTGTGGCTGGTGAGTTGTTGCTGGGCGACGAACCAGTAGCCGGATTTGCTGCTGTGGCTGCGGTAGGCATTGCCCGTGGTGGCGGCGTCATTACCGTTGTCGTCTTCGCGAACATCATCGGCCTTGGCCGTGCTCTTGTAGTAACCGACGCGGTATTCGCCCGGCAGACTGTTCGGGTTAGGCAACCAGACCAGTTCAACCGGCAACACCGTGCCTTTGGTGCCGCTGCCGCTGAGCTTGAAGCCGTTGCCGTGTTCCAGCTGCGACGGGTTCTGGTTGTATGCACCGATCTGCGCGTACAGCTCGTCGTTGATGTTGTACTTCACACGAATCGCGGCCTGGCTGACTGGCCAGTTGTACCAGATATTGGTGGCCCAGTTACCCACTTGCGAACCGCAGAACGCGAGGTTCTGGAACTCGCACGGGAAGGTGTTGAAGTCTTCACCTTCACCGAAGTAACCGGCCTTGATGTCGAGTTTGTTGTCGAAGAACTGGTGTTTGATCCACAACTGGGTCAGACGCACCATGTGGCCACGGCCGTAGACTTCTTGCGACGAACTCAGGGTGCCGGCACGCGGGTCGCCAACGCGGTCGTTGGAGATGTTCTGGCCGTTACGGTTGGTCAGCTGGATCTTCGCCTGAGTGTTATCCCAGCCCCAGAGTTTTTGCAGGTCGAGGGCCACGCCCAGACCAAACTGGTCGGCGTAACGCGCAGTCTTGTCGTTGTTGAAGCCACCGTGCAGGTTGCCGCCAACTTCACCGACGTAGTCTGCCTTGATGTCGATACCCTGCTCGATCAGCTTGGTCCGCTCTCCGCCCCAATCCCCGGTCATCCACTCGGAATCCGAGCTGAACGCGTCAGCCGCGTGAACGCTACCGGCGAGCATCATCGCCGCAATCGCGGACAACTGGCCGATACGCTGAGCGTTGGTGTTGTTCTTCATCCCTACATCCTCGTTTTATTGTTATTAACTGTTTTTATCTAACGCGGTTTACATAAATTGCGCTGGATGACAGGCCATCCAGCGCGGATCCGTTGTATTCAGCGACCTTTGAACTGCGCGACGTTGGCGCTGTGCGCCTCGGTCTGCGCCACGCCTGCAACCCCCAGGCGCTCGCCAGTCTTGGCATCAAACAGCAGCACTTTCGATGGATCGAATTGCAGGGTCAGGGTCTCGCCCACCTGCGGTGCCACGTCCGGCGCCAGTCGGCAGCAGACCTTGGTTTCGTTCAGATTGACGAACACCAGCGTGTCCGGCCCGGTCGGTTCGGTGACTTGCACTTCAGCGCGAATGGTTGGCAGGCCATTGGCTTCGCTGCCGGCCAGAGCAATCTGCTCAGGACGCAGACCGAGGATCACTTCACGGTCTTCGAGACCGGCGTCCTGCATGCCCATCGGCAATTCGCAACGCGCCTGACCACTGTCGAGCAGCGCCAGCAGACGACCGTCCTTGCGCTGCAAACGCAGGGGGATGAAGTTCATCGGCGGCGAACCGATGAAGCTCGCCACGAACAGGTTGGCCGGGTCGTTGTAGATCTCTTTCGGCGTACCGAACTGCTGGATGATGCCGTCCTTCATCACCGCCACTTTGTCGCCCAGAGTCATCGCTTCGATCTGGTCGTGGGTCACGTAGACCGTGGTGGTTTTCAGGCGCTGGTGCATCAGTTTCATTTCGGTGCGCATCTCGACCCGCAGCTTGGCGTCGAGGTTGGACAGCGGTTCGTCGAACAGATAAATCTTCGGCCGCCGCGCCAGTGCGCGGCCCATCGCCACGCGCTGTTGCTGACCACCGGAGAGCTGGCCCGGTTTGCGATTGAGCAGGTGCTCGATCTGCAGCAGTTTGGCCACGCGGGCGACTTCTTCATCGATCGCCGGCTGACTCATCTTGCGGATCTTCAGACCGAACTCGATGTTCTCGCGCACGCTCATGGTCGGGTACAGCGCGTAGGACTGGAACACCATGGCGATGTCGCGATCTTTCGGGCTCATGCCGCTGACGTCCTGGTCATCGATCATGATCGCGCCGCCGCTGATGGTTTCCAGTCCGGCGATGCAGTTCATCAGGGTCGATTTACCGCAACCCGAAGGGCCGACGAGGATCAGGAACTCACCGTCCTTGATCGACAGTTCGATGTTCTTCAGGGTGTCCGGCAGGCCGGCGCCATAGGTCTTGTTTACATTGCGAAGTTCGAGCGTAGCCATGATTACCCCTTGACTGCGCCGGCCGTCAGCCCGCGCACGAAATACTTGCCTGCGACCACATAGACCAGCAGGGTCGGCAATCCGGCGATCATCGCCGCCGCCATATCCACGTTGTATTCCTTGGCCCCGGTGCTGGTGTTGACCAAGTTGTTCAGCGCCACCGTGATCGGTTGCGAATCACCGCTGGAGAACACCACACCGAACAGGAAGTCGTTCCAGATCTGGGTGAACTGCCAGATCAGGCAGACCATGATGATCGGCGTCGACATCGGCAGGATGATCATGCGGAAGATCGTAAAGAACCCCGCGCCATCGAGGCGTGCGGCCTTGATCAGCGCATCCGGAATGCTCACGTAGTAGTTACGGAAGAACAGCGTGGTGAACGCCAGACCGTAGACCACATGGATGAACACCAGGCCGGTGGTGGTGCTCGCCAGCCCCATCTTGCCGAGGGTGAACGAGGCCGGCAGCAGCACGGTCTGGAACGGCAGGAAGCAGCCGAACAACAGCAGACCGAAGAACAGCTGCGAACCACGAAAGCGCCAGAACGACAGCACATAGCCGTTCAACGCACCGATGGCGGTGGAGATGATTACGGCCGGAACGGTGATCTTGATCGAGTTCCAGAAATAGCCGTCAACCGTGGCCCAGGCTTTCACCCAGCCAATGCCGCTGACCACGGTCGGCCAGCTCAGCAGGTTGCCGGTGCTGATGTCTTCCGGGGTCTTGAAGCTGGTCAACAGCATCACTACCAACGGCACCAGATACAGCAGAACGGCGAGGATCAGCACCGCGTAGATCGCGATGCGACTCAGACTGATGGCGGGTTTGCTAGCGAGACTAGTCATTACGCTTGGTCCTCAGCTCGGAGTACAGGTAAGGCACGATGATCGCGAGGATCGCACCGAGCATCAGAATCGCACTGGCCGAACCCATGCCCATCTGGCCGCGACTGAAGGTGAAGGAATACATGAACATCGCTGGCAGGTCGGACGAGTAGCCCGGGCCACCGGCCGTCATCGCCGCCACCAGATCGAAACTCTTGATCGCGATGTGCGCCAGAATCATCACGGCGCTGAAGAACACCGGACGCAGGCTTGGCAGCACGACTTTCCAATAGATGCGCGGCATGCTCGCGCCGTCGATCTGCGCGGCACGGATGATCGACTGATCAACCCCGCGCAGGCCGGCGAGGAACATCGCCATGATGAAGCCCGAGGCTTGCCACACAGCCGCGATGACCAGGCAATACACCACGCGATCCGGGTCGATCAGCCAGTCCAGACGGAAGCCTTCCCAGCCCCAGTCACGCAACAATTTGTCCAGGCCCATGCCCGGGTTGAGCAGCCATTTCCACGCGGTACCGGTGACGATCATCGAGAGCGCCATCGGGTACAGGTAAATGGTGCGGATGAAGCCTTCGCGACGGATTTTCTGGTCGAGGAAGATCGCCAGTGTCACGCCGATCACCAAGGTGATACCGATGAACATGCCACCGAACACCGCGAGGTTTTTGCTCGCGACCCACCAGCGGTCGTTGTCGAACAGGCGCTCGTATTGCGCCAGCCCGGCCCACTTGTAGGTCGGCAAGAACGTCGAGCTGGTGAACGACAGAACGAACGTCCACAGGATGTAGCCATAGAAGCCCACCAGAACGATGAACATGCTCGGCGCCAGCACCAGTTTCGGGAGCCAACGCTGCAATGCATCGAACGGCGAGGCCTTGCTGAACACAGCAACAGAACTCATGGGGAAATCCAGTACAGGGAAAAAGGACTACAGCCTTGAAGAATCAGTTTGTGGCGAGGGAGCTTGCTCCCGCTCGGCTGCGCAGCAGACGCCGCCTTTGGGGGTGCTTCGCACCCCAGCGGGAGCAAGCTCCCTCGCCACAGCAACCCGACTCCTGCAAAAGGTGTTATTTAGCGGACTTGATCGCGCTGCCGAGTTTCTTCGCAGCATCGGCCGGGTCGGCTTTCGGGTCGTTGATGTAGTTGGTCACAACATCAAAGAACGCGCCCTGCACGGCCAGCGTGGTCGCCATGTTGTGCGCCATGCTTGGTTGCAGGCCGCCGGACTTGGCGTCCGCCAGGAAGTCTTTGGCAGCAGTCTGTGCACACGAGTCGAAGCCGAGTTTTTCCATGTTGTTCAACATGTCGATGCGAACCGGGATCGAGCCCTTGTTGATGCTGAAGACTTTCTGGAAGTTCTCACCCAGCACGACTTTGGCGATGTCTTGCTGACCCGCCGCGGTGCCTGCGTCTTTTTGCTTGAACACCGCCAGGGAGTCGATGTTGTAGGTGAACGCCTTGTCGGTGCCCGGGAACGCTACGCACTCGTAGTCCTTGCCGGCGACTTTCTTGGCGGCGGTCCATTCGGACTTGGCCCAGTCACCCATGATCTGCATGCCGGCCTTGCCGTTGATGACCTTGGCCGCTTCGAGGTTCCAGTCCTGGCCTTTGCCGTCCTGGTCCATATAGGTCGCGACTTTCTTCAGCTCGGTCAGCGCCTTGACCATTTCCGGGCCGGTCAGGGTGGCGTTGTCCAGGTCAACCAGGGCTTTCTTGTAACCGTCGACGCCCATGACCGAAAGCACTACCGCTTCGAACACGGTGCTGTCCTGCCAAGGCTGGCCACCGTGGGCCAATGGAATGAAGCCTGCAGCCTTGAGCTTGTCGCCCGCTGCGTAGAATTCTGCGAGGGTGGTCGGCGCTTTTTCGATCCCGGCTTTCTTGAACACTTCCGGGTTGATCCACAGCCAGTTCACACGGTGAATGTTCACCGGCACGGCTACGTAATCACCTTCGAACTTGACGGTGTCGGAGACTTTCTTGTCGAGCAGGCTGTCCCACTTTTCCGACTTGGCGACGTCTTTCAGAACGTCAGTGTCGAGCAGACCGGTGGATGCCCATTCCTGGATATCCGGGCCTTTGATCTGGGCAACGCCCGGCGGGTTACCGGCAACAGCACGGCTTTTCAGCACGGTCATGGCAGTTGCACCGCCACCGCCGGCCACGGCGCCATCCTTCCAGGTAAAGCCGTCTTTTTCGACCTGGGCCTTGAGCACATCGACCGCAGCCTTTTCACCACCTGACGTCCACCAATGCACAACTTCCACCGAACCTTTGGAATCGGCAGCGGAAACACTGAGCGGCAACACAGCGAGAGGGAACAGGGAGGCAACAGAAATGACAGTGGCTAGGCGAGAAATCGCATTCATCTGAGATGTACCTTTCTTGTTGTTATGCATGCAAGTCTGGTGCTTGCGCTGCACGGAGTTTAAACAGAGCGCATCCCTGCGCAGGTAACGAAGGGACGCGCGAATGTCACGACATGGTTACACAGGAACAGCACAGGACAATTGCGCCAGAGCACTGGCCATGCTCGGCGCCAGCGGCAGACGCGGGATCAAAACCGCTTGCCAGGCGTGATACAGATCGGGTTTGCCCGCCCAGATATCGGCACTCGGGAGATTCTGCGGGTCGAGTTCGTGATGCCAACTGCCGTCGCAGCGGTCAATGAAATGGCTTTCACAAAATTCCCAGAACCGTCGGTACCAGGTTTCGTATTGCGCATCTCCGGTGCGTTTGAGCAGAGCACTGGCGGCGGCGCTGGCTTCGGCGTGCGTCCAGTGCAGGCGGTGGCGAACCACGGCTTTGTTGTGCCAGTCGAGGGTGTAGACGATGCCTGGCGCGCCATCGACGTCCCAACCGTGGCGGCAGTTATTCTCGAACAATTTTTGCGCGTCGGTGGCGAGCCAGCCGGGAGTCAGCATACCGGCCTGAACCCGCGCGGCTTCGAGGTGCAGCAACAGCCGCGCCCACTCGAAACCGTGGCCCGGCGTGGTGCCGTAAGGGCGGAAACCATCGGCGGGTTTGTCGGAGTTGTATTCGCGCAGCGGCTGCCAGTCGCGGTCGAAATGCTCGATCACCAGGTAATCGTTGGCGGCGGCGTGACCGTGGATCACCCGCTCGACGATGCGTTGCGCACGCACCAGCCAGCGCGGGTCTTCAGTGACATCGGCCAGTGCGAGGAAGGCTTCGGTGGCGTGCATGTTGCTGTTGGCGCCGCGATAGGCTTCTTCTTCGCTCCAGTCGCGGTTGAAGAATTCGCGCATGGCGCCCTCTTCTTCGCTCCAGAAATAGCTGTCGATGATGTCGATCGCGTCATCGAGCAGCGCTTGGGCGCCGGGGCGATTGGCGACCACCGCGGAACTCGCGGCGAGGGCGACGAAGGCGTGCAGATAAGCGTTCTTGCCGGTATTGCCGTCGCGGTGTTCGGCCGTGGCAAACCAGCCGCCGTGCAACGCATCGCGCAGTGGCCCACGCAGGGCCTGAATGCCGTGATCGATCAGCTCGGCGTAACCCGGCAGACCCTGAATGTGGGCCATGGCGAAGCTGTGAGTCATGCGTGCGGTGTTCATGGTTTCGGCTTGCGCATCAGCCTGAAGATGGCCGCGCTCGTCGAGATTGCCGAAGCCTTCAGGCAGGCGCGAAGCCTTGGCGAACGCCAGCAGACGCAGGCCTTCGGCAGCGAGCCATTGCTGGTGCGCGGGGGCGTTGAGCCAACTGCTGAAGCCGGGTTGGAAGTGATCCATGGGTGGCCTTTTTTGTTGTTATGACTGCGCGGAGTCTAAACAACGGGCCGGGACTGGCTTGTAACGAAGGGGGCGGGGTTTGTCACAGGACCGTGACAAAGAGCGACCCTCACCCCAGCACTCTCCCGGAGGGAGAGGGGGCCGACCAAGGTGTCTATGGTCAAACTGCAGTGGTCTAATTTCCCCGGACACCCCGATAGGTGGAAAATGCATCTATCGAGGAGTTATTCATGACCAAAAAACGCAGGGCATTCGACGACAGCTTCAAGCTGCAAGTCGTGAAGA